>PBTS01000023.1:0-43143 GCA_002729175.1 Fidelibacterota bacterium
TCTGGACCTACCAGCTTAAAATAGTAAACATCGGACGCTCCCACCACAATAGCCGCCAAAAGGCGATAGTCTTTCTTCTCCACGGGTTGAGACATGGGCATGCCGCCGCCTGTGAACGTACCGGTGAGGTCGGCGATGGTCGTAGACATCTCGTTAACGGAAAATTTCTGCACCCGGGCCTTCTCCTGAGAATCAGAACCGTCAGGTTGGCTGAACTGATCAAACCAGCGGCTAAGATTGTCCTGAACGCTCCCCCCGATGCTTGAAAAGACCGCCAGCTCCGCATCATCGATGCCTCGCTCGCTGGCCGGTAGTCGAAACTGCGTCAGCCGCATGGAGGAAGACGGTGCTTCCTGGATCCACCCCTCGTCTACCGTTGCCGTCAGTTCACCAATTCGTATTCTCGAACTGGCGACAACGGAAGCCGGTTGAGCAGACACCGATTGCGGCGCCGCAGATGATGAAGATGACAAGTGGGAATTGATCAACCAAGCCATGGCGATTCCACCGGTGAGAATGATCCCGTATGTAAAAAGTTTTTGTTCAGACACGGATGGGAGTGGCTGTCAGAGTGGCCTGTTCATCGGCATGATATGAACTTCTTACAAGAGGGCCCGCTTCCACCCAGCCGAAGCCCATCTCCAGGCCCGTCTTTTTGTATACATCAAATTCATCAGGATGAACGTAGCGTTCCACAGGATGATGCTTTTTTGTAGGTTGGAGGTATTGCCCAATAGCCAGAATATCACAACCTGTCTGAAAAATATCTTCCATGAGGGCAAAAACTTCTTCGGCTTTTTCACCCAAACCCAACATGAACGCCGTCTTGGCTCTCAGACCAAATGACTTCGATTTCTTCAGGACGTCCAATGACCATTCATATTTTGCCTGCGGTCTCACGGTACTGTGCAAACGCGGTACCGTTTCCATGTTGTGCCCGAGGATTTCCGGCCGCGCCTCAAAAACAGTCTNGAGNAGCTCGTCCTCATTTCGCATATCGGGGATCANCACCTCCACGGTGCATTGGGGATTGACCCNNTGGACCTCCCTAACAGTTTCGGCCCAAATGGCGGAACCGCNGTCCGGAAGTTCATCCCGGTTAACAGATGTGATGACGCAATGTTTCAATCCCATCTGTTTAACAGCCAAGGCGGTGCGGTGNGGTTCNTNGGGATCGTCCCAGACCGGCTTNCCNGTGATNACGCTGCAAAAACCNCAGGANCGAGTACAAACATCGCCAAGAATCATGACCGTTGCCGACCGNCGNTCCCAACATTCGTAAATATTGGGGCAGAGCGCNTCTTCACAAACNGTNTTNAGATTGCCGTGCNTCACCATCCCCTTGAGNTCTTTGTAGTTTTGGCCTGNTCTGACCTGAATCTTCAGCCAGTCCGGCTTTCGATTACTGGTGGNGGTCTTANGTTGAATCATAATATTTGANATCGGTCTCCTACAAAAGTACTGAAGTGTCCATAGTTTCCAGTATGCTCACTAAAGTCTGGAGAAACNGGCCACCGTCNGCNCCGTCCAACAANCGGTGATCGATCCCGAGAGAAAGATAGCAGATTGAGCGGATGACAATGGCATCTCCAGCATCTGTTTCCCTCACNACAGGTTGTTTCTTGATAGCACCTACACCCAAGATGGCCGAGTTCGGCTGATTGATAACGGGCATACCGAGTACATTTCCGAAAATGCCNAAATTGGAAACGGTGAATGTGGACTCCTGAAGCTCATCAGGCGTAATTTTGTTGGCCCGGCCNCGGANAGTGAGATCTTTCACCTTTCGGCAAAGACCAAGAAAGTTCAATTCTTCACAGTTCGGGATCACCGGAACCATGAGTCCCTTGTCCATGTCCAACGCCATGCCAATGTTGATGTTTTTCTTATAGACAATATTCGTCCCGTCCAAAGAGGCGTTNATTTTGGGAAAAGTCTGAATGGCCTTTACCGCCGCCAGAATGAAAAAGGGTGTATAGGTGAGCCCAAAACTCTCTCTAGCAACAAAAGTGTCCTGTATGCTTTTGACGTACTCAACAATGTTTGTCACATCGCACTCGGACACCATATAAACATGAGCGGAAGTGTCAAGACTGTGCCGCATGTTTTCGGCAATGATCTGGCGCATGCGACCCATTTCCTCCACCCGGTCATCCATAGAAACAGCAGGAGGCAGAGTGGGAGCGGCTGGTATTCTTGCTTCCGGTGTAGGTGTCGGTTCAGTTCGCATCTGCAGGTAGGCCATTATGTCTCCCTTGGTCACCCGGCCANCCCGGCCTGTACCAGAGATTGAGACAAGCTCTGAATCGGAAATACCCTCCCGGCGGGCGATAGCCCGCACCAGAGGTGTGTAGAAAGTCCTCTTTTTACCGTTAACAGCAACGAACGGTGGAAGGGGAGATNGATCGGCAGGAACAGACGTCGCCTCAGCGGGAGGCGTTTCTTCAATTGTCGGTTCTTCTTCAGTTGGAACAGTTTCTGTCGCANCATCACCCTCTGTCTCTATCCGTGCAATTACTTCATCAATGGGAAGGACATCATTGGGCTGGGCCAAAATCTCTTTAATCACCCCAGCAGCCGGGGAAGGAATTTCTGAATCAACCTTGTCAGTGCCGATCTCTAAAAGTATTTCATCTTTGCCGATGGCGTCCCCCACATTTTTTTGCCATTTAATAATGGTCCCNTCAGTAATNGACTCACCGAGTTTTGGCATGAGGACATCAACTAGCATAACTCACTCTTATGTTTAGTATCCCAGCAACTCCTGAGCAACCTTCACAATCTCTTCAGTCTGCGGTAAAATGGCATCTTCCAGCATTGGACTATAGCCAATATGACTATCCTTCGATGCAACCCGACGAACGGGGCCATCCAATAGTTCAAAAAACTCGTCAGCAATAATGGCCGAAATCTCCGCCCCTGGGCCGTTTGTCAGATTATCCTCATGAACAACCATAACTTTGTTGGTCTTATCAATGGACGTACGGACTGTATCCATATCCATGGGATTCAAGGTGCGCAGATCAATGATTTCTATCGAAGCATCGGTGGTGGAAGCTACCGTTTTCGCCGCCTCAAGACTCTTGTAAACCATCATTCCGAAAGTGACGATGGTTAGATCATTCCCCTTCTGTACAACACGGGCCTGACCGAAAGGAAGCAGATAATTTTCATCAGGTTCAGGCGTGGTGGCCATGGCATAACGGTAGAGTCCTTTATGTTCCATAAAAATGACTGGATCGTCCATTCTGCACGCCATCTTCAGGAGACCTTTTGCATCTTCTGCGTTGGAGGGGTACGCCAGGCGAATCCCCGGCATATGAAGAAAATAGCCATCAATGGACTGACTATGACATAAACCACCGTGGATATAACCGCCAACGGGAACACGGATAACCACCGGACAGCTCCACGTATTGTTGGAACGGTAACGGAAAGACGCCAGTTCGTTCCGGATCTGCATCATGGCATACCAGATGTAGTCACCGAACTGAATCTCCACCACCGGCTTCCATCCAGCACAAGCCATACCGACGGCAGTACCCACAATAGAGGATTCAGCCAGCGGTGAATTGAAGACACGTTCCTTTCCAAACTTTTTTGCGAGCCCTTTCGAAGCTGTAAATACGCCCCCTTTGTTATCAGCAATATCTTCCCCGTAAATGACCATTTTTTCATTATTGATCATCTCTTCGTGGAGGGCATGGTTGATGGCGTCCACCATTACAATTTTTTCNGCCACACTCTTTTTGTCACCTGACTCCGGCAGTGAGCTGTTGCTGTAGACGTAATCNGTAGCGGTCTCCGGANCCGGGTGCGGACGGCTTTCAGCCCATTCGGCGTCAGCGTCCACTTGCGATGCTATTTCCGCATCGATCTTATCGAAATCCTTTTCTGAGGCAATACCAAATTCTATGCACTCTTTGCGGAACCGGGGAATGGGATCACGCTTCTTATCAGCTTCCAGTTCCTTCTTGCTTCTGTATTTTCGCTGGTCATCTGAAGATGAGTGGGAAAGCAGTCGCACCACATCGCTCACAACAATGGTGGGGCCCTTCCCTTTTCTAGCCCGTTCAGTGGCCTTTTGAAAAGCTAGGTGGGACTCGAAGAAATCGGTACCGTCAACCTGGAATCGTGCCAGATGTTCATACCCGGCCGCCAAATTGTGTACCGATCCACCGGCTGTCTGCTCACTGACGTGAACAGAAATGGCATATTTGTTATCCTCAATGTGAAATATAACAGGCAGCCTTTCCCTGCTTGCCCAGTTCAGAGCTTCGTGAAAATCTCCCTCACTGGTGGACCCATCCCCTGCTGAAACATAAACGATTTCCTTAGTTCCCTCTCGCACAATGGCCATTGCACACCCAACAGCCTGAAGAAATTGACTGCCAGTAGGGCTGGACTGACTGACAATCCTCAAATCTTTGTGACCGAAATGTTCCGGCATCTGCCGACCACCGGAGTTGGGGTCTTCATCCCGGGCAAGAGAATTAAGGAAATGCTCTCTTCCGGTCATCCCAAGACTGAGACAAAGTGCTAAATCACGATAATAAGGATAGACCCAATCTTCCGTTGATCGCATCACTTCTGCCGCTGCCAGCTGCGCTGCCTCGTGTCCGGAACCACCGATATGAAAAAAGCTTTTCCCCTGCCGAGAAAGGATGAGCATCTTCTCATCCAGTTTCCGGGATTGTGCCATCATCCGGTAAACATCAAGGAGGCGCTTTTTGGTGAATCCATGGAGCCTAGGCATGGGCCGCCTCACATTCCTGAAAACTGAACAATAAACGAAAAATAGTAACGAGGGTTTCTTCTACTTCCACCATACTTACCTCTTTCCCAAGGATTTGGGACATGGATGTGACATCATATTCAAAAATCCCGCAAGGTATTATACCGTCGAAAAATTCCAAATCGGTGTTGACATTCAAGGCAAATCCGTGCATGGAAACCCATCTTGAAAGGCGGACACCCAAGGCTGCGATCTTCTCTTCTCCCACCCAGACACCGGTGAGTCCCTCTCGGCGTCGAGCCTCAATACCAAACTGTCCCACAGTCCGAATCAGCATCTCTTCCAGCGTTCGCATATACCAGCTGACGCTTAGGCGGTGGTGATGGAGGTCCAGAATTGGGTATCCCACCAGCTGACCAGGTCCGTGAAAGGTAACATCGCCGCCCCGCTCAATCTGGTAGACGGGAATATGCACATCCCTTGACTTCAGTAGATGATTTTCGTTGGAATTCTTTCCGAGGGTGTAAACCGGATCGTGCTCCACGAGAATCAGCGTATCTGGAACAATCCCCATACGACGTTCGTCCACCAACTTTTTCTGACGATCCCAAACTTTTTCATAGGCCTTTCTTCCTAAACGGATCACATCTAGAGACTTGTTGGCTGAACTGTCGGTTAATTCAATCAATTTCAGATATGGATTGCTTCATCATAGGCATCTGCCACCGCCTCCATAAATGATTCGGAGATGGTAGGATGAGCATGAACGGTGCGTAGGATCTCTTCATGGGTCGTCTCCAGAGTCCGCACAGCCCCCGCTTCCGCGATAAGTTCTGTCGCCTCCGGACCGATGATATGGCACCCTAAAAGTTCACCGTACTTTTCATCAAATATAACCTTAACAAACCCCTCCGGCTCCCCCAACGCTAGCGCTTTTCCGCTCGCTCTCATGGGAAACCGACCAATTTTCAAGGTGTAACCGGCATCTGTGGCTGCTTTTTCAGTCATTCCTACAGATGCCACTTGAGGACGGCAGTAGGTGCAGCCGGGAATGTTGCCGTAATTCAGCGGTTCGGGCTGCTTGGCGCAGATATACTCCGCCGCCACGCGGCCCTCCGCCGAAGCCACATGGGCAAGCCACGGCGGGCCGATCACATCGCCGATGGCGTAGATGTTTGGCACCGATGTCTGATAAACTTCATTCACCTGGATGTAATTCTTGTCCACATTTACACCTGCCTTCTCAAGCCCGAGCCTTTCAACATTTCCCTGAACACCAATGGCCACTAGCGCCATCTGTGCCTCTATCACCTCCTTACCATCTTCTTTGGTAATGTTTACTTTCACCTTTGTCTTCAGACGCTCAATTTTCTCCACCTTTGCGGAAGTATGAACATTCATCCCCCGGTCTTCGAATAATCTTCTCAAAAGTTTGGATATTTCCACATCTTCCATCGGAAGGAGACCAGGCAACATTTCAACCAAATGAATTTCCGTACCGTACTCGCTGTAGAGACTGGCAAATTCCGCACCTATAGCTCCGGCACCAATGATGATCATACTTTTCGGTATATCATCTAAAACCATGGCCTCTTTGGACGAAATCACACGTTTCCCATCTGTTTCAAGTCCGGGAAACTCCCGGTTGCGAGCCCCTGTGGCGATGATCACGTTGTCACTCTGGATCACTGTCTTTTTCTTACCTTTGGCACCAGCGACTTCCACTTCTGTAGCTGACTTAAGAAAAGCGGTCCCGGCTATATATTCAATCTTATTTTTCTTAAGCAGATATTCGATCCCTTTGGAGAGGCGCTTGGCCACTCTCCTGCTCCGTTTCACGGAAGCACCAAAATTGACAGAATAGCCGTCAACATCAATACCATATTTGTCCGCATTCTTCACCAGATGCAAAACTTCTGAATCTTTCAGCAGTGACTTGGTAGGAATGCACCCCCAGTTAAGGCAGATGCCACCCAAAGCCTCCTTTTCAACCACAGCCACCGATTTACCCAGCTGAGCCGCCCGGATGGCTGCCACATAGCCGCCGGGACCGCCACCCATAACCACGATATCAAACTTCTTGCTCATAACTAGCTGGCTGGCTTCTTGGATCCTACCAGGCCTCTCAATAGCTCAATTTCTACTGCATATTCAGAAGGATCATCCACAGGTGTTTCCAGCAGCATAGGCAGTTCGGTGAACCGGTCATCATTCACGAGACACCAGAATGTTTCCATGGTGAGCAGTCCTTTTCCGATACTTTCATGCCGGTCCACGCGGGAACCGCATTCTTTCTTTGAATCATTAATGTGAAACGCTTTGAGCCACTTCAGATCTACCGTTTTGTCAAATTCATCAAAGGTCTCTTTCCATCCTTTTTCAGTCCGGATATCATAACCGGAAGCAAAACCGTGTTGTGTATCAAAACAGACGCCCATTCGATCTTTCCTCTCAACCCCTTCAATAATCCCGATAAGATGCTCAAACCTGAAACCTACGTTCGTCCCCTGCCCTGCTGTATTTTCGATGAGGACAGTCACCTCGCCATCAGACCTTTTGTCAAGACAGTAATTCAGGCTCTCTGAAATTCGTGAAAGACATTCCTTTTCATCAGTTTTCATGTGAGAACCGGGATGAAAGACCACATATTCAACTCCACAGGCGTCACAACGATCCAACTCACTGAGGAACGCCCGTCGTGACATATTCAATTTTTTTTCTTCCGGCGAACCCATGTTCAGTAGATAAGACGCGTGACTGATGGTCATCAGCGGGAGTTCCTTCTTCATTGCTTCCCGGTACTCTTTTGAGTTCTCTTCGCCGGGCTCTTTCGGGAACCACTGGTTCTGATTGGCGGTAAAGATCTGGATAGCGTCAGCATTAATGGCGGTACCTCTTGCAGGTGCATTTTCAACACCTCCCGCTGCACTCACATGTGCACCCAAAAGACCCATCAGATACGTCCCTTTCCAATGATTGAAAGAAATTCTTCCCGTGTCTTATTGCTTTCACGAAAAGCACCCCGAACAGCCGATGTGATCATGAATGAAGATTTCTTTTCCACACCCCGCATTTGCATACAAAGGTGTTCAGCCTCAATGACTACTGCCACACCTTTGGGGCTCAAAACATCCTGCAATGCGTCAGCTACTTGCTGAGTCAATCTTTCCTGAACCTGAAGTCTTCGGGCATAGATATCTACAATCCTGGGGATTTTCGAAAGGCCAATAATCTTTTCTTTGGGCAGATAGCCTACATGGGCAACACCTTTAAACGGCAGAAGATGATGTTCACAGAGTGAAAAAAAATCTATGTCTTTAACTGCGATAATCTCATCACATTTCTCATTGAACACCGCATCGCCCACAACTTCTTCAGGCGTCTGCTCATATCCCTTAGCGAAAGTCGTCCACGATTTTGCAACCCTGTGCGGCGTCTTTATGAGCCCTTCACGTTCGGAATCTTCGCCAATCTCTTTCAGTAAATCTGAAATGATCGATTCAATTTTTTCCATATTATCACCGTTCATATGGCTTCCTCAGCAAAACGTTTGTAACCCCACACCTCTTCCGGATCATCATGGACTTTCGGCTTCAAGACCCAGACCCCGAGGTAAAACAGCGGTGTATCAAAAAGAGCAAAAAAGAACTTGAACAAGTAGGAATAATAGATGAGTGGAAGGAGATCGCCAAAGGTATTTACATTGTTTCCTAAATTATTTGCATAATACAAGATTGTTAGTATTGCGGTAGTATCAACCAGTTGACTGGCTGTCGTGGAAAGGTTGTTTCTCAGCCAGAGATGCTTTCCCTTGGTCAATTTTTTCCAAAAATGAAACATATGCACGTCCACCGTCTGCGCCACAAGATAAGCAATCATGGAAGCGATCACATTTCCCACCATAAACTGATAAACCGATTCAAAAGTAGATGTAGCACCGGAGATGCCTCTGGCATCTGGAAGAAGATGTCCTAAGGTCATGATACCCAGCATGAAAAAGTTCATGGCAAACCCTGTCCAGACAATGGTCTGCGCCCTTTTCTTACCATAAAGTTCACATATGAGATCGGTTGCAAGGAATGTAAACGGATAGGCCAGTACCCCAGCGGGAACAGTAAGCCCAAAAACGTTTACAAATTTTGTTGTACCAATAACATTACCTAAAACTAGAGCAGTAAGAAAAACCCCGCTCAGAAATAAAAATAGTCTGTCTTTAAAACTCATTCAGAGGCGGGGCCGTAGTAATCAGTGTATATGGTAGGTGTTTCCCGGACCCGTATCCGATGAAGTTTCGTATCCTCAAGTTCCGACTCTATCTGCTCCCACATCCAGATAACCATGTGTTCAGTGGAAGGTTGTTTACCCCGAAACCACGGAATCTCTTTTTCAATGGTTGAGTGATCAATAACATTGATCACTTTCTTGTTAACAATTTTCTTTAGTGCATTAAGGTCAACTAGAAAACCCGTCTCTTCATTTATTTCACCTGTAACTGTCACCTCAAGTTCGTAATTGTGGCCGTGCAATCGAGCATCTTTCCCAAAAACTTCTCTGTTTTTCTTACTGCTCCAATCGGGATGTCCATATTGGTGAGCTGCGCAAAATGTGAATTTTTTTGTCAGGTAGGGCATTGATGACCCGGTATCTATAATTTAATCCTTCAAATGTGCTTCTATTAATTTACAGCCCATGATCAGTATGGGAAAAGAATTCCACATTAAACAGATGCCAATCTATACCAGTGATGAGGGACAAATATCACTTAAACAGCAATCGGTGCACTGGGGCCGTCTGGCGATGCAGACAAGGCGGCCATGCGCTATTATCAAATGTGTCAAAATAACCCACTCTTTTTTTTCGACTAAATCCATAATCTCGAACTCAATCTTAACAGGGTCTTTCTTTTGGGTAAATGCCAGCAGATTCATGATTCTGACCATATGTGTATCAATGACCATGGACGGCACATTAAACACTGCCCCAAGGACACAGTTGGCTGTTTTTCGACCCACTCCAGGCAACGCCAACAAATCTTCCATGGTGCCGGGCACTTCACCTGCGTACTCCTCCTGGATCATGAGGCTGGAACCTTGAATAGATTTCGCCTTTTGATTGTGATAGCCTGTAGAGCGAATATCTTCAGACAGTTCATTGACGTTGCAGTAAGCAAAAGCCGCTACTGTCTTATACTTTTTGAACAGACCGGGAGTAACCATATTTACCCGCTTGTCTGTACACTGCGCCGAAAGGATAGTCGACACCAATAGCTGGTGAGCATCCCTGTAATCAAGGCTAGTTCGGGCTGTGGGATACTCGTTTCTCAATCGGGATATGACCTGAGCCATTCGTTTCCGCTTTAACTGTTTCGATTCTTTTGGCATCAGCCGCCGCTTTCCATTACAGCCGGCAGATTTATTACTAGGGAAGATTTTGGAAACACCCAGCGACATCCAGCTTCTTTCGCTTCATCCATGAGTCCTTTCGACACACGACCGGCAAACCCCACTACAGACATTTCAGACGATTCGCTTATTAGTTTGCGTACCAGATCCATCGGTTTCTGATCAACTTCATCAAGATCAACAATAACCACCTTGGCATCTTGTGAATCTTCAGATTCCGTATCGGGAAAAACGCATTCGTCGCCCCGCGCCGTGAGGGAGTCGGCAATTCGTGTTCCCAGTTCGAAGTCCCGGATAAATAAAGCTACTTTGGTCACTGTTTCCCCCCATCCAATGCTATTTGTTCAATAGCATACTTATCCCCATCCCGTTTGAGTCGGACAGCTTCAGTTGTTCTGTCATGTGGCAAAACGATGATCCAATTTTCATCCGCCGCCTGATTGAGTACTGATTTTTTCTCTTCCAGCGTCTTGAGAGGTTTATTATCGAAAGCCATGATACATGGGATTCGGAAATGAAGTCGTGTTGGGAAAAGATCGCTGCCAAAGAAAAGAGTGGTATTGCCGTCTGAAAGGAGAGGGTGCATCTGCCCAGGAGTATGACCATGAGTTATTCTAATTTGAATACCGGAAATGAATTCTTCTTCACCATCCAGAAAAGTTAACATTTCATTCTCAGCCAACACTTCCCAGTTTTCTAAACGGTAACTACCCTTATCTTTTTCCGTTGGTGCGTTGGCCCAATCCCAATTGGACTTCTGTAGCCAATATTTGGCATTTGGGAAAGTAGGAACCACCTTCCCACCATCAAGACTCGTATTTCCACCGGCATGGTCAAAATGAAGATGGCTACAGATGACGTCAGTAATTTCATCGGGTTTAACAGATAATTCACCCAAAGATGCCTGAATATTCACTACGGAAGGATCTGTGTCCAGGATAGTCTTCATTTTTGAATCCCACTTATCACCGTTTCCTGTATCTACCAGAATAGTTTTTCCATCACCCCGAATAAGAAGAGAGCGCGTTACCGCCGGAATTCTATTTTTATCATCCGGCGTAATCTCCTTTTCCCACATACTTTTTGGGATAACCCCGAATATGGAGCCGCCATCCAAGCTGAAACGGCTGGTTACGAGTGAAGTAACTTTATAGTTTCCTATCTTCATCTTTCACTGATCGATAAATTCACTTGAAGAAGTCTCCCAGCCAGCAAAGGTATAAATTGTTCAGGAACAGCTCTGGTAAGAGATTGAAGTGAATCGAGCAATAGAAAATCTGATTCTTCTGTCTTAAATGATTTGATCCAACTCTCAGCCAATTCTGTGGTCCAAGACCAATCATCTGCGGCACGGGCCCGGGAAAGGAAGTGAGTCAACTGAGGTGGATTATTGTCTTTGATTGCTTTGATGATAGAATTAGCAGATGATTCTTTCCGTAAGGCACCATTCTCTTCTGTCAAAGGTTTGGACTTGAATTGTCGTTCAGCCCATAGTTTAAGCCCTTTTCGGTAGCCGCTTTGCCGGGGGCTGTCCGTTTCCCACAGCCGCAAAGCCGTAGAGAAAAGAGAAAGGTCTCTGTCATCACTGTTTTTCAATACATCTCCTAAAAACGGGTACAAACTGTCGTCTCCGGATAAATCTGCCGTTTCTATGGGGCGGGGCTGTTTCGTCACTTCAGTCATAAGTAGATTCATAAACGGTTCCTGCTCTTTTTCACCGCCGAATACCGCTGAGCGGTAGACACCGTATACAAAAGTACCTAATTCATCCATGTGATGAGTGGCCACCTCCATGATCATTTCTATAACTGCAACACGATTGTCTGAAACGACCGCGATCTTGGCTGCCTCACATCTCGCTTTTACAGAGTCACCTTCTACCACTGCCCAGAGAAAATCCTGGGTGAACAACGGCTGATTTAACTCCTCCTGTTTCAGTTCGCTTTTTGCCAGACTGTCATCGCTTGCCTGGGAATGGTGGCAAATTTCTATGGCCTTCTCAACGATGGGCCTGGAGGGAGAATCCAATCTAAGAGCCGCCAGATTCTTGAGAGAATTGAGTGCTATGAGAGGGTGTGTACTGTTATCATCGGATGCCGCGTAAGCACAGTGATTGGATGCGGAAAATCGAAACAAATCCTTGAAAATTGATCTGAGGGCAGTATCGCTGGAGACAGCTTCGTTTATTACATTTTTCAGGCCATTCAGATCATTCTCGAGCAAGAGTGAACTGAGGAGTGGTGTTTCAGATGTGGTATTCATCCAAACTGTTATAATCTAAAGTAAATCTGGTCGGAGACCGGACGCTTAAACTTACTGCTCTTTTTCCTCAGTCTCTTTCTCCACTTTGGGACCGAGCGGAAAAGTAATCCTTAAAGAGAATCCTACCAGACGTGAATGTTGAGTTGGCCAACCACCAGGAGACCTGTGGGGAACATCAAACCTGCTATACTCTTCATTCTGTTTAACATAATCATCCCACGAAGGTATATAAATTTTTGTGAGAGGCATGCTGGCGAAATCATGAAAATATCCAGCCTCTAATCCAAATTTACTCTTTCGGAAGAGACCCATGAGAAAACCGACTCGTGTACTCTGACCACTTTCCTTATAGGAGCCGTCAGGAATAACCATCCCCCGGAAGGCCCAGTAGATAGTATCTCCTTTTTTCTTCCCGTCACGAAATTTGTAATAGGTGAAATCATAGTTCGTATTAGGTGTAAGACTCCATCCCAAGTTCAGAACATCCCGTTTCTTACCTTTTTCAAACAGTGTCCTCGAGTAATCGATACCTGAACCATAGATGGGCACACCGACGCGAAGACCAAGATCACTCACATCGGAAAGGCCAAAACGATAAAACATTACAGGAAAAATATTTTCTGTCGATAGGGTATAGCCATAATATTTTTCACCTTTTTTCAATGTATGGTCTGCAACCGTAGGATGAGCAGCGCATCCCAAATAAAATGAGACAAGAGCGAGTGAAAGAATTGGGGTGAGACGACGCAATTTTAATTTTCGGAAGTTTATCCGCCCTCTGCGCTTTTCTGCTCTCTCAATGGTGTTGGTGGCAGATTAAGTACATCAGCTGAGAAAAATTCAGCAAGATGACGCACAATATCTAAAACACCAACAATAGCAACAGGTTTACCTTCATCATCCATTACTGGGACATGTCGAAAACCACCCTCTGTCATCCTGTTCAAAGCAAAGGCTATGGAGTCACGTCCTCGCAAACTTTCCGGAGAATGTGTCATATAATCGTCAACAATCTCCTCATTGTAGTCAAACCCTTTACCCGCCAGCTTCATAATAACGTCTCTCTCAGTAAAAATACCGTAAAGTTTCTCATCTACCACCAGAACGCATGCAACTCCTTCAGCCCGGAATTTCTCAATAACAGTTTGAATGGTGGTCCCACGTTCCACCAAGACCATTTTGTGTAGAGTAAGCGTATCGATGGGATCATTAATGGAGATACCTTCTGTCATCTCCTTACTTTCTTCGAATTCCTGTTCATCCATCAACTGATGCTCATCATCAAAAAACTCGCTCACTATTACCTCCTTTATAATAACAGTAATTCATTGATTTCAAATCTACATCCAGACCATATGATTCCCAAGCAGGAGCGGTCATAATCCCAGAACTTTGTCTACCAGCTTAACCATGTCGAGAACATTTAATTTTGAATCGTGATTCATATCAGCTTTGGCTCTTTCATCATCAGATGCAGAATCGGGCCACATCAATAAATCAGCCAGTTTCAACAGATCAGCAACATCGATGAGACAATCACCCGTGAGATCTCCAGAAGAAACATCAAGAGCTGGATAGGTCAAAAGTTGAAGATCATCAAAGTAGAAACCATCCTCATTCGTGTCGTATTCATCAGATCTGAGGATAAAACGGATGAGAACTTCACCGAATCCTTCGAAGGCACCAAGATCAATGGATTCTTTGACCCAATCTGTCTGCTTTCCGTCATAAACAAACCTTCCTTTGGGCTGTCCACTACCTGACCCTGTGGATTTCTTGGTGTATTTACCCGGTAAGGAAATCCAAGGACCGCCATTAGCCTTCGCTTCAATGGAAACACCATCGTAGTCATCTTCAATATCCCATTTTGCCCAGAAGACCAGTCGGCTGTTGGAAGCGTTAGTAAGATCGACGGGAGAATCGATCACCAGACTCATGGCACTGTTGGAACTATAGTTACCACTGGGGCTGTCCGTAACAGACGCTGAACCACTGTATGCCTCATTCGAAAAACCCCACGGTGACTGGCGCCATTGGTTCATATCCGACTCGCCATCTTCGCTGAAACTGATGTCAGGCGTACCGATAACGAATCCTACGGTATCGAGATACACTTCCCTGTTGTCATCGATGAAATGAAAAATCAAGCCGCTTGAACAACCGCGGGGAACTCCGGTGGAAAAAGTGACCGGTACAGTCACTGTGTCAGTCAAAAATGCGCGCCTTTCAACAGTACCAAGATTCATGAATATGGAATCTGTTTCCACGGCACTGTTCAAGGAACTGACGGTGGCCGTAACATTTCCCAGACTTTCCCTTAGGCCTTTATTCCGGAAAGCCACTTTCCTTGACCCTGTCTCACCAGGTTGAAAATAGAGGCTATCTATTCCAATAAGATCAGCCTGCATAACCGTCCCAGCTACTTTTGCAAAGTAGCTGTTTGGCCAAAGATTTTCTTGGCACAACGGTCCAATTCTATCGGTGGATGGCCAAAAGCCGTCTAGAAAATCACCCACTTCAGGCGCAAAGGCGATCATCTCTTCTTCCACATAAGAGTAGTCTACAGCATCACCATTAACAGTATAACCAACTGTCTCAATACCTGTCCCCACATGGTATTGATTCAACCTGGTCATCTCTCTGCCAAATTGCCTGAACATTGATATGTCCGGCTCCGGGGGATAGGAGCCATCACCGTAGGGATGGATTAGTAGATTAGTGTATGTGTGATAGTGAAGTACATTCCTAAATCTTTTACCCTCCATAAAATCCCGGAGAACTGACGATTCAGCTTCAGAGAAGGCCTCACTTCCTCGATATGATGGAGAGCACGGATCGGGACTTGATCCTTGGTCGTTGGCACCCCATCTATAGCTGAAGTTCCGATTCAGGTCAACTCCGCGGGTTGTCTCTTCACCACAGTTCGTATCCTTTCTGTTTTTCCTGTGCATGCCACCCCCTTCTGGCGCAATAGTCTGATTGTAGACGTAACCATCAGGATTAACGCAAGGTACGAACCATAACTCGCGGTTATCGAGAATGTCAGTGGGTAATTTTTTTATACCATAGTTTTTGCAAAGGTGATGAATAAAATAGATAAGATTCATCATACCCAATGGTTCACGGGCATGGGTAAGCCCCGTGTAAAGAATGCGCGATTCCAACTCCTCGTTGCTGTTTTCATCAAGATCAACGTTATCAGAAACTTTCACGGTCCAGATGTCCCTACCCTCTACTGATTTTCCGATACTCATCTTCTCGGAGACAAGATTGGGGTAAAGAAAATGAAGCGTGTCAAGTTCTGCCTCCATTTCCGCCAGAGTATAGTTCCCACCCATAGACCCCAGTTTAAAATCTTCATAGGTTCGGAATCTTCGGTCAAAACGGGATCGATAGAATTCGAGAAGATTTGGCTCCAGCACCTCCACCTCAAAACCTTGCGATTCCAGCCTGGCCACTTCCACCTCACTGGCTGTCAATTCTACGTAGACACCACGCTTGTGTCGGATGTGATCCATGGGAATACCGGTCTCAGCGATTGTCGTCAACTGTTGAGGTGCAGTATAATAAACCCTCACCTGCTGATAAACATCTTCGGCAAGAACAATCTGCACAAAAAGTAGAAGTACGGCGAAAGAGATAAAAGTCTTCATGTCGAGTGAAATTAATCAACTCCCCATTGATATCAAATGGAGCCTCTTAATAGAATTGACACAAACTCGAGGCCTAGAGAAAAACCTAGAAATAAAGCATCACGTAAACCAGAGCACCTGTAACACTGACGTAAAGCCAGATTGGCAAAGTGATTTTCGCAATTTTGCGGTGTTTGCGAGTACTCATCGTCCACCCGCGGTACAGGGTGACCATCCCCAAAGGAAGTATCACAGATGCAAGAATGATGTGCGTAAACAGGATAAAGAAATAGAGTGCCTGCCATTCACCAGAATAGTGGGCAGGACCACTTTTGAACCAGTGATAAACGACATAAGTAACCAGGAAAAGAGCTGACGTTCCAAAAGCTGTAAGCATTGTCTTTTTATGAAGAGTAATATTGTTTTGGCGAATAAAAATGTAAGCCGCCACCAAGAGAACGATTGTGATCAAGTTCAAAATGGCATTAACGGTAGGGAGACCGGAAACATCAACTGCTCCCTCCATCCCCTCCGTCCGGGGTCCAAGAGTAAGAAAAATGACCGCAAGAGCAAGAACGGCTGAAAGGATATAGATAATCCTGAGCCAAAACTGGTCTCCGCGAGCCGCTAGTGATACTATTATAGTGTCACCTCTGCCAGCAGTTCAGCGTCACGCCACAGTTGTTGCATTTCCTCAAGCTCTGAACTGATGTAATACCCTCTGATTCTCGCCTTGCCATCAAGAAGGATGAAGCGGGTACTGTGAAAAATAGGATCTTCAACAGAACCGACTTTGAACCCATCAACGGCGAGTTTGTGGATCGCTTCTTTATCTCCTGTGAGGAAATGCCATTTGTCATAGTCTGCTCCGTATCGTTCGCCGTATTCACGAAGGATTTCAGGCGTATCGTACTCGGGATTAACAGAAACTGAGAGAAGATTAAGATCCGATGCATTTGCAAACCGAGACTGGAGTTCAGCGAACTGGCCTGTCATCACCGGGCACGGTCCGGCACAAGTGGTGAAAATGAAGTCAGCAACCCAAACTTTCCCATAGAGATCTTCCTTACCAAATTCGTCTCCGTTCTGATCAGTGAGCCGGAAATCAATCAGTTCTCCCAAGACTGGTAACTCGTCCTTTTTATTCTCTGGACGTCTTAGGCTCACTACAAGAATAATGACACCAAAAGTGACGAAAAACCAAAGATGTTTGTCCTTCAGAAAAGACATTTTATTCCTCCTCAACGCAATAAATGTGGACTGGATCAGTCATTACAGTAAACTTTGATCAATAACCAAGATAACGAGCAACAACGGAAGATAGATGATAGATCCCGCTAAGAGGCGGCGCGCTCTCACTTCCGTCCACCCTCTTGAGGCATCGATGGCCAGCGCAAGAAAGGTGACGCCAGGCAATAGTGATCCCCACATAAAGATCTGGCCGGCAATGCCGTTCAAATGTAGCAATGTTGTACAAAGAATGAGAAGTGCGCAGAACACAACGGAATAAACAGATGTTTTCGTCATTGACGGGTCTACCACAGGAAGCATTTTGAAACCAATTCGCCCATAATCATTCCTGTGGAGCCAGGCGATGGCGTAAAAATGGGGAATCTGCCACAGAAACAAAATCCCGAAAAGAATCCAGCCACCTGTTTCAAGATTTCCGCTTGCAGCGAGCCAACCGCCAAGGGGAGGTAAAGCTCCCGGAATAGCGCCAATGAGCGTATTCCATGTTGTCTTCATTTTCAGTGGCGTATAGACGATGAGATAGAGAAAAAGTGTCAGAAAAGCAACAAAGGCAACTGGAACGCTCACAGTTGACAATAGATAGACTAAACCAGCCGCTGAAAGAACGATACCAAACCATCGGGCCGATGATGGCTTGATTCTACCCGATGGAATAGGGCGCCTTATGGTCCTTTTCATCTGACCGTCCGA
Source organism: Fidelibacterota bacterium (assembly GCA_002729175.1). Lineage (GTDB taxonomy): Bacteria > Fidelibacterota > Marinisomatia > Marinisomatales > S15-B10 > UBA2125. Next base: position 17,973 of record PBTS01000023.1, read on the forward strand.
AGTTCGTTCAATATATTGGTTTAAAGCCCCGACGCCAGCCGCCACAAAGGCTGTGCCCAGTATGGTATTAATCAGAAGCCACGGATCAGTCAAAATTGACCTCTCCGATTCCACAGCACCGAGATAAAAACCTATAATGGTTGATACGAGGACCAACCAGATAATCCTCGGTTTTGTTAATTCCCAAAAGGTTGATAATTGACTCTTCAACCCGGAAACTTCTCTCTCAGCCTCAAGCTGATGTTGAAAGAAGGTTTGGAACTGACCTTCCGGGACGTACATCCGCAGAGAGCGGAGAGTCAGAAAGAATGATGTTCCCAGCATCAGAGCTCCTGTCCAGACATGAAAAGTGGTTATGAAAGGTGCCTTGACACTCCAAATAACTAAAGCCGCCAACACAATTTGAGTCAGCAACAAAAGGTCGAGGAACAGGACAGGTAGAAAGAGTCTATCTTCCTTGCGCTGATGCCGGAATGCCCGAACCGTCAGTCCTGTTGCGGCGCTAAAAACAAGAATCGCCCCAAACCGGTGGAGAAGATGAATGACCACTTGACTCATGGTGACCGGTTCCAACCCCAGATCGAAGCGCCCATAGTTGATGCTCGAAAGCATCATATTGTTGAGAACAGGGATCACTTTCCCATCGGCGAGAGGAAAATCAAGTATTGCCAGACCCGACCCTGTGTGGCGCATGAGGGCACCTAAAATCAGCTGAACATAAATCAACCCGGTCAGAACCATGCTCCACCGGACAAATGATTCATTTTCAGGTTTGACCAAGATGGCTCTTGAGGATTTCCATTCTTTTGAAAGAGAATAGGTGATGACAATGATGACACAGAAAAAAGTTTGTGCCAGAATACCATGCGTCATTGAGATAACAGTGGGAAGCAAAAACAATACCGTTAATCCACCTAAGATTCCCTGAGCTATGACCGCCCCCAGGGAGAACCAGCCGAGTTTTTTCATCCACGGCCGCGGTTCCGCTTTCCAGAGCCAGATTGAAAGAACAAGTGTCAAAAAACCGACAAAAGAGGCAATAAGTCTGTGAAGGTGTTCGTAGAAAATTCCTCCCACCCATTTTGAATAAGGGAAAGTAAACATCAATTCTCCGTAAGTGTTAGGCCAGTCAGGTACGGAGAGCCCTGAACCAGTACTGGTGACCATTCCACCGGCAAAGATGAGCCCTAACGTAGAAAAGGCGGTAAACTTAGAATACCGCCTTAGCCAGGTTTCTGAACTGTTACTGTTCTTAGCCACCGCTGAATTGAGGTGAATGCGTCAGAAAATAATTACCACTCTTCTCCCCAGTCATCGTCCTCATCACCAGCTTTCTCTTTTTCAGCTTTAGCCACTTCAGCCTGTGANAGAGCCTGGAATGCCAGTTCTTCAGCGTCGCGGGCATTACCTTTTTTCAAAGCATCGATCACCTGACTNAGTGTGTATTCCGCATCAAGAGTATAGTCGTAGTCATCCACTTCCTGAACGATAGTCAATGTATTCATATAGGCTTCATATCCCCGCTGAGTGTGGACGTGGACAAATCCTTTCATTTGATAATGGCTATTACCGCACANCTGTGCACAGGCAATCTCCCAAGACCCTGTCTGAGTCGGTGTGAACCATGTAGGAATCCTTATACCAGGAACAGCGTCCTGTTTAATGCGCATGACTGGGATGGAGAAACTGTGTATAACATCCCGAGTTGTCAGCTCTACAATAATATTTTTATCCACAGGCAAATGAAGATGTCCTTGTGTGGGAATGATGTCATCTTTAGCAGCTTCATCCTTTCGATCGATGCCGATGAAATTAAGAGCCTCATCATTGATCAGATCCGGAGAGGTGCGACCGAAAACACCATCCTCACCTGGATAAAGTATGTTCCACTTGAACTGCTGAGCAACAACACGGATTACTTCAGCATCCGCCCTGTCAGGNATCTCCTCCACTCTGCTCGCCCATACAGGAAAAGATAAAGCGATAAGGATAATAATTTCAAAAATAGCCACACCGGCCTCAGAGTATGTGGAAAAGTGACTGGTGATCCCCTTAGGATTGGCATTTGGATTCCTTTTTCTTCGAAACCGTATGAGGGTGTAAATAAAAAAGGCACCCCAGCCAACATAGAGAATCATCATCAGAATATGAATCCATGAAATAACACTATCTATAGCAGGTGCTTGAGCAGAATAAGCTGCGGGCAATCCAAATTTATGAAGTAATTCCAGCATTAATTAAATCTCCCGTTTCCGTTTGCTGAATCATACATATTAGTCACATCATCAACTTTTTTCTCACGACGTACCAAAAAGATAAAAAATGTGGCAATTCCACTGAGAACGGTGCNCGTCACACCAATAAGGGCAATGATGGCCAAATTAAGGCTTTCCGTCATGGGATGATCCGCTGGAGCACCGTAGCAGACAGCACAGGCCGAAAGAATTTCAGGCGTAATGAAAAAAAAGAGCATAACCACTGTAATTATAGTCAACCTTTTCATAAGTAACTCACCTCTCTAAACTTCTTTAGGAACCTAATACCGTAAANAATCAAACCAACACCCGCAATAAAGGATAGAAAACCATAAAAAATATAATTTCCGTTATCCTCCATGAGAGTCCACACTCCAAAGCCAAAGGCCATAATGGTGGAGACACTAATGAATGCCAGATGAAACGCCTTAAGAGACAATTTCTACTCCAACCTGATCACCAATAGTTCCATAAGTAATAAAAAAGAGCGCCAGAAGCAAAACTAGTGTTATAACCAGCAATAGATATATTAATCTTTTCTCATGGGCCAGATGCATGAAGAAGCTCGCTACCAAGGAGCCTTTGGTGACCGCAATGACCATGGCAATTATAATAGCAAAACCGATACCCACTTTCAGAGAGGCCACTGCCACTGTTACAGCAGTCAATATAGCCAAAGCACCGAAAACCTTGAGGTAANGATTAATTTCTTTCTTTAAATCTTGTGTCACATCCATAAATCACCTCACAATAGATAAAGTGTTGGGAAAAGAAAGATCCAAATAATATCAACAAAGTGCCAGTATAGTCCCGCAACTTCAATNCGATTCAAGAATTGCTCTGGATCGGTATCCCACATCTTGGATCCTGGTCCCCAAAGATAACCGTTTACGATCAGTCCTCCAATGACGTGCAGTGCGTGCAATCCAGTCAGCACAAAATAGATTGCAAAAAAATTGTGAGAGCTTGGAATGTGATGATGCTCGATTTTCGGCATATACTCAAAAAGTACCTTCACCACAAGAAAAACGAGCCCAAGCAAGATCGTTAGCCCCATATACATTTTGTACTTTTTCAAATCGTTCATCCTAAGAGAAGCCCAAGACATCACTACGGTGACACTTGAAAGAATAAGAACAAATGTATTAAAAGTGCCAATTGGGACACTCAGTTCTTCCGACCCCACAAACCATGAAGTTGCCCCGCTGCGGAGCAAAATATAGGCGGAAAAAAGGCCTCCAAAAAGCATCACTTCCGACGCTAGAAAAAGCCATATTCCTAGTTTCGCATTATAGAGTCCTGTATCGGGTCGAACTTTAACTGTGTATGGTATCTGCATCTGTTTAATCCTTCACCGATTCATGTTGAGGAGTAAAATCCTTCTGACCATTTCCGCCACCGTTCATACTGTATTCGTAGGGACCGCGGTACACCTCAGGTATATTCTCAAAGTTGACATGAGGTAATGGCGGGGTCGGCGTAGCGGCCCAGTCTAGGGTAGTTGCTTNCCAGGGATTACTTGAAACCTTCTCTCCTTTGGCCAATGAAATGAAGAGATTTGCAATAAAGAAGAACTGGAAGAAACCCAGTCCTAAGGCGGCCATTGTCATAAATTCATTCCATTGTAAAACCGGTTCAGCATGGAGATATGAAGCACCGCCATCGTATAGGCGGCGAGAAATACCGGCCAAACCCTGAATNAACATGGGGCTAAAAACTCCATTCATACAAATGAAAGAACCAAAGAAATGGATCTTCCCAAGTCCTTCGTTCATCCGTTTTCCAGTCACTTTAGGGAACCAGTAATATATCCCGGCAAATAGAGCGAAAATGGTGCCGGGTGCAACCACATAGTGAAAGTGACCAATAACGTAATAAGTATCATGAAGATGGATATCTGAAGAAGCCAATCCAAGTGGAAGACCTGTTAGCCCACCGATGCCAAACATAGGCAAAAAACCAAGAGCAAAAAGCATGGGCGTATTGAATCTGATNGAACCACCCCAGAGTGAGATAAATAGTGCTGAAAGAATAATGACTGACGGGATCGAAATGATCATCGTTGTGGTCTGGAAGAACGCGGCCATTTTAGTCCCCATCCCAGTAAGAAACATGTGGTGAGCCCACACGACAAAAGACATAAATCCCAAGAAAATGNCGGAATACACAATGGAACGATAACCCCACAGCGGCTTTCGGGTATTATTTGTAATGACCTCTGCCACAATCCCCATTCCGGGCAAAATCAAGACATAGACCTCAGGGTGTGCCAAAAACCAGAATAGATGCTGCCAGAGGAGAGGACTGCCCCCTCCTGCCACNTCCAGAACTTCACCACCCACATAAAGACCGGAAGTCATAAAAAAACTTGAGCCAGCAAGGCGGTCCATAAGTTGCAAGACAGCAGCCGCTTCCAGTGGAGGAAAAGCCAGTAAAAGCAGGAAAGCAGTCACGAACTGTCCCCAGACAAAGAACGGAAGGCGCATCCAAGTGAGGCCTTTTGTCCTGAGCTGAATTACAGTAGCAATAAAATTAATTGACCCAAGAAGTGAAGACGTAATCAGAAAAACCATACCGAAGAGCCAGACCGTCTCTCCGGTAGTGGCAATCACAGATAGTGGTGCATACATCGTCCACCCAGAACTGGCAGGACCCTGGGGAAGAAAAAAGCTTGCCAACATGAAAATACCACCTACAAAGAATGACCAAAAGCTGAACATATTGATCTTTGGAAAAGCCATGTCAGGGGCACCTAGCTGAAGAGGCAGAACATAATTTCCAAAACCACCAACGGCCAACGGAACAACCCCAAGAAAGATCATGATGGTGCCATGCATAACACCAAATGAGTTATAACCGTCCGGTGTTAGCATCCCTTCTTCGGAAAGAAGCTTACCCACAATGGGTACCACCTCACCTGGATAGGCCAAGTTCCATCTCATGATAAGTATCAGACAAAAACCGAAGAAAAGAAACAGCATGGCCGTTATGGCGTACTGCAGACCAATTACCTTATGATCAACTGAAAAAATATATTTCCGCCAGAACGGTTCTTCTTGGTCGTGATCCACCATATTTATCCCCTAGTTATTGCGCGAAATGTGCCCCTATCGCCTGTTTCAAAGTACTACTTCTTAGGCGGTCGTTTCAATACAAAATCAGCTGTAGCATCACCCTCGGCTTTTACCGTAACTGTTGCTGTCTTAGCTGGTAAACGCTCATGCCACACCTTTACAGTATAGGTTCCAGGTGGAAGATCTTTGATTTCGAAGTTGCCTTTCTCATCAGTAACAGCATAGAACGGATGATTCAACACACCAATATATGCGCCCATCCAGGGNTGCACATCACATTTCATTTTCAACATAACTTCCGGTTCACCGAACTGCTTGGTGATCTTTTTCCTGGCGCCGGGCATGGCTTCGTTGAAAGCATCGTTCTTTTTCTGTTTTGGCAGTGCATGCACATTGTGCAAAGTTCCGTCACTATTCAGGATATCAATCTTTTGCCCAACTTGAACACCCATAACGTGAGGTACATAAAGACACCCTTTCTGATCCATGGTGACAGATTTTTCAGGAACAGGAAATTTCTTTCCTTCAAGTCCTTTTTCCACATAGACGAAAACATTTTTNAGCTCACCATTTGGACCGGCAAGAAGCCATTCTAACCGAGCTGGGCCTTCTGTATGTNNCCCATNACATATGGGATCAGCGGCCATCTTGATGGGCCTCATTTTCGGCACTTTTCCATCATACTTTACTGTACCTTTTATTCCACCGGCTGTAAGACTAGTAGATAAAATTATTACAGTTACCAAAGCTGTGGTTATTCTAGACAGATACATGAGTGCATCCTCCTTAGTTAATTAATAATAAATATGTGGCCTAGTTTTGCCACTCCTCTTCTTCCCATTCTTCATCCCATTCATCGGTTTCCTCTTCCCCCTCAAGGAAATTATATCCATTCTGATCAAAAAATGCTTTTATTTCAGTAGAAATATCAATCTTTCCCGGAATTGCATATACATAATCGTTAAGCCCTTTTAACATGACATCTTCATTCCCGGCAAGAAGAATCAGGTCTGTCCCATAAATTTCTGAAGCATCAGCTGAAGTCAGTTCATCGGGAGCGGGGATATAGGGTTTAGGCATCTTTGTACCAGGTATTATTTTTTGCGGATCACGTAACCACTCCATTACCCACTCTGGTCTTAAACGTTCTTTGGAAAGTGCCAGATTTGCGGCCCATGTTTGAGGAGTTTGTAAGGGCTGAGTTGTCCCGTAAAAATGGCAGTTATTACATGCACCCATTTCATGAAGTTTCTCGCCCGCCTTGTATCGAGCAGATTGCNTATTCACTGTAAGCGGAGATTCATAGGCGTCAACCTGTTTATCTAAATATTGAAAATATCTGATTACTGAATTCCATTCATCATCTCCAAAATTGAATGTGGGCATGCGGGCCCTGAGATTCGGCCTGATTATTGTTGTAGGTGTTTTTAAAAAATTGAAGAGCCAGTCCGGCTGTGTCTTGACACCTTGCGTATTGAGATCGGGCGGACTAAGATCTGCCGTCACTTCAAGTGCTGCATCCTGATCAATACCATTTATATCCATAAGCCATTGTGTAATGGAGGGGCGGATCGCTCCTCCATCATGTTCAATGAGATGGCNCCCTTGGCAATTGTACTCCCGCACCAGCCACTGACCCATGTGAACATCAGGATTGACGGATCTTGCCGGCTTCACACCGTAAGACGTTTTGACGAAACCGAGAAGGGCCGTGACAATCGCTTCTACTTCTTGGTCAGAAAACTCAAAATCCGGCATCTTAAGACGCTCATAAGGACCTTTTACTTTGTTCTCATCGAAACTTCGTGGATGCATCAGTTTTTGCGTGAACCACGCCTTTCGACTATGTTCAATGTTCAACAGGCCAAAGTCCAGTTTTGCGACTTCCTTGCTCCCCTCCTCAGTCAATTCGGTCCCGATAGGCTTCTCGTTTTCAAAACCAGGGATATTGTGACAACCAAAACAGCCGTATGATCGGATCAGTTTTTCACCCGTATAGTCGAGTTTGTCTTCCAGTGTCATCTCCGTTAGTTTTTGCCTGGAGTCGTAATCCGAGAACATTGTAGTGAGAAAAGCTATGGTGATTTCATCGATCTGGTCTTCATCAACTGTTGGGACAGTCTGTTCGAGGAAATCTCCATTGCCCATAGTCATGAGATACGCCGTGATGTCAGCGGCCTCAGTCACCGAGAGTCTCAGATTCGGCATTTTCGTCCGCGGGAAGTAACGCTCCGGCTCCCTAAGCCAGCTGTAGATCCATTCGGCTTCCGTTTTAGAAGCTAGCCCAATAAGATTGGGGCCATGATCCAGCCGTAATGTCTGGAGGGTAGTCGCTTCTTCAGTCGCCTCGGATTCAACCCTGTGGCAGCCTCGGCATCCAAGAGAATTAACCAAATCTTCCCCTCGCTCGGAATTTCCACGTCTCGGAATCCTATCAAGCGGAAAGTCTCCACTGTTCTTGAATAGGTAGTGCACTATGGCATTTATTTCCTGATCTGTTCTGGCAACAGATTCGGGATCATTGTTGTTAAATAGACCGAAGAACTTCGGCATCNATGAATTGTGACGAAACGACTTGGGATTTTTTATCCAGAGGTAAGTCCAATCTTTGTTCACTTTAGAGGAAATCTTATTCAGATCAGGGCCTATGCGCTGTTTATTCTTGTAACGCTCGATGGTATGGCACCCGAAACATCCAGCTCGTTCAACGAGATTTGTTCCCAGGTTCAGTTTGTCCGCACCTCGAATGTAAATTTCATTTGAATGGCATTTGAAACAGCCGGCTTCTGTGTACTTGACGGGGAACATCGGCTGCTCCCAATGGTGCATCTCGTGCCAACCGTACTTCTCAATCCACTCTTCCTCCTGTTCATGTGAACCCGGTGTATGAACCGCTGTAGAAAAATCAGTGCCACGTCCCCGGCCGGCGTGACAACTGGTACAGCCAAAAGATTCCAACGGGTGAGGCGAATTACTGTTAAGATATAGCTCAAGATCCGGATGTGTTGTAAACGGCTGAAGAGCATCTTCATAGCCAGGCTCGGTGATCCCTTGGTGACATGTGGTGCACCGGTCCACTTTCGGTATCTNCATGAAGTTGATATCTTCCGTAATATCCTTCAGAACAACCTGATCTACCTTATAGTAAGGAGAGAGTAAATCGAGAACAGGAAGGTCCCTCACCATATCGCCGATTTTGTTGGCGAAACTCATGGCTGCTGGATCGACTACACGAAGTTTNCGATCCAATATAGTGGCCTGACTCCGAAGCTGCGAGAGCCGGGTGTCCGCCTCCCTCACTTCCTTACGGTGAGAACGAATTGTATTACGTTTCTCGGATAAGCGACGCTCAGTTTCTTCAACAATGAGTCGTTTCTGGTTCAGATCAACTTCATAGCGGTCATATTTTGCGCCAGTTTTCTCTGGATTACCGTGACCTCTCCCTACAGCCTCTTCGTGCTCGTATTTTACCACATCGTACTCAGCCTTTGTGAAATTATATGCCTGTTCAACTTGATAGTGTTCAGCTTCCAGTTTTCTGAGCTGCTTCTCAAGAATTTTCAGATCGTCTTCTTTTTCCTGCAGTGAGTTTTCGGCTGCATCCAGGGTATTTTTAGCTTCCTTATATTCTTCGAGAGCATTCAGTTTCTCTAATTCACCGTCAAGCTGTCCTTTGGTATTGGCAGCTTCCAACTGACGAAATTCTCTCTGGTAGTTCTTCCAGTCTCTATCGTAGTCTTCGGCAAACGTCCAAACAAGAAGGAACAAGAAAACGATACTCGAGATGCCGAACATTTTGTTCAACTTTAGAATATTGTAAAAACGTTCCTGTTTTTCCACGACTCTCTCGCTAAATGTTGAAGAAAAACTCAGGAATGGCTATCAGATACTTAAGATTGAAGATCCACCTCAGGTACATTTTCAGCGGTAGTGATATCATACTGAGCACAAGAAAGATAAAAACACTGTACTTGAAATTACCCAAGGCTTGATANAACTGTTTGAACACTGTNTTGGCAAGAATCGGTGGTAAAACAAGAAAATAGCCGATGACCAAGATGAATCCGAATATTTCTCTTAACAGGATATTCCCCGGTAATCCCATCCCGAAAAACTTGATATAGATTAATTCTGACAGGTTGATATTTACGAGAGCCTCAAGCTTGTGAGTATCCCAGAATTCAAACGGGCCAAAAAAGTTCCAGTTGGGACCACGAAGAAATGTTCCCACCAGAATCAAGTTAATCCACAACCAAAGCCATCCAAACATGAAGATGGAGATTGCCATCCGCCGCTGCTTGAAACTGTAGTATCCTGCCCCTTCCTTATTATTATCTATATACGGTATTGCCATAAGACCGACGATCATAATAGTGGGAAATACAACGCCAGCCAGCCATGGATCAAAGTAGACCAGCATTTCTTGCAAGCCAAGAAAATACCACGGCGCTTTAGCAGGATTCGGTGAGTTGGTGGGGTTCGCCGGTTCTTCCAGCGGTGCCTCCAAACCGATGGACCAGATTAGCAAAAGCGACATCAGAAGAATCAGAGAGATAAATTCAATATAGACGAGATCCGGCCAGACCAGAACTTTGTCCGCCGGATCATGGTATTCTTCCGGCTTCTCACCCGCTTCCAGCAACCGATCATTTCCAACGGCTTGGTTCATACTTACCCAAAGAAATGTGTGTACCAGTATCAGAAGACCAACAATTGGAACATTATCCGGTTTAAGAAAAATCAACCGCGAGTTGACATCGGTTACACCAATGACGAAGAATGCGAAGAAAAGTGCCAAGACAGCCATCAGACCTTTTTTTGTCCAGAAAAAGTCTAATCGCAACCGGCGGTTCCACTTCTGAAAGAAATCATTGGGCGGAAAAATGAACGGAAAAATAGCAAGAATAACCGTCAGCATAATAGTGGGATAGGTGACTCCGTTGATAAAATGTTTGAAGGCTTCCATAATGTTTTTTCCCGGAGTTCTCGGTTAGGTCGGTCCCGAGATACCGCCGTCTTTCCTTATCCTCCAAAAGTGAACCGCCATCAGAATCATGATGATGAACGGAAATCCGATGCAATGCAGCACATAAAATCTTAACAGTGCCGCTTCGCCGACAAAGCGACCACCCAGCAATGCAAAGCGAATATCGCTGGCAGCATGTACGAAGTTAATGTCACCCAGGCTGAGCAAAGCAGCCCCGGGCCCCTCACTGCCAAGAAAGGGTGTTGCTCGGGCCATGTTGGTACCCACTGTGATCGCCCAGATGGCAAGCTGATCCCACGGCAAAAGGTAGCCTGTAAAACTGAGTAGCAGCGTCAGGGTGAGAAGAATAACACCCACCGCCCAGTTGAACTCCCGCGGCGGTTTGTACGATCCGGTCATGAATACCCTGAACATGTGCAGCCAAACAGTAATGACCATTGCATGCGCTCCCCAACGGTGGATTTCCCGCATTATGCCAAGAGGCACCTGTTCGCCAAGATCAATCATATCTACATAAGCATATTCCACTGTGGGCCTGTAGTAGAACATGAGAAGAATCCCAGTAATTGTGAGTACCAGAAAAAGGAAAAACGACAGCCCACCCATGCACCAGGTAAACTTAAGTTTCACCGCATGTCTCGGCAACCGGACAGGATGAAGGTGAAGAAAAACACTGTTGAGCACAGTCATCATTCTCTGCCTGCGCGTTCTGGGAATGCCGGACCTGAAAATTGATCTCCAAACAGCTGACTCCCCAAATCGTTCGAAAATATTCTTCTTTGTCTTCTCGCTCATCTTTCTCCCCGAGTCGAAATTCTAACTATACAACCAGAAAAGATTCTGGGTTACTCCACTGACCCTTCTCATATTGATATTTTTTGGTCTTATCAATCAACATTTGGCCATCATCAGCCAATACAATCTTGAATCGTTCCAGCGGCCTGGGTGCGGGACCTTCGAAATTAATGCCCGTCATACGAAAACCGCTCCCGTGACACGGACATTTAAACTTTTGCTCATTCACCAGCCAGTTAGGCATACATCCAAGGTGGGTACATACAGTGGAAAGAGCATAGATCTGCTCCGGATTTCTTACCACCCAGATACCATGTTTGTTCTTCCATCTCAGATCTACTTCACCCATTTTGTAATCATCAGGAAANCCGATTTTGAACGATTGTGGCGGCTCAAAAAGTACGTTGGGGAACATGAAGCGTAACATCATTGTGAGGAAACCACCAGTTGCTGCCGCAAAGGCGACCCAGGCAATAGATAACCAGGAGATAAATGAGCGCCGTTTCACTTTTTCATTAAAAGAGCCTTCCCCAATAGAAGCCTTCGGCTGAGGAGGTACCTTTTTTTCTTTCAAAGGTTCTTTAGTTTCTGACTCTTGCTGTACCTGTTTTTCTTCGTCAACCATCGCTAGAATATTCCTTAAAGATTGAGTGCCTTAATGGCTGCATCACGTACTTTCATATTCATATCTTCCTGGCTCAGCTTCAGAATAGCTTCATTGAGAGACGGATCCTCCAGGATTGTAGCTGCATTAATAGCCGTCAGCATCGCCTCAGTCTGCTCGTACGGATCCACATCATCAAACTGCTCCAGATATCCTCTCTGAAGCAAACTCAGGAGAACATCACGACCTCTGTCACTGCCAAGTTTTGCAAGTGATACAGCCGCATTCCAACGGACATTTGGTTCAACATCGTGGAGTAGTTTTTGAAGAGGAAAGATACAATCCTGAAGTCCAAGATTACCAAGAGCAATAGCGGACCTGTTCCTCACCAGGGAAGATTGATGTTGCACCATTTCAATAGTCGGCGCAAGGTTTTGAACTCCACCAATAAGTCCCAAAGCATAGACAGCATCCGCCACAACAGTTGAATTGGGCTCTTGGAGTGCGCTCCGAATGATTTCAGAAAATTCGGGGAGGCCTGAATTTCCCATGGCACGGATAAGATACTGCCTGACGCGAGTGTCAGGATCTCTCAGAGCATATTCATATGCAGACAGCATCTCCGCCGAAAAGCGATCACCCTGAGGCGCCCAGCTAGGCGAAGCAAGAATCTTGGACAGTTCATAGGCCGACTGCCAACGTTTTGTAGCACCGCCAATTTTTATATCTGTTATGTAGTCTTCAGCCCCGCGAGGCTCATAAGTAAGGAGACTCCAAATGAAGAAAACAAGTACAGAAAATGCAGCAATAAGGAAGGGTATCACGAAAAATGAGTGAACAATAACCCTTACTGATGATTTGCTTTCAGTTGCTTCCGTCATTATGAAAAATGAATCGTTTGTATCTCGTTGAATTATTAGCGGGGAAATTACAACTCTGCCATTCTTGGTGCCAAAGAGAATTCACAAATTATGCTAAGATTTCAGGAAATAAGTGCCGCGGGCGAGACTCGAACTCGCACCTCCGTGAGAAGACTAGCTCCTAAGGCTAGCGTGTCTACCAGTTCCACCACCGCGGCTGAAAACAGTCTCTATTATTTTCCGTGACACTTCTTATATTTTTTCCCGCTGCCGCAGGGACAAGGTTCATTCCGCCCGACCTTCTTCCCCACTTGAACAGGTTCCATTTTACCAGGTTTTTGGGCAGCATTTGGTTGACCATCCTGACCGTTTGTGGGCGGGGCAGAAAAACCCATCCCTGCTGCCTCATCATGCTGTGCTTTCACAGGCCCAACAGATTTTTTCCCAGCAAGAGTGGGCGCGGCATCCATGCCGTGCAACCGGGTTCTATACAAACGCTGAGTTGTATTCTTGTTTACATCGCGGAGAAACTCCATGAACATGTCAAAGCCTTCTGACTTGTACTCCAGAAGAGGGTCTTTTTNACCATAAGCACGAAGGTTGATACCTTCCCGAAGTTGATCCATGCTGTAAAGATGATCCTTCCACATTTCATCGATGGTTCGGAGAACAACATACCTCTCAAATCCGCGCATGACTTCCGCCGGCACGAAACTTTCCCGAACTGCGTAGATGTTGTCAGCTTTCTCAAGAATCTTATCTTTCACCTCATCCGCTGATTCTAGAGACTTGATTTCATCATCTGTTTCGATGGTAAATACGGAAGAAATATCACTATCAAGCAAATCCCAATTCCAGTCGTGATTTTCATCTCCGAATTCTGTGAAATCTTCCACCAACTCATCTACAAACTCACTCTGAATAGCAGTAATCTCATGGCGAATATCATCACCATGAAGGGCCTCATTTCTTCTGGCATAAACCACTTCGCGCTGCTGATTCATCACATCATCATACTCAAGCAAACGCTTCCGGATAGAAAAATTCCGAGCCTCCACTTTTTTCTGTGCACGTTCTATGGATCGCGTCACCATACCGGCGGTAATGACTTCACCCTCTTCAACACCAAGCTTATCCATAATTGAAGCAATCCGCTCACTGTTGAATAGGCGCATGAGGTCATCTTCAAGACTGAGGTAAAAAACAGTCGAACCGGAATCTCCCTGACGTCCTGATCGTCCCCGAAGTTGTAGATCAATTCTGCGAGATTCGTGTCGTTCTGTTCCAACGATATGGAGACCACCCAATTCTTTCACACCTTCACCAAGCTTAATGTCCGTCCCACGACCTGCCATGTTGGTGGCGATTGTCACCGCTCCCCGGTTTCCAGCCAGTGACACAATCTCAGCTTCACTCTGATGCTGTTTGGCATTAAGAACATTGTGAGGAATTGCCTTCCTTTTTAGCATCCTGGAAAGAGTCTCTGAAACCTCCACAGTAATAGTACCTACAAGTACCGGCTGCCCCCTATGGTGGCAGTCTCCGATCTCATCCAAAACAGCATTATATTTCTCACGCTTAGTCTTGTAAACAAGATCGTCCCTGTCATCCCTCACAACTTCCTGATGTGTCGGAATAACTGTTACATCCAAACCGTAAATGGAATGGAGCTCTTCAGATTCAGTCTCGGCGGTTCCCGTCATACCAGACAGTTTATTATAGAGCCTGAAATAGTTCTGAATGGTAATGGTAGCAAGTGTCTGCGTCTCTCGCTCGATGGTCACATTTTCCTTGGCCTCTAATGCTTGGTGAAGACCTTCGCTGTAGCGTCGTCCCGCAAGGATACGTCCGGTAAACTCGTCCACGATAAGCACTTTACCGTCCTGTACTACATAGTCAACGTCCTTTTCATATAATGAATGGGCCCGCAGAAGCTGTGTAATATTATGTATCTGTTCGCTCCGGGAACTGTGTAAAAGACGCGCCTCCTCAGCTGCCTCACCACGCTGTTGCACGTCCAAAGAAGGATTTGTGTCAATATCGTGCAGTGTTTCACCAAGATCAGGAATAACAAACATCTCCGGATTTTCCGGAGCCAGAGCCGTTCTACCTTTTTCAGTGAGATCTATAACGTTACTTTTTTCATCGATAGAGAAATAAAGGTCTTCATCCACCTCATGGAGCCGTTTATCGCGCATATGGTCTGACTCAACATCTAGAGCAAGCTTCCGCGTACCCTTTTCCTGAAACACTTTTTGNAGCCGCCGGTTCTTAGGCGCACCTCGAAGCGCTTGTAACAGTTTGTANCCAGCCTCACTTTCTTTTCCGTCCTCTAAAAATTGTTCGGCTTCACCAACCAGCGAATTGGCAAGGGAAATCTGTTTTTTGACCAATTTTTGAACAAGAGGCTTAAGCTCCTTGTATTTTGAGTCAGTGGGATGATCTACAGCACCTGAAATAATTAGAGGTGTTCTTGCCTCATCTATGAGAATTGAATCGACCTCATCTATAATGGCATATGCATGACCTCGTTGGACCTGTTCTTCTTTAGAAAGAGCCATGTTATCCCGGAGATAGTCAAAGCCATATTCATTATTGGTACCGTAGGTTATATCCCGCCGGTAAATCTCACGGCGTTCATTATTATTCATCTGGTTAAGCATGGGACCTACTGTGAGTCCTAACCTCTCATAAATCTTGCCCATCCATTCTGCATCACGTTGGGCAAGGTAATCGTTTACCGTAACAATGTGAACACCCCTTCCCGTGAGGGCATTCAGGTATATTGGCATAGTAGCAGCAAGTGTTTTCCCTTCACCNGTTTTCATTTCAGCCACCTTCCCGGTATGNAGAACTACAGCACCGACGAGCTGGACATCATACGGTACCATATCCCANGTGATGGGCTGGCCGACCNCTTTCCACTGCTCACCAANGAGTCGACGGCATGTCTCCTTTACCATGGCAAATGCTTCAGGGAGAATTTCTTCCANAACAGCCTGTTCCGCTTCGTAAGCTATCTTATCCACTTCATCGCTGGAAAGACCTTGCTCCTTTACTTCACCGGCAGCGTGACTACCGGCGGCACGGATCATCTCCTGAAATTCTCTCGTTCGGGCAACCAACTCTTCATCTGACTTTTCCCCAAGGGTTTCAAAGATGGCATTTATCTCTTCTACAGTAGAGTAGAGACTTTTCACCTCTCGATCAGACTTGGTACCGAATACTTTATTTAATAATCCTGTTGCCATAAATCTTCAGGAAACTCCCATAAGCTAAAAAATTACCCTGATATTACTCACCGGGAACAGACAATTCTTCCAGTGAGTGATATAATGAATCAAGAATGCCGTTCACGAAAGAACTGCTTTCATCTGTACTGTACTTCCTGGCTATTTCAACACCTTCGGCAATGGAAACTTTAGGAGGGATATCCTCAAGAAATACCATTTCGGCTATCATCATCTGAAGCACGAGAAGGTCAATAATAGCTACGCGTGTAATGTCCCAATTTTCGAGTCGTTCTTCAATTTGCGTTCGAATCCATTCTTTTTGATTCAAGGATGTATTGAAAAGCCTTTCCATAAACTCTCTAGATTCAGTGTCGACGGTGTGGCGACTCATCAAATCCTCGAGTATTTTATCGGGAGAGGCTTCTGCCATCTCGGCGGCATAGAGCCCTTGAAGAACTAATTCACGGGCAAAACGCCGAGTCTTGACAAGAGTCATTAATAAAGATCTAAGGGCCGTAGCCAGTCAAAAACATCTTCACGACGCTCCAACTGGATGTCCTTCAATATTTTCCGAAAATTCGCTGTCATCGGACCCATCTCAGTACATAATTCGACTGAATCATCATCAGTTGTAATACGGCCTATGGGACAAATGACAACCGCTGTTCCAGCACAGAAGACCTCGTCTGCTGTGAGAAAATCATCCACGGTAACATCCGTTTCCTGAACATCAAGGCCCAAGATCTCCCTTGCAATCTGAATTGTTGAGTCACGCGTAACGCCAGGTAATATCGAACCACTCATTCCCGGCGTTAGAAGGGTATCTCCCTTAAGAGCAAACACATTTGCGGCACCCAGTTCGTCCACCAAATTTTCATTCTGAGCATTGAGGTACATAACTTCGTTAAAGCCATGTTCCTTTGCCAGTTTGAGAGGATAGAGGGATGCGGCGTAGTTCCCAATAGCTTTGGCAGCACCGGTCCCTTTTTGTGCAACACGGTGATAGAAATTTGTCACCTTTATGTGGAGGCAGGGAATTTCACCTTGAAAATAATGACCTACCGGTGAAACATAAACAATAAAGGTATAAGACCGGGAAGGTTTTACACCAAGAACCGGACCGGTCCCCCAGATAACAGGCCTAATATACAGACTTCCCTTGTCCAGTGGCGGGATATAGTCAGCGTTGTCCTTCACTATCTTTTCAACAGCTTCCAAAAACATCTCTTCCGGAATGGGAGGGATACACAGTCTCTTGGCAGATGATTGCAATCTTTTTGCGTTCATTTCCGGACGAAACAGAATAGCACGGTCCTTGGCCGTCCTGAACGCTTTCGTTCCTTCAAAAACGCCTTGACCATAATTCAATACCCCGGCAACCGGGGAAAGTTCTATGTTTCCAAACGGGATGATGCTCCCCTCCTGCCATTCACCCCCCTCATCGCAGGTAGCCCTATACATGCTTCTGGTTGGTGTGTGGCTGAATGTAAGATTGTCCCAATCAATTTGCGGTTCCATTACATCAATATCTTTCATGTTTTCTCCAACATTAATCTGGCAATAACCAGTTTTTGTATTTCTGAAGTCCCCTCATAAATCTGAGTAATCTTGGCGTCGCGCATAAGCCGCTCCACACCGTAATCCTTCATATATCCATAACCCCCGAATATCTGAACGCATTCGGTTGCGGCCGACATGGCCACCTCCGATGCATAATATTTCGCCATAGCCGACTCTTTGGAAAAGGGTTTTTCTTCATCTTTAAGGTTTGCAGCGTAATGGGTCAGGAGCCTTGCACTGGTGATTTCTGTGGCCATTATGGCAATCTTTTCTTTTACGGCACCAAAAGAACTGATCTGCTTTCCAAACTGTTTTCTCTCATTGGCGTAAGTGATAGCACTCTCAAGCGCCGCTTGTGCAATTCCAAGAGCCTGAGAAGCAATGCCTATCCTTCCACCATCCAGAACAGACATGGCAATTTTGAATCCGTCTCCTTCTTTTGCGATCCTGTTTTCCACTGGCACAGTGCAACCGTCAAAGTACAGTTCACAGGTATCAGACCCTCGAATACCAAGTTTATTCTCTTTCTTCCCGGTGGTAAAACCGTCACTTCCTTTTGTAACTGCAAGAATAGTGATCCCCTGATGACCCGCACCTTTCTCGGTAACAGCAAAAACAAAGGCAATATTGGAGTTGACACCATTGCTGACCCAATTCTTGGTGCCGTTAATAATGTATTGATCTCCACTCTTTTCTGCGTGTGTGAGCAGATTAGATGCATCAGATCCGGCTTGGGGCTCGCTGAGGGAGAAGGCGCCGAGCCATTCACCAGTGGCAAGTTTTCGAAGATATTTTTCTTTCTGATCATCTGTGCCGTATTTGTACAGAAGTGCACAGACAAGCGAATTGTTCACAGAAACAGGGACAGCGGCGGAGGCGTCCACTTTTGCAATTTCCTCCAGAGCCAGAGAATAACTCACTGTATCAAAGCCTGATCCGCCCCACTCTTCCGGCACCATCATTCCCATAAACCCCATTTCACCCAGCATTTTGATCTGCTCGGCAGGGAACTCCATTTTCTCATCCCGATCGGCAACACCCGGTGCTAACTGTTCCGCAGCAAATTCCCGGGCTGTTTTCTGTACAAGAAGTTGTTCTTCAGAGTAGTTGAAATCCATTTCAGATAGCCTCTACAATAAGGGCCGAAGCTTCACCACCGCCGATACAGATAGCCGCCAAGCCCCGCTTCGCGCCCCTCGTTTTCATGGCGTGGAGAAGTGTCACTAATATTCGTGCGCCACTGGCACCAATAGGGTGGCCCAGCGCCACTGCACCACCGTTTACATTTACAACATCNTGGCTGATGTCAAGTTCCTTCATGGCTGCCATNNCGACATTTGAAAACGCTTCATTAATCTCAAAAAGATCAATATCACTCATCTCCAGACCCGCCTTTTTCAACACCTTTTGAATAGCGCCAACGGGTGCTGTTGTGAACCACNCCGGCTCCTGGGCCACAGAGGCCTGTGCCAGGATTCGTGCCACCGGTTTGACCTTCAGTTCAGCACCCTTATTCTCATCCAGTACTACCAAGGCAGCCGCACCGTCATTGATTTTTGAAGCGTTGGCAGCGGTGACGGTCCCTTCTTTCCCAAATGCCGGTTTGAGCTTTGTCATTTTTTCAAAATCGGCTTTACCGGGCTCATCATCCACCGAAACTTCGGAAACATTCCCACGCCGGTCTTTCACCTCAACCGGCACAATCTCGTCAGCAAACTTCCCCTCGGACTGGGCCCTTTGTGCCCGGGTGTAAGATTCTTTAGTAAAAGCATCTTGCTCCTCCCGGGAGAAACTGTATTTTTCAGCACACATGTCGGCATAGTGGCCCATNTGCCTGTCGTTGTAGACATCCCACAGGCCGTCAATAATCATGGAGTCTACAACTTCGCCGTGCCCGAGACGGTAACCTCCCCTAGCTTTGGGCAAAAGATAAGGTGCTTGCGTCATGGATTCCATTCCGCCGGCCACGATGACACCGGCGTCTCCCGCCTGTATGGCCTGNGCCGCCAGCATAACAGCTTTCAGACCAGAACCACACATCTTATTAATGGTAAGACATTCTACCGAATTAGGTAGACCGGCGTAGATGGCCGCCTGACGGGTCGGTGCCTGACCCAGACCTGCCGGAAGCACATTTCCCATAATTACTTCATCTACACTGTCTGGCGCAATACCGGCAGTTTCCAAAGCACTGCAAATGGCGGTAGCGCCCAGATGCTGAGCGGCAACAGCTGAGAGGCTCCCCTGAAAGGCACCGATAGGTGTCCGCTTAGGACCCGCAAAAACAACAGGTATACTATTTCCCATTGTCGTTATGATTATAAGCTTTGATGATATCTTTTATCAACCTATGCCTCACTACGTCAGACTGATCCAGATAAACAAAACCAATGCCATCGATCTTTTTCAGGATTTGTTCAGCCTGAAGCAATCCGGAATCGTTTTTATCAGGAATATCCATTTGTGTCTTGTCGCCCGTAATAATGGCTCTGGAGTTCGGCCCCAACCGAGTGAGGAACATTTTCATTTGCATGGCTGAGCAATTCTGCGCTTCATCTAATATAACAAAGGCATTGTCCAGCGTCCGGCCCCTCATATAAGCCAGTGGAATAACCTCTACTGTTCTCTTGGACAGGAGTGATTTCAAATTGACCGCTGGCATGAGTTCATTAAGGGCGTCATAAAGAGGAGCCAGATATGGATCGATCTTTTCCTTAAGATCGCCGGGTAGAAAACCAAGCCTTTCCCCTGCTTCAACTGCAGGCCGTGAAAGGATGATCCGCTTCACCCGGCGGTTCTTGTAAGCCGCCACTGCAAAAGCCACTGCAAGAAAGGTTTTTCCCGTGCCGGCTGGGCCTATGGCGAAAACCATGTCATCTTTTTGTACAGCTTCGTAGAACTGTTTTTGTCCATCTGACCTGGGTGTAACAGCTCCTTGCCGAGTATGTAAAATGATAGGTTCATCTGATAGGGATACGACGTGCTCTCCATTGGAAATTAGAGCAACCAGCGACCGTACATCACCAGCCGTAACCTGATTTTTCCTGCTGTATGTTTTCATCATTTCCGAGATGGTTTCAGACACCTGCGCAATCACAGACTTCTTCCCTTCAAGAGTAATGTCTGAGCCCCGCAAAATAATCTGGCATGGAAATGATTCTTCGAGAATCTTTAGGTTCTCATCAGCCACACCCGCAATGCTGATGGGGTCTATTTCCTGCAGGTCAATTTTTTTCTTCATTAAAATGAAAAGAGCCTCCGAAGAGGCTCCTTTGGCAAACTAATTTTGTTCGATAATAAGTCGAACAGTTTCTAACTCAAACCAATTAGAAATTAACTTGAAAAGCACGGATAAAAGTACAAACCGACCTTATCCCAGACAAGGTGATTGGGACGTTTTTATCTTTTCTTTGGCGGCTTTTTGCACTTATTTCCCACCGAATCATGGCCCTTTTTCTCTGTACCCTGCTCACAGTTTTTGTCATTGTCATTCTGATACTATCCTTGCGATGGAAAGGGGTCTCATAGCTAACATTTTCCTAACAATCCTATCAAACTCTTGGGTTGAACCACAACTATTTCTAAGTTACAAAGCTATATAAGCTTCAATTGCTTCAAATAACTTGGGAGGTCACAATATTTACTTAAGAACCACCCAGATTTTCTCTGGCTGATTCGCCTGGAAATACCTCTGCTAGAATTTATCACCTATGAAAAATGACCTATTTACATTTTTCCCAGATTTAATTCTTTGTCATTAAATCGTGCACTGACTATGAATGACATACGATTAGGTTAGTGATCAGAAAAGCATGAATACAGAATCCAGGCTGGTTAAAGCACTTACGATCATAATAGCTACTTATCTATTTTTGCTAAGTATCAAGCTGCTCGGGCACTCCTTCAAGCAGTTTAAGAATCTGGCCGAAATCATNATCATGATGACATCTAACCCATTCGCTGGCCTCATTATTGGCATCGTAGCTACGAGCCTCATTCAGAGTTCTTCCACTACCACTTCAATCGTTGTCGGTCTGGTTGCCGGAGACGCTCTCAATCTGAGCAACGCCGTTCCAATCATCATGGGGGCGAACATCGGTACAACCATCACCAACACACTTGTGTCGCTCGGTCATATCAATAACAAGGTGGAATTTCGAAGAGCGTTTTCCGCAAGCGTCGTGCACGATTTCTTTAATATTTGCGTCGTTATCGTCTTGTTCCCCATCGAGTTGAAGTTTCATATCATATCCAAAACTGCTTCTGTCCTAGAAAGAGGATTCTCAGGAGCGGGTGGATTGAAAATGTTCAATCCATTAAGTTTCATTATTGATCCTGCGATTAAACTACTCGATTTCCTATTCTCATTTTTCCCTTACAAAAACCTAGTCATGATCATTTTTTCCCTAATCATCATGTTTTCTGCACTGGCATTTCTAATCAAAACAATTAGATCTATAATGCTAACAAGGATAGAAGTGATTATTGATAAGTACCTTTTTCGAAATGATGTATTCGGTTTCATCTTCGGAATTCTGATGACAGCTTTAGTCCAGAGCAGTTCGGTCACAACTTCCCTTATCATACCACTGGCCGGTGCCGGTCTTATTTCTGTTAGACAGATTTTCCCGTATACCATAGGTGCAAACATCGGAACAACATTCACCGCAATGTTGGCTGCCATGGCGACGCAGAACAGTGTGGCCGTAACTGTTGCCTTTTCCCACCTCTGTTTCAACGTCTTCGGTATTGTTCTATTTTACCCATTTAAGTTCATCCCAATTCGGATGGCTGAATTTGTTGGACTTATATCGAGCCAGTCGACCAAAAACTTGANCCTATTCATCACTATCTATATTCTTCTGCACTTTGTTCCGGTGGTACTCATATTCCTCACGTAAATACTGGATAACATGAATACGAAAATCGATAACCGGATCTGGAGATTATCACTGNAAAAGGCTTATACTGTCTGCACCATAAACATTTCATTTCTGAATCTCTTAAGACTAATTTTATTTGTGAGGTAAAATCATGTGGAATCAACTCTTAAAACTGTGGAAATCGGACAACCTGCTTGTACAGGCATGGGACCAATCCTATGAAATGCTGGAAATCGCCCGGGATATGTGTCTTGAAGCTATGCGAATTCTTAGGGAGAGCGATGACACTGTTATAAATAAAGATATCCGCCAGAAGGATAAAAAGGTAAACGAGTACGAACAGGATGTTCGAAGAAAAGTGATGACACACTGTACAGTGCAAGGCCCGAACGAACTTCCCGGGGGAATGGTTCTTGTGAGTATTGTTATCGATATTGAGAGAATTGGGGACTATGCCAAGAATATACTCGATCTTGCCGAAGTACATTCTAATCGTTTANATATTCCTGATCTTGAGGAAGACCTTCATCAAATAGAATCAACTACAAAAGAACGTTTTAAGGAAACTATTCGTATCCTTCGAGAGCAGGACGAAGATGGTGCTAAGCATCAAATGTCAACATTAAAAAAGGAACTGTCCTTGATCTGTGACACAATTGTGGACCGTGCTGCAGGGGGAAAGATAAATAGTNTAACACCGGATGATTGTGCCGCCCTGGCACTTTATGCACGATACCTCAAACGGATTAATTCCCACCTGAATAATATGGTTACGAGTGTTGCAAATCCTTTTGAGAAAATTGGTTTCCAATCTGAAGAAACGAAAACCTAAAAGCTCTATTTCACTTTTAAGAACACGTTATCGTTGCCGATGAACTGACCAAAAGAACTTACTCTTTCCCTTACCACCTAACTGTACTCCATTTTGATAGCTGCCCTTTAGAAAGGGCTGAGCTCAACTACTTATATTCTTAATAGATGATCACCTTTCGCGCTTAAGAAACCGCTCAGTGAAAAAGCTGTCTTCAATACCGGTGTCGTACTGAACATTGGAAACTTCCAGTATGGTTCGGTGCGACTTTTGGACATTCTCCATCACCATCTTCAAAATCGTCCAGTAATCGCCATCTTTTCTAACTTCAGGAATAGTCATCACTTTCAGGA
This sequence comes from Fidelibacterota bacterium, assembly GCA_002729175.1. Lineage (GTDB taxonomy): Bacteria > Fidelibacterota > Marinisomatia > Marinisomatales > S15-B10 > UBA2125. The sequence goes on from PBTS01000023.1 coordinate 41,388, forward strand.
GTATATCCTTTCTGTCAAAGAATTCCACTTTTCGAAGAATGCTTCGTTCTTTTTCTACCCAGATGATACGCCGTGAGTAAGTTCCCTTTTCTACAGGCTTGGCTTCGACTTTGAAACATGTTTCACCNAAAAGTTCTTCCTCTCCAAGGATTGTATAGGTGTCATCATCAATATCTCGCCCCTCCATATCCTGGTAAGTGAAATCAGATCCCATAAAGCTCTGATTCTTCTGATTGGAAATAATCCGTTTTGTTTTTTTCAGTGCCGGCAGGTAGAACCACTGGTCATTGTCTTTGCCCCTTTTTCGATATTCCCANATGAGGAGANNCGTCCCTTTCACATCAGCCGGTTTTGTGAAACGAATGAGAGATTTGGACAGAAAGCTTCCCTCCGAAAAATACTTTTCATATCTCATNATCTCACGGCTTCGGTGGCGCTCCTTTGCTTTCATTATTTTGGTTAGTGTCAACACTGTTTTGGAGACAACATCTCGCGGCTCCGGCTGCGCCTCTAATTTCTTCATGATCTCGAGACCCGTCACTTGCGGTTGCAGTGTGGAAAAAGTAATGAGAAGACAACTGGTCAATCTGAGCATGGTTATGAAAACTAAGGTAAAGTGTTTCAGCTAGAAACTGTACTTAAAACCGACGGATATATGAGAAAAATCTTCCAGTTGTGTAAATGGATTGGTCGGATCTGCCTCATCACCAAAAAACTGAGTCAAGCCGAGCTCAANTTCCCAATTCTCAAGAGGGGAATAGGCTACTCCAAATCCACNCATCATTCCCGCCTCCTCAAGATTAACTAAGGTAGTAGCTCTAAGTTCAAGGCTATTNTCCATCAGGTTGCCTGTTCCGGATAGCATAATAGCCTGTTTGGAAAACATGGCGAAGGGGGTTCCCATTCCCGGTACAAAACTGTCTTTCGTTAATTCAGTCTGTTGCAATATCACTTGATTAAAAGTAAGTCCTTCAGCTTTTAGTACCGTACTGCCGATGAATTGGCCTGAGAACTGGATGTCGAAAGGCCCTGTCACTTCACCTTGGAGAACGTATTGCAGATATTCCGCTTCTAGTGGTAACAGCGCGTCACAACAATCATTTGCTTCATTTGCAGTCATGAAAAAACCCATCTCGCCCCGAAGGGTCAGATCGCCGAAGAAAGTGACAAAGTCACCCCCGAGAACAGACGTTGACCTGTATCCAAACTGAGGTAACGGCAACACCATATTGACGGATTGGAGTTGGAGATAGTTCATACCTATAAGGCTGAATCCCCTATCATGACCTTCGAAATAAGAGACAGAAAGATCACTCTCCCCCACTGTCGTCTGGAGACGAGCACCATACTCCAATGGGCCCTCTACCTTAATGTATTCTCCCGGCTCGAACGGGGGCTTGATTGGAAAATCCTCCTCGCCGAATGTATAACGATTGGGCACATGCTCAGGAATAACGATAGCCTCAATCTGCCAAGCCCCAAGGTAGGCTGACACCGCCGCGGAAAGAGATCCTATCTTCCGATCTGTACCCGGAAGGAACAAATAGTAATAGTCGTAAGCATTGAGATTGTCCGTAGGATTATTTCCGTCAGCTGCACCCCAGGCATGGATCTGTTTCCCAACCTTCACTTCTCCAAACCGGGGATACCAAACAGCATAAGCTTCCCGTAGATCAAATTCAGTTTCACCGGTAGACCAGCGGTATTCTAGAGAGCTGCTGGTTTTGATGTCGAAGTTACCCAACGTGTAACCCAG
>PBTS01000024.1:0-23145 GCA_002729175.1 Fidelibacterota bacterium
CAACAGCGAAGGAAACTGGATGATTTAAACGAACTTATTGCTGAGTTCAAGGATGTGCTTGAAGATATGGAGACAGGCATTGCCTCTCTCGATGCCAGTATCCGGGAAGAGGAGGCGGGGTTTACTGAAGACAGCCTCCGTTATTCTTCACTCATGGCCCGTATACCTGCCGGTTTTTCTGATGTCAACTCACCTTACCTTGAGTTGACGTCGTCATTTTCTGATATTGCTTTGAAATTGGATGCTTCGAGAGAGGCGCTGACCGGCCTCAGGACGGCTCGGGAAGACCTCATCAGTCACATCGCCACCATGGACGGTATCAAGACGAATGCTGTGAAATATGACCGTTTTAAACAACTCCAGAAAGACTTTGCAGAGACGAACAAAACGGGCGAAAAACGTCTGAAAGAGCTGGATGATGCTATCAAAGCGTACCGCCAGGTAATCCTCGATAATTTCTTGAACACGCCTGAATACTGGGCTCTTCTTTATGAAGTGGAGATTAAATCGTCCCGAAGTGGTGATGTCTTGGCTGAGAAATACGGCTTTCTTTTGGACATGAACAGATTCACAGCGGAGAAGTATCATGGCCACCTTGTTTCAGATTTTCAACTGAAGCTTGTTAAGAAAGGGAAAGTAAATCCCACATTTGAGTTTACTTTTTCAGGGGAGTACGATTTCCCCATCGAGGGATTCAAAATCGTCACTGCCGATGGAACTGTTTTGATGGAAAGTGTGAGAGACAGTGTGTCCTCGAAGAGTGAAGAGGTGAAAGATGAAGGTTTGGTGAGTTTTGAATGGAATGTTTCCGTACCCGCCTCTACCCTTGCCCAGATCGTAGATGATCCTAATCACTCATTCAGGATACTGTTCGTCACCATTTACAACAGGGTGAACCTAACCGGTTATACTAAAAAAATGTATCGGGAATACAAGATCCCACAGGTGAGAATCGATAATTGGATGGAAATGGCAGGGCTAGCTGAGCCCGTTTCCTAAATCTATTCCTTGGCTTTATAATCCCGCCAAGTTACCTCATTGGTGCGGTAGGATATCCTGGTTCCCTTCTGCTTCTCCACCACAACGCGGTATGTGCCCATCTGTCCCGGTTCCAGCGATGCATCGCTGATCACGCCTGTGGTGAACTTGGTGGTGGTACCGTCAACCATGGCTTCGCCAACCCCTAAGGGATCTGTTGTAGAGGCCCAGAGAAAAAATGTGACTTTCACGAAATCTGCCCGTTTTTTTCCGATGTTTCTTACTCTTCCCAAGAATTCTTCGTAGTTGGGAAACTCTACTTTTTCATAATCACCGACAAATTCTACTTTAGGACCAGGGAAATATTGCTCATCGTATTCAAGGATATAATTCTGGTCTATCACTAGTTTTCCCAAGGTAGTTTCCATAACGATCACATCCAGAGTTTCAGCAAGTTTGAATCCAACGATAATTGTGCCGTTTTTTAAAGTAATCTTGTGCCGTAGTACAGGAAGCTTCAAAATGTCCAGGACATCTTCGTCAAGTTCAGGGAGCCCTTTTTCAGCGATATCGTAGTAGCGGACCACCCCTTTAAGGGAATCGATCTGAGTTCGGAAAAATGACATACTTGTACCCAGTGAAAAGAAAAGTGAATCTGATTTCCCTTTCTGGCTTGTGATGCTGTCAATGATACTTACTGAAAGATTTCCGATCTGATCTTTTAGCGCCGCATCAGTCTGCCGAATGACCGTGCCTATAGAGTCAGCGGCTTGCGCCTGCATGGTACGTGTTGTATCTATTTTGGCACTCATTTGATCGATACGTGATTTACTCTCCTCCAAATCGGTGGTGAGTTTTTTCTCCCGATCAAGAAAAGATACCATTTCCTGTTTGGCCGCACCATAATCGGCCACTGTCTGCCTCAACTCTTCCATCTCTTTCGTCATCTCCTCTACGCTCTTTACAACCTCAAAGAAGAGATCCACCGAATCAGACTCAAAAATAAAAGTGCTACCCGTTTCGAGACTATCCGGTGGCAATGGCAAGGCTGATTCGATGGTACGGAGTTCTTCCATTAACGCACGGGCATTGGATTCCACGGCACTTTTCTCGATTTCATCCATGACCTCATCAGCAGCGCTGCCAGAGACAGAGAGAGAATAACTGGCATATTTGGCTTCCAGATTGTTCCTACCCTTAGTTGTAGCTGCGTAAGATTTGCTATCCGTCGGTAGATAACCGATGAATGCGTCCAGGTCAAAAATCAGATCTTTATAGGTGGCTTCTTCCTGAGACTGGAGACCGGTCATTTCGCTATTTTCACTTGTTGCAATCAGTTCATCAGACAAGGCTGCGATTGTGGCATCTACGCGGCTTTCAGACAGTGTGATAAGAGTACCGATATTTTCCCGTACCCGGTTGGCGGTGGGGAAAAACTCCAGTCGCTCCTGAGTTGACCCTCCGGCGGTGGGAACTTGAGCAGTGGTGGCTATCGGTTTAGGCGGTGAGGGGCGGGACTGGGGTGCCTGAGAACCGCCACATCCCCAGATCATGGCTAGAGCAATGAGATAAAGAAATAACCGGGGGGGAATATTCATTTTTCCAGTTTAGAAGCTTCTAACGCTTTCTCTTGGGCGATAAGACCGGCATCTCTGATCTCTGTCTTGTATGTATCATAGGCATCGAGCGAATGAGCCAGCTCAATGATATATGGATAATATTCGTAGCTTTCTGGGTCTTTCAGCATAGGAAGAATTAGTTCGAATGTTCCTGGATCCTTGAAATTGCCCAGATTCAGGATAGCCTTGATTCGGAGTGACCGGGGCATATTATCTTGCATGGCGATCTCAACAAGAGTCGGTTTCACTACCGGGTCGTTGAAGTTACCCAGGGCATCCAGGAGTGTGCTAAGTAGGGAGTAGTAGGATGCCTGCCCCTGGCTGTAGGTATCCAGCAGTGCGAGGATAAGACGCTCCTCCTTTACTTCCTTCATAGTATGAATAGCGAAGTCCCGGATCTGAGCTTCCATAGAGGGATCGGTGAGCATCTCCACGAACATTTCCACAACCCTGGCATCATTCTTTCTCGCAGCAAGGATTTCCAGTGCACGATTCCTCGCCTTTACATCCAGTGTCTCATCTTTCGCCAGGAAAATGAGTACAGGAATCACTTCATCCTCATCCATAGAAGACAAGGTGTTAGAAACCATGGTGGCGGTGCTGTAAAAAGCGGCGCGGCTCCGCTCATAAATGTCAATGAGTGCCAGAACCTTATTCTCGGGCTTCACATTTTTTAGGCTTTTGAAGGTGGCAGCTTGAATTTGTCTCAGTTTGTCATCGACGGCAAAGATTGATTCCATGAGGGCACCTGATGCTACAGGATCATCCTGGAATTGCGAAAGGACTCCCACACTTGTGACCATGAGTTCAATATTGAGTGCTTCGGCTTTTTTTACATATTCAGCGAGAGCATCTAGAGCAAGAGGGTGCTGTGTTTCTGCCATGGCACGAACAGCCGATTTCCGTACATCTAGCTGCTGTTCCTCATCTTGATAAATAGCGATGAGTTCTTCCAACGCACCCATGTCGCCTTCAATGTAGGTGACGCGAAGTTCTTCAACAGTCTGGGGAGAGGCAGTCTCAACATCACCCTTTTTCTTGAAACGGTTGATCAGATTCTTTGCTTGGGAACATCCTGTGGATGAAAGGCTCGTGAGCGCAATCAGCATCACCACAGCCCACCTTTTTAGTTTTGGGTCAATATTCAACTTTCTCATTCTCCCAACTTTTCAGGGACAGACTTTCTCCGTCAAAGAAACCGTAGGAATGGTACTTAATCCAGTCGCCGAGGATGAGAAACTGTCCGTTCTCCAGCTGGATATCCTTATGTTGATGGTAATGCCCAATAATGACATAATCAATATCATTTTTGCATTGCTCTTCAGAGTATTGTATTAGTTCTTCAACGATTTTTTCTTTCTGTTCCGCTGAATAGTGGTCATAGTCATCGTTCCTTGAAAAGTTTTTTGCGATGGCGTAACCAATGTCCGGATGAAGCCAACGATAGAGGAATACAAAAACCCGGTTGCGCAGCACACTCCGAAGTACCCGGTAACCCCGGTCCCAGGACAGTAAGCCGTCTCCGTGGCTTATCAGGAATCGTTTACCTTTTATGTCGAGGGTGACTCCTTCCGGGTATACTTTATTGAAAAGTGTCTCATCTAGGAATTCCCGCCCCCAACAGTCGTGATTCCCCGGAATGAAATGCAGATCCACACCATTTAACTTTGCGTCATTAAGGGCAGTCAAAATATCGAAATACGCTTTTGGCATGACATGCTTGTATTCGAACCAGAAATCGAACAGATCACCCACGATAAAGAGCGTTCCGCCCGTCTTGGAGACGTACCGGACGAACTCAATCAGTCGTTCGCGCTTCTCGACCTCGTTAGCAGAACTGTTCAGATTAAGGTGAACATCTGATATGAAATACAACGGAAGCTTCATAGCACGGAAACTTAGTTTAAGGTTTCTCGTCAATCAAATAAAATGTGGGGAGGAATCTGTGCCGCCTCCCTTGACATAAGATATTTTTCTGCCTATGTTTTACCTTGTATGTAGAGATTGGATTATAAGGAACTCACACTTTTGTATTGAGTAAGAAATAGAGAATGAAAAAAGTTAGTTTAATTATTCTTTCAATTTTCCTACTGGCCGATTTTGCCGCTGCTCAGATTTTTGGTCAGAACAAGGTCCAGTACAGGAAGTTCGACTGGGAATTTATTCAATCACCTCATTTTGATATTTATTTCTACAAGGGAGGTCAGCCTCTGGCCGAGTTTACATCAGAAGCGGTAGAAAAAGCTTACTCTCAAGTCTCCAAATATCTTGACTGGGAACTCCGTAAGCGTGTTTCCATCATTATCTACAATTCCCACAATGACTTTCAACAGACTAACGTTACCATGCAGTACATGCCGGAGGGTGTTGGTGGTGTGACGGAGCTTTTTAAAAATAGGATCGTGATCCCTTTCGAAGGTTCCTACGATCAGTTTCGTCATGTGATCCACCATGAACTTGTCCACGCCATAATCAACGACTTGATCTATGGCGGCTCAGCACAAAGTATTGTCTCAAACAGAATACAACTGGTGATTCCACTCTGGATGAATGAAGGTCTTGCCGAATACCTTTCCAGTCAGTGGGATACTCAGGCGGACATGACAATGAGGGACGTGGCCGTACACGACAGGATTCCCGAGATTCAGGAACTGAACTATTATATGGCCTATAAGGGTGGGCAGTCCGTCTGGAAGTTTATCGTTGAGAAATATGGCTGGCAGAAAGTGGGTGAGATTTTTGCCCAATCCAAACGACGGCAGAATGTTCAGAGAGGATTTCAGAAGTCTATGGGGCTCGGTTTTGAGGATCTTACGGACCAATGGCATAAACATCTGAAAAAAGAATATTGGCCTGACGTGGCCGGCCGGGATGAGCTTGAAGACTACGCCCAGCAAATTACCGATCACAAAGAGCTTAACAACTATTTCAACATTTCTCCTGCTCTTTCTCCCGATGGTAGCCGCATTGCAATGATCAGCGACCGAAGTGGTTATTCAGATGTTATTTTGATTTCCGCGAATGATGGTGAATTGGTAAAGAAACTTGTAAAAGGAAACAGGACACCGGATTTTGAAGAGCTGAAGCTTTTGCAACCGGGAATATCCTGGTCTCCGAATGGGAAACGTATTGTTCTCGCAGCAAAAGCGGGCGGTTCTGATGCTCTTTTCCTTATTGAGGTGGATAGCGGAAAAAAGGAAAAAATCACATTTGAACTTGATGGTATTTTCACTGCAGCATGGAGTCCTGATGGAAAAAAAATCGCTTTTATTGGTAACAAGGGCTATGCGAGTGACCTTTATCTCTATAATCTTGAGAGCAAGGAACTGGAGAATCTGACCAATGATGTCTTTTCTGACTCGGAACCAACTTGGTCTCCTGATGGTCAATACATTGCTTTCGTTTCGGACCGTGGTGAATATCTCGAGACTCCCAATGATTATAATATGTTTCAACACGACTATGAGCAGACAGATCTTTTTCTTATGGAATTTGAGAAGAGAACAATTAAGCGACTTACCGATACGTCTTTCAGTGAGAACTTTCCTGTTTTCGCCCATACGTCTAGTGAGTTGGCTTACACATCAGACGCCAGCGGTGTATGGAACCTCTATATACTTGACCTGGATAAAGATGAATCCCGTGCTATCAGCAATGTCCTGACCGGTATCTTCCAGCTCAGCTTATCGAGTGATGACCAGATGTTGGTTTTCTCAGGCTATTCGGGAGTAGGTTGGGATATTTATTCTTTAAGCAATCCCCTTTCGCATGAAGCGATGGAGGTTAAACCTTCTAATTTCGTTCTGACGAGTACGGATGAGGACCCTCTTGATCTTGTAAAGGTTGAGAAAGACACTGTTGGGAATAAGATTGATCTTGGATGGGCAGATAATGCTTTTGCCAGGTGGATTTTTGCTCCGGAATATGCACACTATAATGACGGAATTTTTGATTCGACTACTGTGGAATCTATTGAGCCACTTGCCGTATCGAGTTCCCGAGATTCTGATGGTTCATTCCTTACCCAGACTTATAAAACCCGCTTTACACTAGATCTTGTTAGCGGTCAAGCTATGTACAGCAATCTCTGGGGTGCTATGGGTACAACTGTTTTCGCGTTCAGTGATATCTTGGGAGATCACCGGATTTATGTCGGTACCGAAATGGTGATGAATTTAGAGAACAGCGATTATTTTGTCCAGTACAGCTATTTGAAACCACGAAATGATCTGAATGTCGGTATTTTCCATACGTCAAACATCTTCGGTTCGCAGTGGAACTTTCTGAGGCTAAGATATCTCAGTATGGATCTGTCTGTTTCCAGACCTATCAGCAGATTCCAGCGTTTCGGTTTTGGTCTAACAAATCATTTCGTTAACAGCAGGGAGTATGTTCTTGTAGCGTACAACCAGTACTCTCTCGCCTTTGATGAATCACTACGCCTTTTGTCATATTCTCTGAGCTGGACTTATGACAACAGCCAGTGGGGTTTTACCAGTCCGTCGGACGGCTGGAGGACCAATGCACTGTTCACACAAAGTCTCGATCTTTTTGGATATCCCCTTGATTTCAAGACAGTTCTTTTTGATGCTCGCCGTTATTTCAGAGTTGGCAGACTCTACAGTTTTGCCTTTCGAGCCATGGGTGGATTTAGTTTAGGCGCGGATCCACAGAGATTTTTTCTTGGTGGCACGCAGAACTGGCTATTCGGTACCGGCTACACTGATGGTAAACGCGATCCTGCTCGGTGGAATGATGATGAGGATGCTGACATTTGGGATAGTGAAAACAGTAACTACCTTAAGGATCTGTATTTCTCGATTTTCGTCCTTCCTATTCGAGGTGCCCGGCTGGTGGAGAAAAACGGAACAAAGGTATTTTTGACAAATTATGAGTTCAGATTTCCATTTGTGAATTATCTTGCACTTGGCTTCCCGCTAAGAATCATTCTCGGCAACATTCAGGGAGTTCTCTTTATTGATGCTGGTGCGGCATGGGATGATAATTTCCAGTTCCGATCTACCGATCCAGTCACGGGTCTCACCGATTTTGACGATTTTGTTGCCACCTATGGAGCGGGNTTGAGGCTGAATATCGGCTATACAATCATCCGATTCGATNCCGCCAAGGANTATACCATGCACGGTAGTTCCGATTGGCAGTATTATATCTCNTTGGGTACTGATTTCTAGATCACATTTTTTNATCTGACTGTTACTNAATAACATCNAGAGCCTTCTTTGTGCTTGATTTTCCTCGGGGGAATTATCAACTTTATCCCGNTCAGNAATGGCTAAGGCCTCAATCAAAACCGTTTTTCTCTGCTCTGAATGTGGCAACGATTTCTCCAAGTGGCACGGCAAGTGTCCAGCCTGTAATGAATGGGGAACGNTNAAAGAGTACACACCGCCCGNTGNNGGCCAACGAGGAAAAGGGCGGGCGNATANTCCGCCCCTCCTATCTCTTGAAGACATCCTCACCAATGGAGATTCTGAACGTGCTACCACAGGCATCAGTGAACTGGACCGTGTTTTAGGCGGTGGTTTCCTCAGGGGGNCNGTGGTACTGCTGGGNGGCAATCCCGGGATCGGTAAATCGACACTGGCTTTGCAGGCTGCNGCNGCGGTGGGAGGTACAACGCTATATGTTTCGGCTGAAGAAAGTCAGGAACAGATTGNGTTGAGGGCGAAAAGGCTCGGNGCCTCGGGAGAAAAAGTCTCCATTACATCGGAAAATCGATGGGAGNGGATTGANGAACAGATNAGTTTGCTGAAACCGGAATATTTCGTAATTGATTCCATTCAGACCATNTTNACNGAANGNGGCGANGCACTTCCCGGTGCNATCAGTCAGGTGAGAGAGTGCGGACAGAAGATCCTTGATGTATGCAAGTCCCGAGGTACCACCGCAATCATTATNGGTCACGTCACCAANGAAGGCGTTATTGCCGGACCGCGAATGCTNGAGCATATGGTGGATACAGTGCTTTACCTTGAGGGAGACACTCGTCACGACTATCGTCTACTCCGGGCGGAGAAGAATCGTTTCGGTTCTACCAATGAAGTTGGTGTTTTTGAAATGACTGGCGAAGGGATGAGAGAAGTANAGAATCCGTCTGAAATGTTTTTGGCTGAGCGGCAATCTGATGCAGCCGGTTCGGCAGTTTTCCCCAGTATGGAAGGAACCAGNCCAATTCTTGTGGAAATTCAGGCNTTGGCTTCCAATGCNAGNTTNGGAACGCCTCAGCGCAATGTTACCGGCTTCGATNTGAGGCGTCTTTCAATGCTTCTAGCAGTGCTGGAGAAACGGTTGGGTGTAATAGTTGGAACGAGTGATGTTTTTGTGAATGTGGTGGGTGGCATGCGAATAGATGAGCCGGCGGCGGACNTGGCAGTNATTTCCGCTGTAGCATCCAGTAAGAAAGATCAAGCGGTGCCANGTGATACCGTCCTTATGGGNGAAATTGGTCTTGCCGGAGAATTGAGATCCATNGCTGGCATGGATGGCAGGCTGAAAGAAGCAAAACGGCTCGGTTTCAAACAGGCCGTCGTTCCTCACAAAGGGGCGAAGAAAGTGCAAGGGCTCCATCTGACGACATGCCGAACCGTGTCNGAAGCCTTCAAAGCGATCTTCTGATTGAAACTCCACGGCATTTTTTCGGCGCTGGCTTTTTTACGGCAAATGAAATTTGGTTATAGTCGTTTNACAGCGGTTTTTCTGGCTTGCTTATTCTTTGGGTGCAATGAGCCGTGTTGGGAAGAGGATTCTGCCTGCAAGCTNGAGCCNGATCCGGGNCCTTGNGANGCGGCAATTATTCANTACTATTTTGATAAGCGATCCGGTGACTGCGAATTCTTCTATTGGGGTGGTTGTGATGGGGTTGCTCCGTTCGAAAGTATGGATGCATGTGAAGAGGCGTGTGNCTGCAACAGCGGGTGANGNATGGGTTTTACAGTAGAATCAGAAGACACTGCTTCTTCAGCNCGCGTTGGTCACCTAGTGACTTCCCGGGGCGAGATACCAACGCCNGCTTTCATGCCNATCGGTACTTATGGTGCCGTTAAGACACTCTCACCAAGAGATCTGAAAGAGNTAGGTGCTGATGTCATTCTGGGNAACACTTACCACCTCTATCTNCGNCCGGGGATGGACNTTATCAAAGATGCNGGNGGNCTCCACAAGTTNATGGCGTGGGAGAGCCCCATTCTTACCGACAGCGGTGGCTTCCAGATTTTCAGCCTGGCTGAGNTGAGGAAAATCAGCGACGACGGNGTCATATTCACGTCGANTCTTGACGGCAGTGAACATTTCTTGACGCCAGAACTTTCTATGGAGATTCAACTGANGCTGGGCACTGATATTATTATGGCATTTGATGAATGTCCGCCCGGCGGCTCAGATGACGCTACTCTAAGGGGAGCCGTCAAGAGAACGGAAAANTGGGCTGATCGTTGCTATAAATTCCTGCAGGGAAATAAAGGATTTGNAGAGTNGGGCCCTCATTTTTTTCCNATTGTNCAAGGNGGNGTGGACGAAGANCTCAGAAAACAGAGTGCCGAAACTGTTCTNCCTTTNGCCCAAANNGGAATTGCCATAGGCGGNCTGGCNGTAGGTGANGAAAAAGAAGCAATGTTTGAAACNGTAGTGTTGATGAACNATATTTTACCNAGAGATAANCTGAGGTACCTNATGGGTGTGGGAAAGCCGGAAGATATTATCAATGCTGTGTTAANAGGTATTGATCTGTTTGACTGNGTCATTCCGACCCGNAACGCAAGGAATGGCCAGTTTTTTACCTGGGANGGGAAACTCAATATCCACAATAGCCAATTCAACAAAGACTTCTCTCCCATCAGTGAAAATTGCTCCTGTTATACTTGCGGAACATTCACCAGGGCCTATCTCCGGCATCTATTTAAACTGAATGACGTTCTTGCCCTTCACCTTGCTTCTCTCCATAATGTTACATTTTATATCGAACTAATGGACACTATCCGACAAGAGATTGAAGAAGGGACCTTTGCCCCATGGGCAAAAGATACACTCTTAGCAGTCTCTCCTTCAGATGGCTGATATGGCAGTGACACATATTGACAGTTATCTTTATCGATTTGGCGAGGACGGTCGTCCGCTCTACCTGATGCTAAGGCGACAAGTGAAGAAACGTTACGGGCACCTTTGGCAAGGCGTTGCGGGACAGATTGAAGAGGGAGAGACGGCAGTGCAAACGCTCCTGAGAGAGATTGAGGAGGAGACGGGACTTTGCCCGAAGCGTGTTTTTGTAGCCGATCATGTCACGTCCTTCTACCAGAGTTACAACGACAGAATAAACAGTGTCCCTGTTTTCGGTGTGGAAGTGGGCTCACCCAAAGTTCGCCTTTCGGAAGAACATGAGGATTATCAGTGGCTTCCATTCGAGAAGGCGGTGAAGGTACTGATATGGAATGAGCAAAAAAAAGCGCTGTCAGTTGTCAACAGCATGCTCATGTTCGACGACGGCCGGATCGATTGGTCCGAAGTCGAGATCGGTTAGTTTGAATTAGGGAGCTGTCACAAAGAATGACCTAACTCCTTCAGGACCTATCTGAGAAAGACCGGTCAATCCCGTATTAAACCAACCGTAGGAAAAGGCTTTTCTGTTGGCTTTTTTGTTGTTGAAATAACCTTTCATGACGTTGTGCCCACGCACCGCTATCTGTCCCGGTTCGCCGTTAGGTAACTCTTCTCCACTTTTATTAAGGATCGTCATCTCACAAAGGTGGAGAGGCGTTCCGACTGGGATCAGGTTTTCCGTGACTTTTTCACTGGCTTGGAAAAAACTGGCGAAACCCGTCAGCTCCGGCATGAAAAAACCGGTAGTGACTTGGGAATGATTTAACTCTGAAAAAGATGTGTGAGGGACAACTGTCTCATCCGCTTCAGACCCTGGTGTCGGAGTGCAGGAAAATGCAGTGTGGACCGGTTCGCTTAAGTTGTCTGACGAACTATCTTTCGTGAACAAGATTCGGCAGCCGGCGTAAAGGGCGGTCATTACTCCTCCACTGAGGGTCAAGAGCTCACAGACCGGATTAGGGCAAAGGAGGATATCATTGTCGCTAAAATTGAACCATTCGGCAATAGCCATTCCGTTGACTATCAGGTTGTAATGTGAAAGGACAACTGTAAGATCATTTCCGTTGTCTATCCGAAGGCTGTCATCGGCAAGCTTTGATTTTTTGCCCAAGGCCGCTATGTCGGCTTCCCCGTCCAGTGCGTTCTCAAATTCTGTTGGATCGCTGGGAAAAATGGATGATGATAGATTTATTAGATCTACCGTTCCACCCACGGCCCATACCCCGAAAAACTGTGTCAGCGTAATCAGCGGCTCATTCGATGTAATACAAACTGTGTTTCCAAACTCAATCTTATTCCGGCGGAGATAGTTGGCGCACTGGGAAACTCTTTTGAAGAATTGACTAAAGGAAATCTCCTCCCGACCATTCTTACCCTCAATGATGAAAAAAGTTCGATCTCCGTACCGTCGTACCTGCGAATCGAGGAGCGACCTTATACTGGGGTAAGGGACCATGATTTCCGATGGTGGAATCCCTCGGATGGACTGTGCTGATTCTCTCTTAGCTTGAAGTTTTTCGTCCACCGTCAGTCGGGGCGAACTTTGCGGACAATATCGAAAATCTCACTGATCCGAGTGTAGCTGTTTCCTGCCAATCTGCCTAAGGGTTTGAGAGTCTTTATATCGATTTTCCCATCGCGATAGACATCATCATCAATGTGAAAAATCACAATTGTACCGATAACCAAGAAACCAGCGCCGGGGCTATCGTCACCAATTTCCACAATCTGGTTCAGCTTACACTCAAAGCTCACTTTTGATTCGGCCACGCGGGGCGCTTTCACTTTTTCAGATGGAAGGGGGGTCAAGCCGGAAATTTCAAATTCATCTACATCGGGAGGATAATCGGTGGCGCAGGCAACCATCTGTTTGCCTATCTTCTCTGAGACAATACTGACCGTGAAATCTTCTGTCTCGCGAATATTGTTGAGTGTATCTTTGGTTAAACCATCATATCCTCGTCTGCCGGGCGCAAACATGATGGTGGGTGGGTAGGAACAGACCCCATTGAAATAGGAAAAAGGAGCCAGATTTTTTAGTCCATTGCTGGAAACAGTCGAGACAAGAGCAATAGGTCGTGGTACGATGGAACCGATCATCAGCTTGTAATTTTCGGAAAAGGACTGTTTGTTTGGATCAAGGATCATTCTTCAATTTCTGGTAAGATTGTCCCTGTCAAAAAATCGGGTCAACCAGATGGCTTCAGATGGTGCTTCAAAGGGCACCAATGAGGAAAAAACATTTTGGTTTTTTGCCAATTGCCCCATGCTGTAGATTTGCGATGAGGAATTCCTTAAAAGAGCTCTTTTGGGTGATGGCATTTTTCAAATGATATCTCAAATTTACATTTAAAGCATCAATGGTGAATGTAGTATCATGAGCCAAAATCAAAATCGGCTTGAGACTATCCTGGAAACTGTGGGTGAAACACCCGTTGTGAAGTTTCAGTGGGTTGGCTCGGAGTTGGACTGCGACCTGTACGGCAAGTGTGAATTCCTCAATGCTGGCGGATCTGTAAAGGACAGGATCGGTGTGAGGATGGTAGAGGAAGCGGAGAAGTCCGGACGGATCAAGTCGGGCGATACGCTTATCGAGCCCACTTCAGGCAATACAGGAATTGGCATGGCACTGACGGCTGCCGTTAGAGGGTACCGGATGATCATAACTATGCCGGAAAAGATGAGCAAAGAGAAGGAGGTCGTTCTAAAAGCCCTTGGTGCAGAAATTGTGAGGACGCCTACGGAGGCAGCCTGGGATGATCCGGAAAGTCACATTGGGATCGCTAAAAAACTGAACGAGGAGATACCTAATTCCCACATACTTGACCAATACAGTAACCCCGATAATCCTGATGCCCATTATCACGGAACAGCGGAAGAAATCCTGACTCAATTTGGGGAAGATCTGAAGATGATTGTCATAGGTGTCGGCACAGGGGGAACCATTACAGGAGTGGCGAAAAGGGTGAAAGAAGAACGTCCCGACATCATCATTGTAGGTGCTGATCCCGAAGGTTCCATCCTCGGCGGAGGTGATGAGGTGAAGTCATATATGGTAGAAGGGATCGGCTACGATTTTTTCCCCGATGTGCTTGATAATGCCCTTGTGGATAAGTACATCAAAACCAATGACAAGGACTCATTTCTCACCGCTCGCCGACTCATCAGCGAAGAAGGACTGCTTATCGGTGGCTCCTCAGGATCGGCTGTCTGGGCAGCGTTGCAGATTGCGGGACGTTTGAATAAAGGAGAACAGTGTCTGGTAATTCTACCTGATTCCATCAGAAATTATCTCACCAAGTTTGTAGATGATGACTGGATGAAGGATCAGGGATTTCTGGATTGATGATGAGCCAAAAGTATCATACAGACTCTTGAAAATGTTCAAGATTTAGACAATGGAGACAAAGATGAAATTTGATACACGTGTAGTCCGTGCCGAGATCGAACCGGATCCCACAACAGGATCGGTCGTTCCGCCGATTTATCAAACAGCCACTTATGTTTTACCGGAAGTAGGCAGAGACAAGGGGTACGATTATACCCGCTCAGCAAATCCCACACGGCAGATGCTGGAACAATATCTTGCCGCCATCGAAGGTGGAAAGTACGGTGTCTGTTTCTCCAGCGGTATGTCGACAGTAGACAGCTGCCTAAAACTGCTTCATTCAGGAGATCATGTCATCTGTTCCGATGACGTGTATGGTGGTGTCTCACGACATTTCAACCAGATCCTTACAAGGTATAATCTCCATTTTTCATATGTGGACACCACTGATCCTGAAAATGTAAAAGCGGCTCTCAAACCCGAGACCAAAATGCTCTGGATTGAATCCCCTACCAACCCTCTCATGAAGGTGACCGATCTTGAGGTCATGGCTGAGATTGCTAAAGAGAACGGTTTGTATTACGGGATGGATTCCACCTTTGCCACACCTGTTTTTCTTCGACCACTAGAATTCGGTGCTGACATGGTGGTACACAGCACAACCAAGTATCTTAGCGGGCACAATCAGCTTATCGGTGGTGCCGTTATCACAAATCGGGAAGACATTTTTCAAGAGATGAAATTTGTTCAGAAAACTATCGGTGCAGTGCCGAGNCCCTTTGATTGCTGGCTCACCATGCTGGGTGCCAAAACGCTNCACCTCAGAATGCNGCGGCANNCNGAGAATGCNCAGATCGTAGCCGAGTTTCTAGAATCNCANNCNAAAGTTGCNAANGTGGNNTATCCGGGTNTGCCATCCCANCCCCANCANGAANTTGCCAAGCGNCANATGGNNGGTTTCAGCGGTATGATGTGTTTCGAACTGGAGGGAGGCNTCCNAGCCGGNAAGATCCTAATGAACAGTGTAGAGCTGTGNGCANTGGCTGAGAGTCTTGGTGCCGTGGAAACCATGATCACTCATCCCGCATCCATGACACATGCAGATGTGCCGGAAGAGGAGAGGCANNCTCGNGGCCTGACCGATGGCCTNGTGAGATTGTCTGTNGGTATNGAAGATCCTGAAGATATTGTGGATGATCTGAAGATGGCACTGGAGAANGTTTAAAGGAGGCCGCCATGGCAGATAAANGGCATAAGATAGAGACAAAACTTATTCATGCCGGTGAGCCAGANACGCGGCCGGCCGGNGCNGTTGTACTCCCTGTTTATCANTCCGCAACCTTCGAGTATGGCGGTCAGACTAATTANAAAGATCTGAAATATATCAGGCTGAANAACACACCNAACCATGACGCGCTCCACGAGAAACTTTCTGCACTGGANAACGCTGAAGCTGCCCTNGTCACTTCCAGCGGTATGTCCGCCATNTCGACCACTCTATTGACATTTCTCGGCTCGGGAGATCATCTNCTTGCCCAGAAAACGCTCTACGGCGGTACCTACAGCTTTGTAACTCACGACATTAAAAAGTGGGGNATCGGTTTCACTCTCATCGATCCAGACAGTCATGACACCTGGGAACAGGCGCTGAANCCTGAAACAAAAGTTATCTATGTTGAAACCATGTCAAANCCCCTTCTTGAAGTGGGTGATCTGGAAGCAGTTGTGGATTTTGCCAAGAACCANAACCTCATTTCTGTTATCGATAACACGTTTGCATCCCCGTTCAATTTCCGGCCACCTGAAATCGGTATNGATATCTCCATTCACAGCTGTACCAAGTATCTNAACGGCCATTCGGATATTGTCGCCGGTGCTATANTTGGTCGNGAAGATCTTATTGAGGAAATTATACCTGTGATGAATCACTTTGGCGGTTGCCTCGATCCCCACGCCTGTTTTCTTTTGCATCGAGGTGTGAAAACGCTGGCTGTGAGAATGAAGCAACACAATGAAAATGCTCAAAGTCTGGCAGAGTTTTTAGAGCAACATCCGGCCGTTGAGAAAGTTAATTATCCGGGCCTAGAATCACATCCTCGCCACGACAGAGCCAAATCCCTCTTTGACGGCTTCAGCGGNATGTTNAGCTTTGAANCAGCCGGCGGGCTGGAGTCGGCAGANCGGTTTATGACCCGTGCCAAATTTCCTGTNTCCGCACCGAGCCTCGGCGGGATTGAAACGCTTATGACACGACCTTCCACAACATCCCATTCCGGAATGACNCCGGAGGAGCGTGAATCGGCCGGTATCAGCGACAGCCTTATTCGGNTNTCGGTGGGAATTGAGGCGGTGGAAGATCTTATAGANGATTTCGATCAAGCTTTATTAAACTAACCCGTGAAGATTCCCGGCCCTCTCAGGGACGCCCGTTTTGTTGNAAGACCAAACAGATTCCTGACAGTGGTGGACATAGACGGNAAACACGTGAAGAGTCANCTTCCTGATCCTGGTCGGNTGANGGAGCTNTTAGTTCCCGGTGCTCAGCTGAAAGTTCGGCCCAGGGATAGTCAGTCATCACANAGGCGNACTTCATGGACCACNCTTCTGGTAAAAAAGGGACGGAACTGGGTCTCTATCGATTCAACACTTCCCAACAGGTTTGTNCAGAGTCTTTTAGTAAATGGAGAACTTTCCATTTTTGATTTGTACACGCTGGTTAGAAGAGAGGTGACAGTAGGCAGTCACAGGTTTGATTTTCTGCTGAAAAAAAACGGAAAACCCTACTATCTGGAAGTCAAATCGGTNACGTTTGTGGAANAGAGTATTTGTATGTTCCCAGACGCTGTTACCGAACGGGGGGCCAAGCATGCATTGGCGCTGGCAAATATGGTAAAAAGTGGCGTTAAAGCAGGNATTCTTTTTGTTTGTCAACGGTCTGATGCGAAACTGTTNCGGCCCATGTGGGACAGAGACCGGAAATTTTCTGAAGCGNTGGTTACNGCTGAAAAGACCGGGGTTGATATTAATGTTATCACAGCCAAGGTGACACCGTCATCCATCACCTATAACAACCAGATACCGTATGATCTGACACCNTTTTGAAGCGNTCTANACTNCTTGTNGTNNTTTTTCTTAGGTGTGCGGCNGTCTCCCCGCCGCCAGGAGGGNCGGAAGACAAAACACCTCCGTCNCTCATTGATGTCTCACCACCATCAGGAACCACAGGTACTGAAGGNGGGTTAATACTGACATTGACATTTTCNGAGCGACTTCACGAACAGACAGATGTCCGAAGCATCCGTCTTTCGCCCCCTACAGATGAAGANCTCCAGGTTGATCTGAANAAAGATATCCTCACCGTTACATTACCGAANGCGCTGAGGCAGGAGCAGACCTATATCCTGACCATTACGAGAGACATTATGGACGAACGGAAGAACAGGCTCGACAAAACTTACCANCTTGCATTTACCACAGGGAACAAAATTGCCANCGGGCGAATTTCAGGTACTGTGTATGAACTCGGGGAAACCTCAGCACTGGTTTATCTCTTCCGNCAAAGTGAAGTTGCTGACGACACCCTTTTACTACGTACCCCGGACTACTACACGGAAACCGATGATTCAGGCAGATACACTTTTGATTTTCTTGACCCNGGTAAGTTCAGCGTGATGGCTCACCGGGGAGGTGCGGCCCCGGCGCCACTGACGCCCTCCCGGTCGCCTTACGGCCTCTACTGGGAGAACTCAGTTACTATAGACAGTGAGAATGATGTCGTTGATAATATAAACATCCGCCTTGGTAAAGAAGTGCCTCCATTTCGCGTTCTTTCAACGGTCATGGAAGATGCCAAATTGGGAACGGTTACTTTTGTGAATTCTTTCAAATTATCCGAATCTCTTGGTGATGTCATTGAATTTTCTAATCCGGAGAGTGTTGCACTCATCAAAGCTAATCACATTTTCCAATATCCTAATGAGAGTAGCCAACTTCATTTTTTTGTTGATGAGTTGGCGACCGGGCAGGTTTATTCCCTCTCTGTATCTGGTCTGACGGACTCCGTTGGTCAAACGCTTGAAGCGGTAGACCGACAAATCACAATTCCGGAAAAGAACAGCATCCCGCCTGCGATTCATTCGCCGCTCCCGAATAAACCTGTTGCTCTTGTTCCCGGCAATGAGCCTTTGACATTCCAGTTCACGCGGCTAGTAACCGTTTCGGACACCGATTCGGTCATTAGTTTAACTGACAGTGAAGAGACCCCGATTGCNATTTCCCTTTCTCAGCCTGATCCTACGAGGTTGGAAGTAGTACCCGAAACAGGCTGGCCAGAAAGTAAGATATTTGATCTTAAACTTTACGGTTCGAAAATACTATCGGAGGATAACGTTGTTATGGTTGATTCACTGTTTAATTACAGTCTATCAGTCGGAAGAGAAAGGGGGAGTGGCGGACTCTCCGGGAGTGTTACCGGACCCTATGTTGAAAAGACGACCGTGACCGCAAGACCGGTANAAAAAGACCCGATTTCAGTGACTGTTTCGGTAAATTCCGAAGGCGATTTTCAGATGGAAGAAATACCCGGTGGTATGTGGCTTCTTAGTGCTTTTCAGGATAAAGACGGTAATGGCCGATATACTTTTGGAAAAGCATTGCCCATGGTGCCAGCCGAACCTTTTACAGTGTTAAGTGATACTATTGAAGTGAGAGCCAACTGGGACGTAGAGGGAATCATTATCACCTATCCAGNGAAGNAAAAACCGTGAGATCACAGAAAATGTTTGGAGTAATCATGGCTGGAGGTCATGGAACCCGGTTCTGGCCNGTGAGCAGGAAGAACCGTCCGAAACAGCTTCTGAACATTATCGGGGATCAGACCATGCTTCAAATGACGGTGGACCGGCTCAGAAAGATCAGGTTTATAGAGGANATTTACATTGTTGTTGGATCGGATCTTGCNAAAACAATTGAGAAGGAAGTNGAGGGTNTACCCAAGAAAAATATTATTGTTGAACCGTCCGGAAAAAATACGGCTCCTTCCATTGGTCTTGTGGCCTCTCATCTCCTTGCAAGAGATTCCGACGCCGTCATGGGTGTTTTTCCAGCAGATCACCTTATCGTGGGACACCGCCTTTTCTCAGGAGCACTCTCATCGGCACTGAAGCTGGTAAACTCAGACCATCTCCTGGTGACACTGGGTATTGTTCCTTCATCTCCTCATACAGGTTACGGCTACATTCAGTTTGATAAAAAACGATCTTTGGAAGACGGAAAGGCATTTGGCGTCAAAACTTTTGCTGAGAAGCCCACAACCTCAGCCGCCAAACGATTTCTTGAGAGTGGTGATTTCCTCTGGAACAGCGGTATGTTTGTCTGGAAAGCCTCAGTTTACCTTGAAGCCATGAGGGATCATATGGCCGTTCATCACGAAATCATGGAAGAGATTGGACAGACTGTGGGGACAGGCAAGTATCAATCAACTCTGGAAGCGAAGTGGGACTCGCTTTCGTCCGAATCGGTTGATTACGGCATTCTTGAAAAAGCGTCCAACATTTACGTTGTGAAATCCGAGTTCACATGGAGCGATGTGGGGTCGTGGAATTCCTATTTTGAACTATTGCCGAAAAAGGGTGACGGCAATGTTGTGAAAGGTGACGGCCTGGTTATCGACGGTGGAGGGAACCTCATCTANTCTTTGGGTAAACTNACAACAGTTATGGGACTTAGTGATATTGCTGTTATNAACACTGATGACGCCACACTCATCGTACCGAGAGACAGGGTGGAGGAAATCAAGACTATTGTATCAATGGTGANACAGAAAGGGAGGGACGATCTGCTTTGAAACCGGAAGAACTGTACAATCACTTTGAGGAACTTNCTGATCAACTCAATGTGACCATTCTTGAGGGNAAAGGTGATTTTGAAGGAGGATACTGCACNGTTAACGGTGATCAGTTTGTGGTGNTGAANAAAACACGACCTCTTGCTCAACGTCTCAGGATACTGGCGGTTTCGTTCGGTGCGCTCGATCTGAAAGATCGCTACATGGTGCCGGTCCTGAGAGAATTTGTCGATTCTCATTTATCAGCGACGGAGCGTGCTTGAGGCGAAAAGCCTTGATTTGGCTGACGTTCGTTTTTATACTCCCGCCCCTTGGCGTCCAAGCGGACGGTTGTGTAGAGCTCGGTTTACCTTTTCAAAGTTTTTAGAAAGGAATTTTTATGAGCAATATTCAGACTGAAGATATCCGCAACATTGCGATTGTGGGTCACGGTACGTCCGGCAAGACGATTCTTGCCGAAACGATGCTTTATAACGCTGGTGAGACAAACCNCATCGGAAAAATAGAAGACGGCACGACCATATCTGATTATCATCACCAGGAGATCAACAGGCAAATTTCTATCAGCAACACACCACTNCACTGTAACTGGCTTGATAAACGGGTAAATATTCAGGATACACCCGGTTTCCTCGATTTTCTNGGCGAAGCNAAAAGTTCGCTNCGGATTTCTGATCTTTCTGTTATTGCTGTGCCGGCTACAAGCGGTNTAGANACAGGGACTGATATTGTGAGCGGTTATGCTGATGAATACGGAATTCCTAAAATGTNTGTGGTGACGATGCTGGACAAAGAGCACACCAAGTTTNATGCGATTGTGAGCGATCTTCAGAGTCATTTTTCACGGCGGGTCTTCCCGCTCACCCTGCCGGTAAATGCCGGGCCGGGATTCAATCAGGTGGCCGATGTTCTCAGAAAGACACTGATGACCTATAGCAGTGATGCCAGTGGCAAGAGTGAAGAGGGTGATCTTCCCGAAGATTTAAAAGAAAAAATTGATCAGATGCACGAAGAGCTTATCGAGTTCATTGCTGAATCAGATGACACGCTGCTTGAAAAATTTTTCGATCAAGGTGGACTTTCTGAGGAAGAACTGAGAAGCGGACTTCATGAAGCCATCCTCAGCGGAAGTATCATTCCTCTGGTTGCCACGGCGGCGCAAACCAATGTTGGTGTAACAAGACTTTTGGACTTTATATCAAAGTATTGCCCTTCACCTGCTGATGTTGCAGAAGTTAGCGTAACGAAATCTGGCTCAGATGATGAAATGATGATTACAGCCTCTACTGATCAACCTACTTCTCTTTTCATATATAAAACCGTGAGCGAACCACATGTAGGAGAACTTTCATTCTTCCGGGTCTACTCGGGATCTGTAAAAAGTGGTCANGATCTGAGGAATACTTCTCGCCATTCCAATGAACGAATGGGACCTATTTTTTCCATGAATGGAAAAAATAGAAAAGATGCGGGCGTGCTTAATGCAGGTGACATCGGTGCAGTAGTAAAGCTGAAAAATACTCATACAGGTGATACTCTCTGTGATGCGAAACTGGATATAGAGCTTCCCGGGATTGTTTTTCCCGCACCTTCAATCCATGAAGCTGTGGTTACGAAATCCAAAGGTGATGAAGAAAAAATCGCCACGGGTTTAGCGACCCTCCATGAGGAAGATCCCACTTTTGTTTATCGTGTCGATTCTGAGTTGAAGCAGACAATCATTTCCGGTCTCGGTGAACTTCAGTTAGAAATTGTTGTTGATCGCCTGAAACAGAAATTTAACGTTGAAGTTGACTTGATCGAACCGAAAGTCCCTTATCGTGAAACAATTCGTGGCAAGGGCGAATCGAAATATCGCCATAAGAAACAGTCAGGTGGCGCTGGCCAGTTTGCCGAAGTTTGGATGACCGTTGAACCTAAAGCTCGAGGAGAAGGAGTAGAGTTTTCTAACAGTCTTGTCGGGCAGAGTGTTGACCGTGTCTTTGTGCCATCTGTTGAAAAGGGTGTTAATGCAGCTTGTGTGGAAGGAATATTGGCCGGATGTACGGTGGTGGATGTAAAGGCGAATTTCTATGATGGAAAACAGCACCCTGTGGACTCTAAAGACGTGGCTTTCCAGATCGCTGGGAAAGGCGCATTTAAAGAAGCCTTCATAGGTGCAAAACCTTGTCTTCTAGAACCTATCATGAAGATTGAAGTAAAAGTACCGGAAGATCAAATGGGTGATGTTATGGGCGATATCTCAGGCAGGCGAGGAAAGGTTTTAGGCGTGGACACAGAGGGGGGATTTCAGGTAATCAAAGCTGAAGTGCCTCAGGCAAGCCTTTATCGTTACTCCACGACCCTGAGATCCCTTACCGGTGGCCGAGGAACACACCGTGAAAAGTTCGGCCACTATGAAAATATGCCTGGTGATGTCGAAAAGAAAGTGATTGCTGCGAATACAGAAACAGAAGAAGAAGAATAATCCTTGGATTCATGCACGGTATAGGGTTTTAAAGAAATTTCGCTTTGATCACCCATTCCGATTATCTAATAAATATCTTAATCCGGACATCATTTTATTACTGTAACTCTCCAATAATCCGGATCTACATATTCCATGGATAAACTTTGGGCTCCTTGGCGCATTGAGTACATAAGGGCTCCCAAAGAAGAGGGGTGTATTTTCTGTGATAAGCCTGCTGGAGACGATGACCGAGAAACACTTATTCTGCACCGCGGGGAATACAGTTTTATTTTAATGAACCTCTATCCTTACAATAATGGACATCTCATGTTCGCACCTTATGTTCATGAATCCGATCCATTGAATATTTCTGCGGAAACAAAGTCTGAGATAATGAGCCTGGCAGATGCGAGTATGGAAATACTAAAGTCTGCTCTGAAGGCTGAAGGCTTTAATTTTGGGGCGAATATTGGTAAAGCCGGAGGTGCTGGTATAGCGGATCATCTTCATTACCATCTTGTACCGAGGTGGAGCGGCGACACAAACTTTATGCCTGTATTGGGGCATACCAAGATAGTTATGGAAGGTCTCAGTGAAACTTACGATGGTCTGAAACCAGCATTCGATAAAATAGATGCTTGATTTCTCCCGAACCTGGTTGCCATTTCTTTATCTCTATGGAGTGGGGGGGATAGCTTTCATTGTTGGTATGATTTTGATAGTCAGAACGAAAGCACTCAACAAGGAAATAGCTCATCATAGAATCTGGCTCAAGGTGCTTTATTTTGGTTTTGGTTTTTATATCACCTTGCAT
>PBTS01000025.1:0-11725 GCA_002729175.1 Fidelibacterota bacterium
CAGAAGTAAACGTGTCATTCTTAACAACACTCTCACTGATGACAATTGCGTCCTCAAAGTTGTAACCACGCCAGGGCATAAAAGCCACCAATATGTTACGGCCAAGAGCTAATACTCCTGAATCGGTGGAAGGGCCATCAGCAAGCAGATCGCCTTTCTTCACTTTCTGTTTTACCTTCACCACCGGACGCTGGTTCATGCATGTGTCCTGGTTTGTGCGAGAATATTTCATCAGGGGAATCTTCAGCTGGTTCTGTTCGGCTGAAACAGCCAAATCTTCTGGGATTTCTTTTGTGCGAATTACTACTTCTTTACCGTCAACGCTCTCAATTACACCTGAGACCGGAGAAAAAAGTGATGTGCGCGAATCTCTGNCAACAACNGCTTCCATCCCTGTTCCAACAATGGGTGCTTCAGGTCTGANGAGAGGCACGGACTGCCTCTGCATATTGGATCCCATGAGTGCGCGGTTAGCATCATCATGCTCAAGAAAAGGAATCAAAGTTGCAGCCACACTTAATATCTGATGAGGAGCTACATCCATGTACTGNACTTCCTTCGCCTCTACCACCGGAAAGTCACCGCGTATCCGGACACGAATNCGGTCTTCAGTTATTTCTCCTTTCTCACCCAGATTGTAAAGAGGTTGTGCAATCATTGACCTATCNTCGTCCTCGGCAGAGAGATACTTGATCTTTTGTGTGACAGANGCNNTTCCATTCATCCGCCGCACCAATCTGTACGGCGCTTCAATAAAACCAAGCTCATTCACCTTGGCATATGTAGCTAGAGAAGAGATTAGTCCAAT
Organism: Fidelibacterota bacterium; assembly: GCA_002729175.1. Lineage (GTDB taxonomy): Bacteria > Fidelibacterota > Marinisomatia > Marinisomatales > S15-B10 > UBA2125. Next base: position 809 of record PBTS01000025.1, read on the forward strand.
GTTTGGTCCTTCCGGCGTCTCGATAGGACAGAGTCTTCCGTAATGCGTGTAGTGGACGTCACGTACTTCAAAACCGGCACGTTCGCGAGTCAAACCACCAGGACCGAGGGCAGACACACGGCGTTTATGAGTGATTTCCGCTAGCGGATTGGTTTGATCCATGAATTGGCTCAATTGACTCGTTCCAAAAAATGTATTGATAACCGTAGTACAGATACGTGAGTTAATGAGATCTTGAGGGGTTAGACTTTCCGCTTCTCTCAGGTTCATTCGTTCACGAACAGTTCTCGCCATCCTACTAAAAGCGATGGAAAACTGATTCGTCAACTGTTCACCAACGGTTTTCATACGACGGTTGCCCAANTGATCAATGTCATCAGGGCCACGCAACCCCTTGCGCATTTCTATTAGGTAGCGGATTACATGAATGAAATCTTCTGTTGTTAAAACAGTATGATCGAGTTCCACATCCANGTTAAACTGCTTATTAAGNCGGTAGCGGCCGACCTTTCCGAGGTCATACCGTTTCGGGCTGAAAAACATTCTCTCAATAAACTTTTGAGCTGTTTCAAGGTTGGGCGGCTCTCCGGAACGGAGATGCTGGTACATCAGAATAAGTGCTTCATCAGTGTTNTGNGTGGGATCCTTCTGCATGGTGTTAAGAAGCAATTCCCCAGCCAAATCATCAATGGGGGAAGCACTTTCAAGCTCCTTGATTCCGGCATTTTTCAAATCGTTAAGAAGTTCAACGGTGAGTTCAGTTCGGCTTTCAGCCAGAATTTCACCTGTTTCAGTGTCTACGAGATCTTCCACAAGAACTTTGCCGATGAGTTTCTTCAATGTTTTTGCATCAAGTTTTGATTTTTCGGAAAGTCCGAAAACTCTGAAGACATCAGCATCAGTTGAAAAACCTAGCGTCCTGAGGAGCGAGGTAACAGGGAATTTCCTGCGTCTATCTATAATAACGTAGAGACAATCTTGGATATCGGTTGTGAAATCAATCCAGGATCCCCGGAATGGAATCACCCTTCCCTGATAGAGCCGCGTACCATTGGGATGAGTGTATTCGTCAAAAAAGACACCAGGCGAGCGTTGCAACTGACTCACAATCACGCGCTCAGCACCATTGATGACAAACGTACCTCTATTGGTCATGAAGGGGATATTTCCGAAGTAAACTTCCTGCTCAATGGAATGCGCATACTTGGAACGATCAAACTCATCTGTAATATGGAGAATAAGCCGAACCTTCAGAGGAACAGCATAGGAGACGCCCCGTTCCATACACTCTTCNGGACTGTACTTTGATATACCAAAGTAATAGCTCTTATATTCGAGAATATAGTTCTTGTGCGTATCCTCAATGGGAAAGATGTTCCCTAAAACTTCGTGAAGGCCGTGGGGGGCGCGCTGATCTTCCGGTGTATCAAGCTGCAAAAAATTCTTGAATGAATCTACCTGCACACCAAGTAAGTCTGGCATTTGTAAGACAGAGGAGAAATGGGAAAATGAATGTCTGTTCATGGTCTGGTTATGTGCCAAGACTATACTCTCCTTCTCGAATTGTTGTAAAAACCACTAATTCCTGAAAAAACAAGAAATGCTACTTCAGCTCGACAGTAGCCCCAGCTTCTTCCANCTTAGTCTTCATCTCTTCAGCTTCAGCTTTGGCGACACCTTCTTTAATAGGTTTGGGCGCACCTTCCACGAGATCTTTGGCCTCTTTCAGACCAAGCTCTGTGATNGTGCGAACAACCTTGATCACTTGGATCTTTTTATCACCCGCTGAAGTTAGAACGACGTTAAAGCTATCTTTCTCTTCTTCAGCGGCAGCTTCCCCGGCAGCCGGAGCAGCGGCAACTGCTACAGGCGCTGCAGCAGCAACACCAAACTTATCTTCGATTTCACTGATGAGCTCTGAGACTTCTAGCATGTTAGCTTTCTCAAGATAATCGAGCACATCAGTACGTGAAACTTTAGCCATGGTTTTATTCCTCTCTATCTGTTAATCGGATTTTAAACCCTTAAGATTGTTCAACACATTAACAAAACTTGTCATTGAGCCTCTGAGCGTAGATGCAAGTTTTGACATTGGCGATGAAAGCCCGCCCACAAGTTTTCCAAGCAAAATTTCCTTGGATGGCAGATTTGCCACCGAATCAAAAGCAGCTTTGTCCATGAGCTTATCCTCAAAAATGAAAGCTTTGAGCTCTGGCAGATCGTGCTCTTTTCTGAATTGTTTAATGATACGTGCCGGAACAGCAGGATCATCATAGCTGAGTGCCACAGCGGTCGGCCCGTCAAAAACATCTTTCAAATCTTCAAGGCCGGCCTTTTCTGCAGACAGCTTCGCAAGGGTATTCTTGATTACACGGAACTCCACATGGTCAGCGGTAAATTTNCTCCTCAGTTCAGTAATATCTTTCACGTTCAAACCGAGATAATCAGTGAAATAGATGCCTGCCGCCTCTTGAAACTTTGAGGTTATTAAATCAACAGTTTCGATATTTTGCTGGTTTGGCATCTTTAATTCAGGCCGTGAACGCTCTGTCTACTTTGATTCCGGGTCCCATGGTTGATGANACAGTTATTTTTTTCAGATAAGTGCCCTTCACNGCTGCCGGCTTAGCTCTCATAATAGTCGAAAGAACTGATCTNAGATTTTGCACAAGTTGATCTTCTTCAAATGATTTTTTACCTATCGGCNCGTGAATGATTCCATTCTGGTCTACACGAATTTCAATCCTGCCTGCCTTGATCTCCCTAACAGCTGCGGCCACATCCTTGGTGACTGTACCACTTTTTGGATTTGGCATAAGTCCTTTTGGGCCAAGTATCTTACCCAGTTTACCAAGCTTCGGCATCAAGTCTGGTGTCGCTACGATGACATCCATATCATCCCACCCGGACTCAAGCTTGGCGAGAAATTCATCGCTGCCGGCGTAATCAGCACCGGCTTCCTCGGCAGCCTTGAGTTCTGGACCGGATGCCAAAGCCAAAACGCTTACCTGTTTTCCACTACCATGAGGAAGAGATGTGGTAACACGAATATTCTGGTCGGAATGGCGTGGATCAACACCGAGATTCACCGCTATTTCTATGGTTTCGTCAAACTTAGTATCTGCTGCACTCTTTAAGAGTCCTACAGCATCCTCTACAGAATATTCTTTCATTCGATCCACTAATTCAGCTGTACTTTTATATCTTTTTCCGTGTTGCATCCTTAAACGACCTCTAGACCCATACTACGTGCAGTACCCCGGATCATCTCCATGGCAGTCTCAACCGTATTAGCATTTAAGTCAGCCATTTTTGTTTCAGCTATCTGTCTCAAATCATTCTCAGAGACTTGGCCGACCTTCTCCTTGTTGGGCTCACCTGAACCTTTATCAATCCTTGCTGCCTGTTTGAGCAAAATAGCCGCCGGCGGGGTTTTTGTTATAAATGTGAATGAACGATTTTCAAAAACCGTGATCTCAACCGGAATGATAGTTCCCATCTTTTCCTTGGTCTGTTCGTTGAACGTTTTGNAGAAGTCCATAATATTGATGCCGTGCTGGCCAAGGGCTGGACCTACGGGAGGAGCCGGATTTGCCTGCCCCGCGGGAACCTGAAGCTTGATCATTGTAAGGACGTTTTTAGCCATTCTTATTGTGCATGTTTAGCATGTTCAACCTGTAGATAATCGAGCTCTAATGGAGTGGACCGGCCGAAGATAGACACCATAACTTTAACCTTCTGCTTCTCCTCGTTTGTTTCAGTGACAGATCCTTCAAAATCAACAAAAGGGCCATCAATGATTTTTACTACTTCATCCCTTCGAAAACGAGTGAGCATAACTTCTTGCCCCTCCTTGACTTCCACTTCACCAAGAATCCTGTTTACTTCTTCCGGCTTTAGGGATTCGGGTTCGCCCTTTGGCCCCACAAAACTCATGACGCCAGAAATGTTTTCCACATAATGGCGACTTTCATTATCCATTTCCATTTTGACCAACACATAGCCGGGATAGAACACACGGTCTTTAACAACCTTTTTCCCGCTTCTCATTTCCACCACATTTTCCGAGGGAACTAAGATTTCCTCTATTTTTCCGTTGTCACTACCGGCCGTAATCTCACTCATAATGGCATCGCGGATTTTCTTCTCTTTACCCGACAGAACCCTTACCGAATACCACTCCATTTCATAACACCACATTCACAATTCTGGAGAGAAAAAAATCGATCACAAAAAGAAAAATACCGAGAATCAGCGATAGTCCGAGGACAACCATAGTAGAACCACGAAGCTCATCCCATGTTGGCCAGGACACTTTCTTCATCTCGAACTGAACACCGTTCATAAAATCTTTNATCTTCTTAATCACGCCTCAATACNTCATTCTTAGTTGCAGGTGAGGCAGGACTTGAACCCGCAACCGCCGGTTTTGGAGACCGGTGCTCTACCAGTTGAGCTACTCACCTATTATTTTCCATAAATAGAGATGGGAAATCAACGCTCTGAACACCTTCTTTCATCTCAACAGNAATACTTCCTACTTAGTCTCTTTGTGAAGTGTATGCGCCCTGCAGCCGGGACAGTATTTTTTGTAGGTAACACGATCGGGATGTAGACGTTTATTCTTTGACATAGTGTAGTTGCGTCGATGGCACTCCGGACATTCCAGTGTCAGCAAATCTCTTTTGCTGTTCGCGCCCACCTATCTACTCCACAATGTCAGTCACAACACCAGCACCAACCGTACGACCACCTTCACGTATGGCAAAACGTAATTCCTTCTCCATAGCAATTGGTGATATGAGCTCAACATCCAAAGTTACACTATCNCCAGGCATCACCATCTCCGTACCCTCAGGNAATGTCGATACTCCCGTCACATCTGTCGTGCGAAAGTAAAACTGAGGACGATATCCATTGAAAAACGGCGTGTGCCTTCCACCCTCTTCCTTCTTCAATACATACACCTCAGCCTTAAACTTGGTGTGAGGGGTAATGGAACCGGGCTTGGCGCACACCATACCGCGCTTCAACCACTCCTTGTCAACACCCCTTAACAACAGACCAGCATTATCTCCAGCCTGACCTTCATCCAGCTCCTTACGGAACATCTCTACACCTGTCACTACTGTCTTCTTATCAGCACCCAAACCAACAATGTCAACCTCATCACCAACTTTTATCATACCACGCTCTACACGCCCTGTACCCACTGTACCACGACCCGTAATGCTGAATACATCCTCAACTGGCATCAGAAAAGGCTTATCCACATCACGCTCAGGCTCAGGAATATAGCTGTCAACAGCTTCCACCAGTTCCATAATGCACTTTGTGGCCTCTTCATCATCAGAATTGTTCAGTGCATTTAAGGCACTCCCCTTGATGATGGGTATATCATCACCAGGAAACTCATACTCACTTAACAGCTCACGAAGCTCAAGCTCTACCAACTCAATAAGTTCAGGATCATCCACCTGGTCTGTTTTATTCATGAATACCACAACAGCTGGAACATTCACCTGACGAGCCAGAAGAACATGCTCTCTTGTCTGGGGCATGGGACCGTCAGCAGCACTCACCACCAGAATGGCGCCGTCCATCTGGGCCGCACCTGTAATCATGTTCTTGATATAGTCAGCGTGACCGGGACAGTCTATGTGTGCATAGTGACGGTTCTCACTCTCATACTCAACGTGTGCTGTCTGAATGGTAATACCACGCTCTCGCTCCTCTGGAGCGTTATCAATACTGTCAAAAGAACGGATCTCACTTAAACCACGTTTAGACAATGACATTGTAATGGCCGCGGTGAGGGTCGTCTTACCGTGATCTACGTGACCGATGGTACCCACGTTAAGGTGGGGCTTAGTCCTGTCAAATTTCTCCTTTGCCATGAGAAAATCTCCTTTCCAGTTTATGCCGGCTCAGCCACGAGACCGGACTTCTCAATAATCGTATCAGTGACTGATCGTGGTGCTTGTTTATAATTGTTAAATTCCATGGAAAATACCGCTCTTCCTTGCGTCATTGATCGCAATGAAGTTGCATAGCCAAACATTTCAGAAAGCGGAGTAACAGCATTGATCACCACCGCATCTTTCCTGTGATCTGTCCCCTGGATATCACTGCGACGCGAAGTCAAATCTCCCATAACATCACCGAGATACTGCTCAGGAAGTACAACTTCTACCTTCATGACCGGTTCTAACAACACAGCCTTTGCCCGTTGACAAGCCTCTTTTACAGCCATAGAGCCCGCAATCTTAAATGCCATCTCAGAGGAATCAACAGCATGATAAGAACCATCAATAAGTTCAACCCTAACATCTTCCATTGGATATCCAGCTAGAATGCCATTCTTGAGAGCTTCCTCAATTCCCTGACTCACAGGTGTAATATATTCTCTAGGTACAACGCCACCCACAATCTTGTTTTCAAAATGGTATCCTTTACCCGGCTCATTCGGTTCGACTTTAATCTTTACATGACCATATTGGCCTCGTCCACCTGACTGGCGAATAAACTTGCCATCTGCTTCAGCTTGATCAGTAATTGTCTCTCTATAGGCTACTTGAGGTTTGCCAACAGTGGCAGAAACATTAAACTCCCGACGTAAACGATCGACAAGAATCTCAAGATGAAGTTCTCCCATACCTGAGATAATGGTCTGACCCGTTTCCTGTTCTGAACTGACTTGAAAGGTAGGATCCTCATCAGAAAGCTTAGTCAGAGATTCTGATAAATTTTCCTGCTCGGCTTTGCTGGCAGCTTCAATGGCGACAGATATAACCGGTTTCTGAAATTCCATCTCTTCAAGAACAATTGGAGCACCGGGATCGCACAATGTGTGTCCAGTGCGAGTCTTCTTGAGACCAACCGCGGCGGCGATTTCTCCCGCAGAAACTTTCTTTCTCTCTTCCCGCTTGTCAGCATGCATAAGAAGTAAGCGACCTATACGTTCCTTTTTGCCTGTAGCTGTATTCAAGACACTTGTTCCTGCCTCCAACTCACCAGAATAGACTCTGAAGAATGTTAGTCTGCCTACATAAGGATCAGTCATAATTTTAAAAGCCAGTGCACTAAAAGGATCATCCTTGGAGGGAGCTCGACTCAACAATATATCTGAATCTTCGGGGGTATGCCCAATCACTTCGGATATATCCAAGGGCGATGGAAGAAAATCGATAACAGCATCAAGAAGACGTTGGATCCCTTTATTTTTAAAGGCTGAACCGCAAATAACAGGAATGAATGCATTATCGAGACACCCCTTGCGAAGTGCGTTCTTAATTTCATCTGTCGTTATCTCTTCCTCAGCAATATATTTTTCTAAAAGGTGTTCATCATATGTGGCACATTCTTCTACCAAGTGATGGCGCGCTTCTTCAGCCAAATCCATTATATCGTCCGGAATATCAATAAAATCATAATGAGCACCGAATGTCGTCTCATTATAAACGATTGCTTTCATCCGCATCAGATCGATCAAACCGTTAAACAGTTCACCAGCTCCAATTGGTATAGTCAAAGGCAGAGGGTTAGCACCCAAGCGATCTTTTATCATGCCAATAACATGATCGAAATCTGCTCCCATCCTATCCATCTTATTCACAAAGGCAATACGGGGAACTTTATATTTATCTGCTTGACGCCATACTGTTTCGCTCTGCGGCTCCACCCCACCGACAGCACAAAAGACTACAACAGCGCCGTCAAGAACGCGAAGAGACCGCTCAACCTCAGCGGTAAAATCAATATGTCCAGGCGTATCGATGATATTAATCCGGTGATCATCCCAGAATGTTGTCGTTGCAGCGGACGTGATTGTAATTCCTCTCTCTTTCTCCTGCTGCATCCAATCCATAGTTGCGCCACCCTCATGAACTTCACCCATCCTGTGAACACGACCGGTGTAATAAAGTATGCGTTCGGTAGTTGTAGTCTTACCGGCATCAATGTGTGCCAAAATACCGATATTTCTGACTCGATCTAGTGAAATCTCTTTCATCTTCTTAACGATAGTGTGCAAATGCTTTGTTTGCTTCAGCCATCCTGTGTGTGTCTTCTTTTTTCTTAATAGAACCACCTTCTTCATTTGCCGCGTCAATAAACTCGCCAGCCAATTTCTCAGCCATACTTCTACCTTTCCGTACCTTGGCATTTGCTATAATCCATCGAGTTGCCAAGGCGAAACCACGGTTCGGAGGAACCTGTATAGGAACCTGATAGGTCGCGCCACCAATACGGCGACTTTTCACCTCAACAAAAGGCTTAACATTGTCAACAGCTTTCTTAAACATTTCCAGGGAATCACCTTTAGTCTTGGAAGAAACAATATCCAAGGCGCCATAAAAAATCCTTTCCGCGACACCTTTTTTACCCCGTCCCATTATATTATTGATAAACTTCTGTACCATCACTTCACCATAGATCGGATCAGGAGCAATCACACGTTTCTCAGGCCGGCGCCTCCTCATTTACTCTCTGGGCCTCTTTGTACCGTAGCGCGAACGGCTTGTCCTTCTGTCGTCAACTCCGGCTGTATCCATGGTGCCACGAACAATGTGATACCGGACGCCGGGCAAATCCTTAACACGGCCGCCCTCGATAAGAACGAGAGAGTGTTCCTGCAGATTATGCCCTTCACCAGGAATATAGGCGATGACTTCAATACCGTTAGTCAGCCGAACCTTAGCCACCTTTCGAAGAGCAGAGTTGGGTTTCTTGGGTGTTGTGGTATAAACACGTGTACATACACCCCTCTTTTGGGGATTCCCCTGAAGCGCAGGTGTACCGGTGGTCTTCGTAACCTGCTTTCTCCCCTTTCGAACCAGCTGATTGATCGTAGGCACTTTACAAACTCCTAAACTTGAACCTCTTCGACTATTTCTTTTTCAACAGTAGATGCGATTTCTTCCTCAGAGTTGATTTTCTTTACCATGGGATTCATGGCATCCTTGAACCCTGTTCCGGCGGGAATAAGACGGCCGAGAATAACATTTTCTTTTAATCCAAGCAGACGGTCACCCTTCCCTTCCGTCGAAGCATCCGTAAGCACGCGAGTTGTCTCCTGAAAAGACGCCGCTGATATAAAACTCTCAGTATTTAGAGATGCACGAGTAATTCCCAGAAGAAGTGGCTTGGACGTTGCGGGTTTAGTCTTTCGTGTCTTAATGACGATTTTCCCATCTTCCTTCAACTGTTTGTTGGTCTCGAGTTGCTCCGATTTCAAAATCAGATTACCTTCTAAGAATGAGGAACCGCCCGGATCAGTGATCACACCGGATTTAAGGACTCGTTCATTCTCCATGTTTAACTCAGTACGATTTACCCTATCGGCAGCAAGAAAATTGGTGTCTCCCGGATCTTCCAATTCAACCTTTTGCATCATTTGGCGGACAATCACTTCGATATGTTTGTCATTTATCCTGACGCCCTGCAAACGATACACCTCCTGAATTTCATCCACCAGATACTCCTGTACGCGTTCAGGTCCAAGAATATTGAGTATATCTTCGGGGGATATTGCACCTTCGCAAAGCCTGTCGCCGGCACTGACCCGGTCACCCTCATGCACAATAACGTGACGACCATAGGGAACCTTGTATTTCTTCGAGACTTTGTGCGCGCCTTCAACCACGATTTCACGGATACCACGCTTAACATCTCCGAATTTGATAATACCATCAATCTCAGTAACTACTGCGGGCACTTTGGGCTTGCGAGCCTCGAACAGTTCTGCTACTCTTGGCAAGCCACCTGTAATGTCACGTGTCTTTCCGATATCTTTAGCAATTTTTACCAGAACTTCACCAGCCTTTACGCTCTGACCATCTTTCACTATGAGGACAGCCTTAACAGGGAGAATCGTTCCGCCAGCCACAGTATTACCATCTTTATCCACTATGTCGAGGTGGGGAGCCATTCGTCGGTTCTTAGCTTCAATAGTCACCAGCTGTTTCTTACCACCTTCCACAGCTTCTTCATGATAGGTTTCACCTTCTACCATGTCAATGAACTGAATTTTTCCTGAATGCCGAGCAAGTATAACATCTGTATAGGGATCCCACATGAACAGTACTTTGCCCGCTTTTATCTTCTTACCATTTTCAACTTCAATAGTGGCACCGTAAGGCACATTATATACCGAGAAACCTCCCTTACTATCAGTAATCTTGATAGAGGAATTTCGAACAAGAACCCGTTTAACAGGCTTGCCAGATCCTTCCTCTTTATCGACCACCTCAGCAAACTCGAGGTTTTCTGAAAACTCTACTGCCCCATCCCTTTTAGTCTTCTTCTCTGACTCTTCAATGATGCGAGATGCCGTACCTCCAATATGGAAAGTCCTAAGCGTAAGCTGAGTCCCAGGTTCACCGATACTTTGAGCAGCGACAATTCCTACGGACGAACCCATGCTCACAGGTTTATTTGTGTTAAGATCTGTGCCATAGCATTTGACACAAACACCCCTAAGTGCTTCACAAGTAAGCACTGATCGGATGAAAACACGGTCAACGTCATATGATTTAAAGTTGTCAGCAACAGCATTATCTACAAGAGTACCAGCTTTTAAAATTATTTCATCATCTACATATACGTCATTCTGGATTACCCGACCGCGGATGCGCTCACTAAGCGCTTCGATGATCTCTTCGCCCTCTTTTAAGTCACTGGTCCATACACCATTAATGGTGCCGCAGTCATCTTCCATAATAACCACATCCTGAGCCACATCTACCAAACGGCGCGTTAGATAACCAGCATCAGCAGTCTTCAAAGCTGTATCAGCAAGACCTTTCCTTGCACCGTGTGTTGATATGAAGTATTCAAGGACAGAAAGCCCTTCACGGAAGTTGGAAGTGATAGGATTCTCAATAATTTCACCCTTGCTACCTGTCATGGATTTCTTGG
>PBTS01000026.1:0-78357 GCA_002729175.1 Fidelibacterota bacterium
CCAGAACAAGTTTCACCCTCAGTTCACCCTTGACCAGCACCAGATGGGTTCCAGGGGTGCCCGAATCTTTGTTCCGCCTTTTGAAGATCCTTGGGAACCGGGTATTGATCCTGCCCTCATTGCATCCAACAATATGATTGGGACTTACATGGGCCAATACCTTACCTCTCGAGGATTAAAGGGTGTGGAGTGGAAAAACCGTTACGATGCTTGGACACCAGCCCGTGCCTATTATCACTACCACGGTGGCGTACGCATTTTGACGGAAGTGGCGAGCGCCAATTTTGCCGATGAAATTGATATCCCTTTTGACAGCCTCAATGTCGATTATCAACGGGTACGGTGGAATTTTCCCATGCCTTGGGAGGGAGGTAAATGGACTTTTAAGGAGATTGTGAATTATCACTACACTTCTTCCATGTCTGCCTTGCTTGCAGGCGCAGACCTACGGGAACAACTCCTTGCAGGTATGGCTACTTCTCAAAAACGGTCTATTCAACCTGGTGAAGATTCTCCATTTGCTTTTATAGTTCCTGATAATCAAACGGATCCTCCCACTGCTACAAAACTTCTCCAAGTTCTGGAGATGGCCGATGTTGAGATTGAACAAGCCTCAACCTCTTTTTCAGTTGCTGGCAAAAAGTATGGTGAAGGATCACACGTTATCAGGTTTGCGCAGCCAGCTGGTCGATTCGCGAAAACTGTTCTCGAGCGACAGGATTACCCGAAGATTTTCATGTACGAAGGAGGTCCTTTAGATCCTCCCTATGATGTGACGGCACATACATTGCCTCTTCTAATGAATGTGGATGTTGATTTTGTCTATGAACCTTTTTCAGTCAACTTGAACAAAGTAGATGAGATTCAATTTTCCAAAGGTTCTGTGAAAGATGGCAGCAATACCGTAGCATGGCTTCTGGATCCCCGGGTTGATCACAGTTATTCGGCGGCCGTTGAGCTAGCCAATCATGGACTGACCCGAGCGATGGAACGGTTCACTGCCGGGGGTACTGTCTGGCCCGCTGGAACATTTGTTCTGGAAAGGCGCTCTTCCGATGAAATGACAGGCGGAATGGCAGGCCTTGTGAAAGATATTGCTTCACGATTTCATATTGATATCACGGGGGTGGAAAATTTTCCTAATGTTTCCTTAAAGCCTGTAACTACGCCAAAAGTTGCTATTTATCAAAGTTATTCACCCAGCATGCCTGAGGGGTGGTTCAGATGGGTGCTCGATGAACACAAAATCCCGTACGATATTCTTCATTATAATGATATCAATGATGATGGGTTGTCCAACTATTCTGTCCTCTTTTTACCTCCGGGAGGCGGATCTCCAAAGATGATGGTTGAAGGTCAGACGAATATGGAAAACCCAACACCACCAGCTTATGCTCATGGAATTGGCGAAGAAGGTGTTGATGCTCTTGATAAGTTTGTCCAAAGCGGCGGGATTTTGTATACCTGGTCAGGAGCTTGGCGCTTTCTGGAACAATATATGAATGTTGGCGTAAAGGCCGTAAATGATGGTTTAGATAGGACAGAGTTCAATATTCCCGGTTCACTTTTAAGAGTAAATGTAGACACCAGTCATCCTATCGGTTTTGGCCTTACCGATGAGACAGCCATCTTCTTCCGACGGGACAGTGCCTGGCCTGCCGATATGGGTGGCGCAAATGTGATTGCAAGTTATCCTCCTGATGAACTACTGTTGTCAGGGTGGATTCAAGGTGAGGACGTACTAGTCAATCAGGCTGCCATGGTTGAGATTCCCCGCGGTAAGGGGAGAATGATTATGACGGGGTTCTATCCAGAATACAGAGGCCAGGCTCACCAAACCTACAAAATGATGTTTAACGCCATTTTCTATGCTGGTAATTGATGAGTGTAGAGGAAAAAGGACAAATGGGCCGTGATTTGAACTCTCTGCAATGTTCCGTAAACTTGTAACGAATAATAGCTAAAGAAAATGGATGTAAAGAAAATAGTTGCTGTCGCAGTTATAGTTATGGGAGTGCTCATTGCCGGTATATTTTTTAGCGGGAATGAGGGAAATGCGTCTCTAGCTGTGGCTGAAGTCGCATCAGTTTCAGAAGTTTCTTCCTCCAACAAAGCACCCGATTTTTCCCTAAGTGATATGCAAGGTAATGAAGTTTCTCTATCTGATTTCAAAGGGAATATAGTCATCATAAACTTTTGGGCTACCTGGTGTGGCCCGTGTCGATTTGAGATTCCTGACCTCATTGATCTACAAGAAAAATATAACGGAGATCTGGTTGTTCTTGGTGTCTCTCTCGATTATGACGGCCCGTCGGTCGTTCCTCAATTCGCTGAAAGGTTGGGAATCAGTTATCCAGTTCTTTACGGTAATGGGCGGGTTGCGAACCGCTACGGCGGTGTTACCGGTATCCCCACAACTTTTGTCATCGACAGGGATATGAATGTCTACAGGCGATACATAGGCTACCGTCCCCAAACTGTCTTTGAAAAAGATATCCAAGATCTGATCTAAACTATTAACTGATGGAAAAGCCGGAGCCCCTTTCGGCTTTCACTTCTTTGAGAACAATCTTCTTTTGGGTTATACTTAATTCATGGAGATTCAATAGAGACAGAAGATAATGAAACATTTACGTTTTCTTTTTTTCTCCATGGTTTTACTTATGAGTTGTAATGATCCCATTGGAGAGGAGACTGTTATCAAAGCTTATGTTACTCTTCAGGGTATTGATCAGGTTGCGGTGGTGGATATTGCCGGCAGAGAAGTTATGAAATATGTGGATGTAGACATCCTCAACACCGGTGACCGCCCTCATTACGTTGTTGTAGACCAAATGCACGGATACTGGTATGTAACACTCATCTCTTCAGGCTATGTGCTGAAATTCGATATAAAAGATGATGAATTAGTTGATTCGGTAAAAGTGGACAATATGCCTGCCCTTATGGCTATTGATGCCTCGACCCAGACACTCTATGTCTCCCGGTTCATGCCCATGCCGGCCGTGGGTATGATGGGTTCTAATTCCACGGTGATCAATGTCATTGATACAGCTACCATGACGGTCACCGGTGATGTATCGGTGGGAGCTCGGTCGCCTCACGGTATTGCTATAAGTTCCGATGGTAAGACCCTTTGGGTAGTCAGCAATGAGGCTTCCCACTTTTTCAAAATCCAAACCTCCCAGATGTTTGTCGAAGGTTATGAACCTGAAAGTTTCAAGTTGGGTCACAATGTACCCGACAGTTATGCCATTAACGATATGTTTTATAATGCTTTGGAACTTGAGCTGAGCCATGATGACACGAAACTTTTCGTCACCTGCTCAGGATCAGATGAGGTGCGGGTTTTTAACACTGTTACCGGTGATAGTCTTGATACATACCCACTTGCCAAACAGCCTTGGCACCTTGTTTTAAGTGATGATGATAAGAACCTATTTGTGACCAACAGAAGCGGAGGGAGTATAAGTAAGATCAACCTTTCCAATGGATCTGTTTCAGTTCTCTCTGATAGCCTTATTGCTTTGCCACACGGGTGTGGTCTGACAACAGATGAAACAAATCTTTTGGTAAGCTCTTCGGAGGGTAACCGTCTTTTAGTCATAGATACAGAATCGATGGTTATTTCGGACGTCATCAACCTAGAAATGCCTATGTCTATGCCAACAGGTCTTGCCGTAGTGCGGGAATAGTAAAAAGCTATTGTGTATTATATCACAAGATTTCTTCTGATCGTCATTTTTTTTCTTGTCGACTGTGAACACACCCAAGATTTAACCCGGCTTGAAGAAAAAAAACTCCCCATTCAAACCTCTTTTAAGGTAGCGGACTTTGAGCCGGCAACGGACTGCAAATCTTGTCATCCCGTCCATTTCAAAGAATGGTCCGGCTCAATGCACGCCTATGCCCTGAAGGATCCTCTCTGGTTTTCCCTACAAAAAAAGGAGCAGGCTCACTTTTCGGCTGAAGGAAAGGAGCTTGGCCAATTCTGTATCATGTGCCACAGTCCCGTCGCCTTTCTTACGGATGCTATCGAAGAGCCGTCATCATTTGATATAAGTGACACTTCTAAATACGCGCCTCAGATACAGGAAGGAATCGGTTGTTCATTTTGCCACTCAACAACACATTTTTCTCCTACTACCGACGCTTATCCTGCAATTGAAGAGACTGATATTATAGAATTTAATCTGAATACAGGTGATGTGAAATATGGAACAATCAGAAATCCCATCTCAAACAATTTTCATGAATCGGAGTACCATCCAGATTATGACAACTCTGAATATTGTCGGGGTTGTCACAACCTGACTATTGATGGTCAAGGTGCTGAAATGACTTTCACTGAATGGTCCGGAACTGCCTTTGAAGCAATGGGTGTAGAGTGCCAAAGTTGTCATATGGCAACATACGCTGGCTATGCGGTTGATAAAGATCAATTTCCTGAAGCGCCCTACCGGGAAAATCTTCATACTCACACATTTGCAGGTATTGATCAGGCGCTAACATTCTTCAGGGAAGAGGAGTCCCAGGTTACAGCTATCCAAAACCTGTTGAAGTCAGCAGCTGAGATGAATTTTGCATCAGCTCTTCCCGATTCTCTCACAAACGGCGAAACTTTGGAGCTAAGCGTACTGGTGACCAACAGCTCAGGTCACAATCTTCCAACGGGAACAACTTTTTCCCGGCAGCTGTGGGTTGAAGTGACGGCTGTGGCAGGAGGTGATACCATTTACCGCAGCGGTAACCAAAATGATGAGGATGACCTCTATGATTTTCACATTGATCCTGACGGCACAGAAGATCCTGATCTAACACTTTTTAGAACAGTCCTCTATAACGCTGAGGGAGACTCAGGACTCCGCCAAGTTGCTGTAGAGCGGTTTGTGCGAAAAACAGACACCACTCTTCCTGTTCAGGGATCGAGAATAGTCCTCTACAGTTTTTCTGTTCCCGACGATTCTCAAGGCAATCTTGATTTGACAATTCGACTCCGTTTTAGGGCTTTGCCACCATTTTTTGTGAGAGAATTTGGATCCGGGATTGAGGCGCTACCCCTGAAGATTTTTAATATTGCTGAGCTGACTGAAACTATTCCTATTCGGTCATCACAATGAGGCGGGCCATCAGGCTCACTTTGCTTACACTGTTACCATTTTGTCTGTGGGCTCAAACCTTGACCCGCATGGTGGCGAAGTTTCCTGTGATTGTTGAAGGAGATACATTGAGTATGCCATTCTCCGGTGGATTCAACGGCCCTGTACCTCAGTTTCTTGACTGGGATGATGATGGTTTTCTGGATTTGTTCATCACCGATGGTGATGGACGCATTCAACATTATGAGACCGATGGATCAACACCGGACTCTTTCACACTTATGACGCGCTCCTTTAATGATCTTATCATCGGATTCTGGTTCCGTTTTATCGATTATGACCTGGACGGTGACCATGATCTTATCTTTTCGAGCGCATTCCCGGTAGCAGGTGGTTCTTATGCATGTGTTGTCTACGAAAATGTAGATGGCACTCTTACGTTGAGAACAGAGAGTCTGTTGGATGATCAGGGTAGAGTGCTCTCAGTTGGCTCGGTTGTGATTCCCACTATTGCTGATATAGACGGGGACGATTGGCCAGACCTCTTCATCGGTAGTGTGGCCGGCACGGTGACCAAGTACCGCAATTTGGGAATGAGGAATAATCTTCCTCTTTTCCAATTTCAGACCAACACTTTCCAAAATATTATGCTGGTCTGGTCACCGGGGAGAGGTAGACTTCATGGCGCCAGCGCACTGGAATTTTTTGACATAGATGCTGACGGAGATAAAGATCTTTTCTGGGGTGATTTATATCAGCCTGGGCTCTTCTTTCTAGAAAACATAGGGGATTCAGAAGTTCCTGTCATTCTTGATAGCCTAGTAGAGGTTGAATATCCGCCTCAGTCTCCCCTCAAGACAGCTGGTTTCAATGTACCCAGATTCTCCGACCTGGACGGTGACGGTGACAGCGAACTTTTTGTGGGTGTCCAGTCAGGCGTTTATGGTACCGATTTTGTAAACAACTTCGTTTATTACTCAAATAAGGGAAGTGACACACTAGCTAATCTTGTCTATGAAAGGGATAATTTTCTTAAAATCCTCGATCTTGGTTCGGCATCCGTACCTGTCTTTGCTGACATAGACAGTGATGGTGATGAGGATCTGTTCGTAGGAAATGAGTTTAATGATGAATTGCCCGGCCTCCGGGGTACCGTTTTTTTCTTCAGGAATATGGGGGATGCCATAACCCCTGTTTTCACTCTGGAGGATTCAGCAGTTTTTCCCGATCTCACTGGGAACAACCTTGCTCCGACATTCGGAGATCTTGACGCTGATGGTGATCTGGATGTGGTGATAGGGGATTGGAATGGCAAGATATTTCATTACGAAAATACAGGAACAGCGGAGGTTGCTGATTTTGCGTACCGAGGACAGTTTTTGGATATAGATGTGGGTGGCCTTGCTCATCCGGCGTTGGGTGATCTGGACGGTGATAGCGATTTGGATCTGGTCGTAGGACAGAATGAGGGTGCCATTATTTACTGGAGTAATGAGGGAACCGCTGTTCAAACTGGTTTTGAGTTTCAATCTGAGGATATTTTTACAGGAACAGATTTGGGAACACAGTCGGCACCCTATTTAGTTGACCTTGATGATGACGGAGATCTTGATATACTTATTGGGAATGCTGCTGGTGAGCTATTTTTTGCTAAACAAGAGAATGGTATTTGGTCAGTCACCAAGATTACACATTTGCCATACTCCGGCCCACAGACCTCACCTGCTATCGCCCATCTGAATGGAGACGGCGAGCTTGAACTGGTGCTGGGGACATGGCACGGCGGACTTCAGCTCTACCAGATTGATATGAGTTCGGCGGCCGTAGAATTCACTCTGTTACCTACTGAGATCGGACAGCTTAACACTTATCCTAACCCCTTTAACGGTCGCCTCACTATTTCTCTTACCATACCGAGCGCCGAAACTTTGAACATCTCAGTCTGGAATTTATTAGGTGAGAAAGTTGGGACCATCAATGACGGTCCTTTACCGGTAGGTCGGCACCGTTTCAGCTGGAAAACTGGGGAACTTTCCTCCGGCATTTATTTTATCAGAGCCGAATCTGATGGGGGTACAAAACCGTGGCACACAGTACGAAAAGTGATTTATCTTAAGTAATTGTGTGAAACTTTTCTTGCATAGAATCATTGAAGCGGTAATACAATTCAATTGAAAGGAAGTGAAATGAAAAAGACGATATCTGTTTTATTTATGACTTTGGTTTTTGCGGTGAACCTGTCTGCCCAATCGGCCAAGTATTTCAGTGACACATTTGCTGATGTTGTGAAGAAGGTCAACCCAGCTGTTGTCACTATTACCAGTGAAAGAGTGGTGACGGACCAGTGGCGTCACCCTTTCGAAGAATTCTTTGATAATGATTATTTCGGGAACAATTCTCCTGAAAGAGAACGTCGGAGCCGGGCCCTCGGTTCAGGTGTTATCGTAGATGCAAAAAATGGGTACATCCTGACAAACAACCATGTTGTGGAAGATGCAGATGAGATTTCCATTTATCTTATTGATGAACGTGAGTTTAAAGCGGAAGTAGTAGGGGCTGATCCCAAAAGTGACATTGCTGTTCTCAAGATTAGTACTGATAACCTAACCGCCGTTCGGCTCGGCGATTCTGACAAACTGGATGTAGGCGAGTGGGTTCTGGCTATCGGTAGTCCATTCTCCTCTAATCTTAGTCATACGGTAACAGCGGGAATCGTCAGTGCGAAAGGGAGAAGCAGCGTTATCGGCAGCGTGGACTATGAAGATTTTATTCAGACCGATGCAGCCATTAATCCTGGTAACAGCGGCGGTGCCCTTGTGAATCTGGATGGTGAGCTGGTGGGCATCAATACGGCCATTGCTACCGGTGGCTTCATGCGTAGCAGTGCCGGTGTCGGTTTTGCCATTCCTACCAACCTGGCGAAGACCATTATGAATGATTTAATTGCTGAAGGGCGGGTTATCCGAGCGTGGCTTGGTGTCTTCATTCAGGATGTGAATGACGGTATTGCTAAAGCTTTGGATCTTCCTGATCGAAAGGGTGCTGTTGTTACTGAGGTAGTGGAGGGAAGTCCGGCGGACAAGGCCGGCTTTAAGATAGAGGATGTGGTAGTTACCTTTGGCGGCACAAAGATTCGCGACTCCTCTCACCTCAAAAACCTCGTCTCTTCAACTCGTCCTGAGACACGGCAAGAGGTAAAAATTATCCGGAGAGGACGTAGCCGCACACTCAAGGTTGACCTTGCTGAACTTCCCCAGGAAGATGTGATTTTTGCGTCAAATCGTACGCCATCTTATTCTTTAGGAATGCGCGTTGAAGATTTGGACGCTTCCATGGCCCGCCGTTTCCGGCTGGAAGATACTGAGTCCGGTGTGATTGTAATGGAGGTGTCTCCCTCCAGTGCCGCCGCCAAGGCAGGTGTTCAACCCGGTGATGTTATCAAGCGTGTTGGGGATACGGAAATTGACTCGGCAAGGGAGTTTAGGACTGCCATATCAAGAGTGAATGGTGAAGATTCAGTTTTGCTGCTCATCAGGCGGAGGGGTGGTTCCATATTTCTGCCTGTTGAGTTGAACTAATCAATACAGACATTTATTGGCTTTAAGGGGCTTTTTTTCGAGCCCCTTATTGTATCTGTTTCTCCTCGCGGAAACAACTCCACACATCCCCTGAATCGTTTTGATTTGGTTACTCTTCACAGCTAACTTTACAAGCTGTGAAAGGACCAATTTCTCGACTGTGATGAGTAAAATATTTCTCATATTCAGTATTGTCTTTTTTGTCATGTGGATACTTACATCATTTGGTTCAAACTTGCCTTTACTTGGTAAACTTGGCCGTCTGCCCGGTGATATTCATTTCAACGTGAGTAATTTCTCTTTTTATTTTCCTTTAGGGACGTCCATCCTGTTGAGTATTCTACTAACGGTTGTTTTGAGACTTATTTCAAGGATTTAAGTCATGCTAAAAAAAGTTGATCCTAAAGTTGATTTTGTAGCACTAGAGCATGAAATCCTCGATTTTTGGAAAAAGAATGACATTTTTCGAAAAAGAGCATCTGCGAACAGCGGCAATGAGAAATGGTCGTTTATTGATGGTCCTATCACAGCAAACAACCCCATGGGTGTGCATCACGCTTGGGGCCGTACTTATAAAGATCTCTTTCTCCGTTACAAGGCGATGAAAGGTTTTGATCTGAGATACCAGAACGGCTTTGACTGTCAGGGCCTCTGGGTAGAGGTGGAAGTTGAAAAGGAAATGGGTTTTAAAAGCAAGAAAGATATTGAAGAGTACGGAATCGATACTTTTGTGAATAAATGTAAAGAGAGAGTGCTACGATATTCGGCTGTTCAGACACAACAGTCCGTCCGTCTTGGATACTGGATGGATTGGAATGATCTTGGTCAGTTAGAAATGCTTGCCGATAACATTATCGAAAATCCATCAAAAGAGATCACTATTGATGGCCCGGAAGGTCCAGTAACTGACACGGTTGAAAACCTTGTTGGACGGCTCGGTATGCCTGAGCTTGGCGGCAGTTACTACACTTTCTCCAATGAAAACAATTATATGATCTGGCGAGCAATTAAGACATGTTATGACAACGGCTGGCTTTACCGTGGTGCTGACAGTATGCCGTGGTGTCCCAGATGTGCTACAGGGATCAGTCAACACGAGATTGTGACAGACGGTTATGAAGAGATAACCCACCGAAGCGTTTACGTGAAATATCCTCTCAGGGGTAGAGAGGGTGAATATATTCTCATTTGGACCACCACGCCGTGGACCTTAACCAGTAATGTGGCCGTGGCTGTTGGGCCGGAACTGGATTATGTGAAAGTCAAAATGGCTGAGAGCAATAACATTTTTTACCTTGCTAAAGGTACTACCAACGTTCTGGATGGAGACTATGCTATCCTTGAAGAGCTGAAGGGGAAAGATATGGTAGGGTGGACCTATGATGGCTCCTTTGATGAACTTCCTGCACAACAGGCCCCTGGCGGTTGGACGGAACTCAAAGATATCATTGAGAAGATACCTCAAAGTTCAAAAGAAGCTCATCAGGTCATCCCATGGAATGAAGTGACTGAAGATGAGGGCACTGGAATCGTTCATATCGCTCCTGGTGCCGGTGCTGAAGACTTTCGTCTCGGAAAAGAATTCAAGCTTCCTGTCATTGCACCCTTGGATGATGAGGGAAAAATTGTGGATGGGTTTGGCTGGCTTACAGGTACAGTTGTTCATGAGGCGACACAGCCCATCTTTGACAATCTTAAGGAGAAAGGTCTCCTATATAAGATTGAGAATTTCAAGCATCGTTATCCAACATGCTGGCGCTGTAAGACTGAGCTCGTTTTTCGATTGGTGGACGAATGGTTCTTAGGCATGGATGATCTGAGACCGCTACTTATGGATATCACAAAGCAGATAAATTGGATTCCCAGCTTCGGTATGGATCGGGAACTGGACTGGCTGAAAAATATGCACGACTGGATGATCTCGAAGAAGCGGTATTGGGGACTCGCTCTCCCCATCTGGGAATGTGACAAGTGTGACCACTGGACTGTTATAGGGGATGATATTGAGTTAAAAGAACGGGCTGTTTCCGGTTATGATCAGTTCGAAAGTCACACGCCTCACCGACCGTGGATCGATGCTGTCAAAATTGGCTGCGAAAAGTGTAGTAGCGAAATGACACGTGTTCCCGATGTAGGAAATCCCTGGCTCGACGCAGGAATTGTTACTTTCAGCACACTCAGTTACCGGCATGATCCAGACTACTGGAAAGAATGGTATCCTGCTGACTGGATCAGCGAGAGCTTCCCCGGTCAGTTCAGGAATTGGTTTTATAGCATGCTTGTAATGGGTGCCATCGTTGACAAAAGCCCCTCTTTCAAAAGTAATTTCGGTTATGCCACACTTTTGGCTGAAGATGGTCGAGAAATGCATAAAAGTTGGGGCAATTCTATAGAATTCAACGAAGCTGCCGACAAGATGGGGGTGGATGTTATGCGGTGGATGTATTCAATCCAAAACCCAGAGCAAAACCTGCTTTTCGGTTACGGCACAGCCAAAGAAATTCGCCGCCGCCTCATTACTCTGTGGAATGTCTATTCCTTTTTTGTTACCTATGCCCGCCTAGATGAGTTTGATCCCGCCACGGAAGTGAAACGGGAGGATTTGACCCAGCTTGATCTTTGGATTACATCAAAGATGGATCAGCTTACTCTGCTGGCGGTTGACGCTTTCGATACTTACCGTGCTGACAAATTAATGAAGCGCTTGGATCGTTTTCTGGAAGATCTCTCCAACTGGTACGTCAGACGGAATCGCCGCCGCTATTGGAAGAGTGAGAACGATAGCGACAAGAACGCCGCCTATTTCACGCTCTATTCAGTGTTAAAGAAACTGATCCTGACTCTTGCACCTGTGGTACCGTTCATTACCGAAAAAATCTATCAGAACCTCATTCGGGAATTGGAGCCGGATGCCCCTGAAAGTATTCATCTTAATAGCTTTCCTTCAGCGAATCTTGAAGATGTGAATGAGAAGTTGATCCATGAAATGGATGGTGTGGTGAAAGTAGTTGAAATGGGCCGCTACGCCAGGAATCGGGCATCCTTGAAAATCCGCCAGCCGTTGGAAAAATTACAGTTTGCCACTGATGACAAAAAAGTGGCTGATGCTGTCATGGTGAATCAGGATCAGATCATTGAGGAGTTGAATATCAAGACTGTGGAGCAGGTTGGATCATATTCTGATCTGGTGAAACGTGAATTGGCCCCGAACTTTGCTACGCTGGGTGAAAAATATGGTGACGGGGTGATTGACGTCACAGATTTGTTGAAANTTTTTTCTTATGATGATTTTGCAAAAGAGATCAGAAATTCTGGTACTATGATATGCTCGAAAAATGGGCAGGATTACGAGTTAACGAGAGAAGATGTGATGGTAAAAGACGAATCACTCGAAGGGAAATCAGCGGTGACTGATGGTGATCTTACTGTGGCGGTAGTTACAGATCTGACTGATGAACTGATCCAGGAAGGTTATGTGAGAGATATGGTCAGGCATGTTCAGAACATGCGTAAGGAAGCTGACTTCAATGTGGAGGATCGAATCATGGTTAACTGCAATGCTAAAAATAGTGTGAGTGAAGCTATCAAAAAGTTTGAAGGTTATTTCCGGAATGAAGTTCTTGCAGTAGAACTGACTTTCGGTGATGTTGAGGGTGAGTTGACAAAAGAGATATCCATTGGCGGTGAAAAGATTGTCTTCGGTATCTCTCGGGTAAAAGAATAAATATTCGGAGAAAAACAATGACAGCAAAGAAACTGACAAAGAAGCAATTAGCGGAATATGAGAAGATTGTACTCAAACTGCGTGAAAAAACCTTAGAGGATATGNATACTGTCAAGGAAACGTCCATCAATGAAAGTGGAAATCTTGATAGCACAGCTCGAGATTCCAATTATGCCTATCACATGGCGGACGTCGGCACTGACTCTCAGGAGCGGGAGAAATCATTCCTCTGGTATACGCGGGAAAACAAATTCATCCGCTATCTGGATGAGGCTCTGGATCGTATCAAGGATGGAACCTTTGGTCTGTGCAAGGTGTGTGGTGAACTGATCCCTCATGCCCGATTGAAGGAAGTTCCCCATACGACACAGTGCGTCAATTGTAAAAACGAAAATCCATCATAATCGTTTGAACCCAGTCGTCTACTCCATCATTGCGGTGGCGGTGGATCAGATCACCAAAGCGATCACCCGCGCCACAATGGACCTTTACGATTCTGTCTCCATCCTGGGGGATTTTTTCCGCCTCACATACGTGGAGAATTCAGGTATAGCATTCGGAATAAATTTTCAGGGCGGTACAGTTGTTTTTACATTTCTGGCATCGGTGGCTACTGTGGGGGNGGCGTGGTATCTATGGAAATCTCAGGAGGCGGATTTCATTCACCGCCTGGCCTTGTCCCTGATATTGGGAGGTGCTGTGGGAAATCTCATGGATAGATTTCTTTTCGGCCGGGTAGTGGATTTCTTTCATTTCAGCATTGGACAGTATTCCTGGCCGGTTTTCAATGTGGCCGATTCGTGTGTAACAGTGGGAATGGTGCTATTCCTTTACAGCGGTTATGTCAGTGAAGACGGAAATAGCAAAACCGATGAAAGCACTTAGTATCATTGCTGAAGTGTCCGATATCCGTCTGGACAAATATCTTGCTGAGGAAATTGAACTTATCTCTCGTTCTAGGATAAAAGATTCCATTATCTCCAAGGATGTGTTGGTGAACGGAGAGGCTGTAAAACCGAGCTTTAAACTTGCAGGTGGAGAGACTATCCAGGTTGAAATCCCAGATCCTCAGCCCATGGAACTGGAGTCTCAACCAATCCCGCTGGATATTATCCACGAAGATAACCACATTGTGGTTTTGAACAAGCAGGTTGGACTGGTGGTACACCCTGGAGCTGGGAACCGGATAGGGACACTTGTGAACGGACTGATCTATCACTTTGATCAGTTATCATCCGTTTCGGGTAGCCTAAGGCCCGGTATTGTTCACCGCCTTGATAAAGACACTTCCGGTATCATGGTGGTGGCAAAGAATGACGCCGCCCATGGGAACATCGCTTTGCAGTTCTCTGAGCGAACAGTGGAAAAGACGTATCTTTCTCTCGTTTGGGGTATACCGGAAGAAACGGAAGGGAAGATTGATCTCCCAATCATCCGGCACCCTAAGGACCGTACTCTTTTCACCACCGNTGAAGTTGGTCGGCCGGCCCTNACGGAATTTCGGNTGNTNGAGTCGTTCGAGTATCTGTCACTCCTTGAACTAACNCCGCGGACAGGNAGGACCCATCAGCTCCGTGTCCATCTATCAGAAATGGGTCATCCCATATTTGGTGATGACAGTTATGGCGGAGGTGAAAAGCGGGCGAAAGGTTTTCTGCCTGAGGTGGCGAAAGAACTTTCCCACCTGACCAAAATTCTCAACCGGCAGGCGCTTCACGCAATGAGTTTGGTCTTCGACCATCCATCAACAGGGGAAAGAGTGACTTTTGTTGCACCCATTGCAGATGACATTTCATCGGTGATTCATGAATTGGAGCTAGAAGATGCCTGATAACAAAGTAAATGGCTTCCTGGAATATCTAAAGAAAGAACGAAGCTACTCTCCCCATACCATTAAAGCGTATAAGACTGACCTGATTCAGTTCAGTCGGTTCGTAAAGGAGTATGGTGGAACAGGTTCTTTTAATGTCTCATCAGTGGATAAAAAAACTGTACAGCATTTTGTAGGTTCTCTGACGGAAAAGGGTTTGTCGCCTAAATCGACAGGTAGAAANCTCGCCAGCATAAAGTCGTTTTTCAGGTATCTGCTTAAACANGCTCATGTTGAATCAAATCCNGCTTCAACTGTCAAGGCGCCGAAGCANCATGCCTCGCTACCNAAGTTTCTGCAGAAAGAGGTGCTGGAGCAGATNCTTTCANATTCTGATAAAGATGACTGGCAGNTGAANAGGGACAAAACAATCCTTGAACTGCTCTACAGTACCGGTATCCGNCTCNGTGAANTGGTGGCTATTGATATGGGTGATGTCCAAATTNATCAGAAAACAGTNAAAGTTTTTGGGAAAGGGGGNAAAGAGCGGATTGTTCCGTTTGGTGGCAAAGCTGCCGAAGCTNTGGNCTTTTATNTTAAAGAGAGAAATATTNATGTNCANAAAGATCTGNATGANAATCCTTTATTTATCTCNANACAGGGGCTCAGGATTTCCCCAAGGACCGTACAATCGAGATTGAAAAAGCTGTTTGATTCANTNGNGGCCGGGAGTGGNTTTACGCCTCACCTAATGCGGCANACATTTGCCACCCANCTGCTGNANCATGGAGCTGACATTCGGGCTGTAAAAGAATTGCTCGGCCANGCCAGCCTNTCTTCTACGCAGATTTACACTCATCTCGANACANAGAAGATGAAGAAAATCTTTGANCAGGCGCACCCCCATGCATAACGGTTAAGGAGCTGAATNTGGATCTCGCATATCTTGGANTGAAATCTGTAGGGGANATAAAACGGAATCTCNCCNTGAGTGAGTTGGNTGAAATGGCCGTTCAGCGGGGCGAGGGACAGCTTGGGATGAAGGGTGCTCTCATGGTGGACACAGGGAANTACACTGGCCGGTCACCCAACGACCGTTTCGTAGTGGATGAACCAAGCACCAGGGACCATATCTGGTGGGGTGATGTAAACAGACCCGTTTCGGTTGAGGTGTTTGATCATCTTTACGAACAAGTGACCAATTATTACAACTCCAATGACGATGGTCTCGGAGTTCTCGTTTTTGACGGTTTTTCCGGGACTGATGAGAATACTTCCATGCCTGTTCGGTTCTTGGCCAAGAAAGCGTGGCAAGCAATCTTCGTCAACAATATGTTCATTCGGCCAACCGATGGTCAACTGACAGATTTTTTACCTCGGTTTACCATCATCAACGCCTCAGCCNTCGTGGACGAAGAGTGGAANNCTCACGGCCTCAATTCGGAGACATTCATTCTGTTCCATCTCGGACGAGNCATTGCCATTATNGGTGGTACGGAGTACGGTGGAGAGATGAAAAAAGGGATNTTTTCCGTCATGAACTTCCGGCTACCNTTGAAAGGAATTCTTACCATGCACTGTGCCGCCAATGTTGATATGGACNGNAGGAATTCAGCCCTCTTTTTCGGTCTTTCCGGTACAGGAAANACNACGCTTTCTACCGATCCNAACCGTCTTCTCATCGGTGATGANGAGCACGGCTGGTCAGATGACGGNATCTTCAACCTNGAGGGGGGCTGTTATGCCAAGGCCATCAACCTAAGCAAGGAGGCGGANCCGGGCATCTGGAACGCCATTGGCCATGGTGCCCTTCTTGAGAATGTTGTCTATGANGAGGCNTCNCTGAAGNTCGATTTTTCTGANGGGAGNAAAACGGAAAANACCCGTATCTGCTATNCCCTTGNCCATATTGAAGCTTCTGTTTATGCTACCGGAAAACCGAGNAGAGCAGNCCATCCAGAGAACATTATTTTTCTNTCCTGNGATGCCTANGGTGTGCTACCACCGGTGGCCCGNCTTAATCCTGAACAGGCAATGTATCATTTCATCAGCGGCTACACCGCCAAAGTGGCCGGTACGGAAAGAGGTGTTACCGAACCTCAGGCCACATTCTCTCCCTGCTTTGGCGGACCGTTTTTAACATTGCATCCTTTGAAATATGCAAAACTTCTGAAAGAAAAGATGGAAAAGTATAAAACGAACGTCTTTCTGGTTAATACAGGATGGAGTGGTGGCACCGCATCATCGGGCGCTTCCAGAATGCCGATTAGGGAGACGAGGAAAATGATCACAGCCATTCTTTCTGGATCTATTCAGAACAGTTCTTTCGAGAACGAGCCTGTCTTTGGACTTGAGGTTCCAACTGAAATTTCGGGTGTTAATTCAAAAATTCTCATGCCGAGAAATGCCTGGACTGATTGTGGGGAGTACGACCATGTGGCGTCCGAACTGGTGGCCAAGTTCAAAGAGAATTTCGATAAATACAGGAATGATGAAGCATCTTTTGATGTTGGGGGACCGGTCCAGTAATGCTTTCGGGTTTATTTATAAAGCACTTTTAGAAGGAGGAGCTATGGACATTGTACTGACTGTACCCCATATTGATGTGACAGATGAACAGAAATCTTATCTGGAAAAGCGGCTAAACAAAGTGGACCGTCTTATTAAGCGGCCCATTTACTGCTGAGTCACCCTGGATAAGGAAAAAAATGATTTTGTTACCGAAATCAACCTTTCTGTTCCGGGGGACACCATCTTCGTAAAAGCACTTTCGAATGATCAAACAAAGTCCATTGATGATGCGGTGGATAAACTTGTCACTCGTGTGGTGAAGTTTAAAGAGACCAGATTCTCAAAAATTTGAACTGACAATCTTTTCTAACAGTATCTCTAATTATTCATGAAAGTAATCATACCAGTTGCAGGACATGGTACGCGCCTCCGTCCTCACACTGACAAAAGGCAAAAATGTCTTCTCCCGGTAGCGGGGAAGCCTGTAATTGATCACATCCTCGAACCGCTCATTGAACAGGGGTTTGATGAGATTGTTCTTGTTACAGGATATCTTGAGGAGCAGCTAAAGGCCCACGTTTCCAAATTTGATGCTCAATTTACCTTCGCGTTTCAGCAGGAACCGCTTGGTCTGGGACATGCCGTCTTTCAAGGTTTGGAGGAGAGTGACGCACCGGCCCTGATTCAGCTGGGAGATGTCATCTACGATCTTGACTTTCAGCAGTTCTGCAGGCCGGATAATCACAGAATTGCGGTGAATGAGGTACCGGATCCTGAACGTTTCGGGATTGTAGAAGTGGAAGGGGATCGGATAGTGAATGTTCTTGAGAAACCGGATAATCCTCCTTCCAATCTGGCCATTATCGGTCTCTACTTTCTNTCGAGTCAGCGCCCTTTGTGGAACGTNGTGAAACATCTCATGGATAACGAGATCACCACAAGAGGAGAGATCCAGCTTGCCGATGCTTTACAGTTGATGGTGGAGAACANCGAAACNGTCACNGCGGAACATATTCCCAAATGGCACGANTGCGGTGTCCCNGAGACGTTTCTGGAAGCGAATAGGGCGCTTCTTAAACCTTCCGNAAAAACTATCGATGGGAGCACCCTTGTTGAACCTGTTTATATTGGTGAAAACTGTGAAATTGTNAATTCCACAGTTGGGCCCAATGTAACAGTCATGGACGGCGCAAAAATCAGCGACTCCCACATTTCGGAGAGTATTGTTTTGTGGAANGCCAATATAAANGGCCAAACTGTGGANAANCAGCTGGTTGAAGAGGGTTAGGTGGCATGGACATTTGTGTTGTTTTTCCTCGAGAAAGTGGAGTAAGTTNNTNTCTNNTTTCCGAGGTAGTCGATTTAAAATGAGGGAGAAAAATAAGTGAAAAGCAGGATTTTTACATCCGAGTCTGTGACAGAAGGTCATCCCGATAANGTNTGCGACCAGATTTCCGATGCAATTCTNGATGAGATTATTGGNCAGGACCCCGATGCCCGTGTAGCGTGTGAAACGCTTNCCACAACCGGACTTGTTCTTGTATCCGGTGAAGTGACCACTGACTGCTATGCTGATGTTCAGAAGGTAGTGAGGAGAACATTGGGAGATATTGGTTACACTGACCCGGAGTACGGCCTTGATTATGAAGATTGCTCAGTGCTGACATCCATTCATGAGCAAAGNCCAGATATTGCTCAAGGTGTCGATTCATCTAAAGACAAAGAGCAAGGAGCCGGCGACCAGGGTTTGATGTTCGGTTATGCCTGTGATGAGACGGATGTTCTTATGCCGTTGCCTATTACATTGGCTCACCGTCTGGCGAAAAGACTGGCTGATGTCAGAAAAGATGGNACACTTNCGTGGTCCCGTCCGGACGGAAAAACACAGGTTTCCATAAGTTATAAAGATGACAAGCCAGTAGGATTGGAAAAAGTNGTAGTTGCTATTCAGCATGATCCCGATGTGGATAATGACGAGATACATTCATCCATTAAGAGCGAGGTTATTNAACCTGTTTGCAAGGATTGGCTTANCGATGGGACGCAATATTTCATCAATAGCACTGGTGCTTTCGTAAAGGGCGGCCCTGAAGCNGATACGGGACTCACTGGCCGGAAGATTATAGTGGACACTTACGGCGGTTACGGCCGCCACGGNGGCGGTGCTTTTTCCGGAAAAGATCCCTCGAAAGTNGACCGATCTGCGTCCTATATGGCACGNTATATTGCTAAGAATGTGGTTGCTGCCGGTTTNGCTTCGCGATGTGAAGTNCAGCTGGCTTATTCCATTGGTGAGGCGNAGCCTGTATCCATTAATGTGGAT
Organism: Fidelibacterota bacterium; assembly: GCA_002729175.1. GTDB lineage: Bacteria > Fidelibacterota > Marinisomatia > Marinisomatales > S15-B10 > UBA2125. Next base: position 19,046 of record PBTS01000026.1, read on the forward strand.
ACCTTTGGGACCGGTGCTCTNGAGGATCAAAAGCTTGAGGCAATTGTGAGCGATCATTTTCCTGTTAAACCGAAAGAAATNATTGATGTCNTGGATCTAAAGAAACCGATTTATCAACAGACGGCGGCTTACGGCCACTTTGGTAGAGAAGAGGACGGTTTTACATGGGAAAAACTGGATAAAGCTGAACAGTTNAAGCANTATTTAAACGGGAGAGGATAAANAAATGTCAGACNATGATGTGAAGGACTTGGGCCTCGCACCTGCNGGNAANAAAAGGATTTTGTGGGCGGACCGACATATGCCTGTTCTCGCTTCAATCCGAGAGCGTTTTGAGAAGGAGAAACCGTTGGAAGGAACAAGGNTTTCAGCTTGTTTGCATGTAACGGCTGAGACGGCGAACCTCATGAGAACNCTCAATGCAGGTGGTGCCGATACGCTACTTTGTGCNTCCAANCCACTTTCTACGCAGGATGANGTGGCAGCTTCACTGGTGCANGATTTTGATGTGAAAACTTTCTCCATAAACGGTGAGGATAATGACATTTACTATGCCCATATCAAAGCGGCTATTGAGCACAAACCGCAGATCACCTTTGATGATGGTGCTGATCTTGTCAGTATGCTCCATTCTGACTATTCTGATCAGATCCCTGAAGTAAAATGTAGTATGGAGGAAACCACAACTGGTGTTATTAGACTGGAAGCCATGATGAACGCAGGTGCGTTGAAGATTCCCGTTGTGGCTGTGAACGACGCTGACTCAAAACACCTTTTCGATAATCGCTACGGTACTGGACAGTCTACTGTGGACGGTATCATCCGTGCCACGGATATTTTGCTGGCGGGGAAGACTTTTGTAGTGGGTGGTTACGGAATGTGCGGACGGGGTCTCGCGAACCGTGCCAGAGGCATGGGTGCCCATGTGGTCGTGACTGAAGTAGATCCCCTTCGAGCTCTGGAAGCGGCCATGGACGGTTTTGATGTCATGTCCATGACAGAAGCTGCTGACATAGGTGATATATTTTGTACTGTCACAGGGAATACAACAGTTCTTGAGAAAAAGCACTTTGAAAAGATGAAAGACGGTGCTGTTGTCGCTAACTCGGGCCATTTCAACGTCGAGATCGATATCGACTCCCTCAAAGAAATCTCAGGAGAGGTGAATGAAGGTGTCCGCGATTATGTTGATGAGTACATTTTGAAGAATGGTAACAGAGTTTATCTTCTTGGAGAGGGAAGGCTTATCAACCTTGTAGCGGCGGAAGGTCACCCAGCATCAGTCATGGATATGAGTTTTTCAGTGCAAGCTCTCATGGCCGAATACACAGTGAAAAATGATCTTGGAGTTTCAGTTCACAAAGTCCCTAGGGAAATAGATGAACTGGTGGCCGCGTTGAAGCTTGAATCAATGGGCATTGAGATCGATACTCTCAGCGACAAACAGAAAACATATCTGGAATCCTGGGAGGAGGGAACCTAAGCTCTCCTCGTAATTTTCCCATGAAACGATCCTTACCGATCGTCCCCTTTTTCTTGTTAGCTCTTCATTTGAGCTGCGATTTCCAGAACCCCTCCGATTTCGAAGTACCCAAATGGAACATTAATCTCACCATTCCACTGTTGGATGCCAAATATGCTTTTGCGGACATTGTTGATGGTGAGATAATTCAAATTGATTCGACGGACAGTAGCACGATCCAGATTGAATTTGGTGGGGAGCTTACAGAAGAAACAATAGGGAGAGAATATTTAACGGTAGCAGGTGCATCACCCGATGCCATCAATGAAGAAATATCAGTACCAACCATAGCCGATATTTTAACTCTTCCTGTAGAACTGGATACCTCAATCTCTCTTCCTATAGAAGCATTTACTCAGGCTTCCGGCACTACAGTGAATGGTAGTGCTTGGAATGCTGTAGTGATGCCTTTGGAAGAAGCAATCAATGATCAATTTCCACAAAAGATTTCGGCCATACCCCTAAATAGTGCTTTTGATGATGCTGAGATAACCTTTCTTTCTCCTCAAAAGATCGTCATTACAGGCGAAGCTGATGACCCCAACAATGTATTCACTTCAAAAATTACTGTGAGTGATTTTCCTGACAATACTGGTATAACCTCAGCCGAAGTAAGGATTTTTACAGAATCGACAGGATCAACGGCAGAGACAAATCTGGCTGTTCATGAACATGACAAGGGCTCTGATCAGTCGAACGCTTGGAAAAGTGAAGAAGAGACAACATTCTTGAAAGATTCATCATTGGTTGACGGAACACTAAAATTCAGTCTTTTATTAAATTGGGATCGACCTGCCGATTCAGATGATGTTCTCATAGGTGAAAACACACCCACCATTACATTGGATTTTGGATTCAAAATTACCGACCCCGATAGTCTTGTGGTTCAAATTAAACCTAACGAACCAATGATTGACCCTTCAGTATTTGAACCCCCCAGTTTTTCTGATAATGGGGGAGGGGAGCAAGAGTGTGGTGCTAATGCCGTTTATAGCGGGAAAATTGTTGGTACAGAAGATCAAGCATACGGAGACAGCAATAAGTTTACGTTCGGCCCTGATGGCAAGACAATTGAAAGTACTTTGCCTTTCCCAGTTGATTTTAAAATAGCATTTAAAAACTTTCATCCGCCGACTGGAAAGGATTCGGTGAAGTATGAAGCAATTCTTAAGGAAGGCGCTACATACGAAAAGACAACAATAGATATTAGCGAATATGAGTTTAAGCATAGATCTGGTAAGTATGGTGAGACACAAAGTGATCCTTTAGCTGTTGAAGAGTTTGATGTTGATCTTCAAGTTATAACTCCGAGTGCAGATTATGTTGATGCACAATATCCTAATTATCCTGAAATCGGGTTTTCCATTGCGACAGAACAGGATTGGAGGTTTGGTTTTGGTCTAGAGGTGGGTACTATGGAGTTTGGATCATTAACAGCAANAGTTGAGTGNCCCTTTCCAGCCGTTGAAGATACCATCAGTGGAATGCCAACAGGTTTTACTGGTATGACTTTTGGNGGNATNAGTTTAGAGTTTATAATGATTAATCAGATTCGTGCTCCTGTAGACATGGACCTTAAGATTAAGGGTTTCACACCACTAGGTGATAGCGTTGTAGTTCCTGTGATCGCAACAATCGAATCACCTACTATCCAAGGTGACTCCGTTAAAACTATTATCAGGCTGGATAAAAAGGGAACCACTCTAATAAACTATAAGCCTTTCAATGAAGAGACACCAGATACTTGCCGATACCATCCTGTAACCGAGGAACTTGTCTGTGATGGGTGGGAAGATGTTCCTATGCCTGAGAATTCCCAAACTATTATTCAATTACTGGCTTTGGGTCCTGAAACGATCAAAGTGGATGCGGCGGCAGCAATTGATGGGAAGTCAACTCTCGATATAGGAGCGGCAATTAAGGGAAGTTTCGAACTTATTGCACCTTTTGAAATTAGTGTTGATTCTTCGATGACATTTATTCCAAACCAATCCACAATTATAGATGAGTGGAAACATGACACCCGCCAAAAGCTCCGGAATTTTGTAAGTGAAGCACTTATGACCTCCTCTGTAAAAAATGGTTTTCCATTAGGAGGAGACATTTCCGTTTTAATGTCTAATAGAGATATTTTCCCAACTGGTAGTTCTGATTCAACTTTGGCTACTTGGAGGGACAGTTTGGTAAAGGACACTGAAAATGGAGTAAACGATACCACATTGTCTCCTACGAAATGGACAGCAGAACATACCCTTGAAGTATTAACTAATAAATGTGATGACCTGATGAAAAATGATGGATCCTATTATGTTTCGAATGTTATTTATGACAAAAACGGTTGTAGTGATTCCTCTGCGTACTTGATCCAACATGTTCCTGGCGAAACTGATACTGTTATTTCCTACATCGATACACTTTTAAAAATTATTCTTCCCAGTCCTAAAGATTATTATCCTGAGAGTAATGTGCCACCATACGCTGTAAAACTTCAAGGGGAACAGACATCAACATCTGGACTTGACAGTACTAAAATGCATCTCTTGACTGACATAGGTAAACACTATATCAGACCGAGCGTAACATTTAGAAAGACCAGTGAAACTGTTGGAGAAGTTGAGCACAGCTTAGGTCAAGACCCATCGACAGTTTCTTTTTCTTTAGAAGACACACTTTTTATAGAATCTTATATTGTTTTTCAGTTACAGACTGAAGGTTTAAGTGAAAAAGCTCAAGATGAGATAGTTGTTATTTATCCTAATGGAGGCGAGACACTTCTTACAGGTGAAACTAAAAAAATCGAATGGAAGTCTCTGGGAACACAGCTGACAGATCCAGATTCAGATAAATTTGTTGAACTATTTACCTCCACTGATTCTCTCCCCGAAGTTTGTTCCGGAAACGATGGAGTGTGGAAGTCCATCAGCGGCGGAAAAATTAACAACAGTTACGAAGAACCAGAGAAATTGAAAGGTGAGCCGAAAGATTTCTGGGACTGGGAACTTACAAAGGCATCTTTAGCAGATGAAATTTCTGTTGACTCCACGATTACAGTTTGGCTCAGGATCTGTGGCAGTAATAGTGAAGAGAGCACTGACTGTACCAAGGATGTTTGTGATATGAGCCGTTCTTGGTTCACTATAAAAGAAGGCGAAACAAATTTCCTAAGCAATCAGGTAAAACCGAAGCCAAATGAAAAGAGGAAAAAAAGAGTATTTATGAGGACCAAATATTGAGAATTACTCGAATCACTCTTCTTTTGTTTTTGATTCAAGCCTTTGGTCTGGGGCAGATCAAACGTGATCCTGTTATGGTAAGTCTTGGTGGTGCTTACACAACACTGGCTGATGGTGTTCATGCTGTTGGAGTAAACCCGGCAAACCTTGCCTTTCAGCATGATAAACCATTTATGTGGCAGTTGGCAACAGTGAATTTTGGAATCGGTAATAATTTCTTTTCTTTGGAGAACTTGACGGAATTCAGTGGCAAGGACCTGGAATCTCAAGGGAAAAAAGGAAAAAATCAGCTTTATGATCAGTTGAGGGACGGATTTCGAATTTTTGGAGATGCCCACGTTGCTCCTTTATTGAGCTACGCTTCGGGGAATATGGCAATTACCAACGATTTGGTTGGTGTTTTTGATTTGGTTCTTCCTGAAGGATTAGTTCAACTACTTTTGGAAGGTAACGAAGTGGGTGTNCCCATTGATCTTGAATACAATCGGGAAAGTATGCTTGTATCAGAACATGCGTTTTCTTTTGCTGTTCCAACGAAAAATTTTTCATGGGGAGTGTCTCTAAAGTACCTTAACGGTCTTGTTTATACGGGAATCGATCCCGATTCCAGCTTTACAGAATTTACAACAGAGCCCACCAACTTTAATCTTCGTGCACGCTATTTCCTTCGTCAAGGAATTGGTGGAAGTGGCGTGGCAATGGATCTGGGTCTTATCAGCAAAGAGTTCAACGGCATGCGACTAGGTTTCTCGCTTATCAATGCATTCGGAACAATAAAGTGGAATGGGCCGTCGGCATTTCAAGTTCCTGAATTATTGATCAACAGTTTACCGGGAATTGTCCAAGAGGGAGACGAATGGGGTGCTAGTGTAGTCTCTAAAGGTGATGGTCTGATTTACGAGATAGAGGCAGACTCCATTACAATGAATAAACTAAGTAACGGCCAGTGGAGTGACCTTTTCAAAGAAAAAAAATATATTGTTAAAGATACGCTTGAAAACGGGCAGCAACGAAAGTTCAAAATGCGTTATCCCGGACTANTTAGAATAGGAGTATCAAAGCGTTTGGATCAGGATTTAATTATTGCAAGTGATCTCGTAGCCGGTTTTGACGACAGATTTGGAGTTCATCAGGGGTGGAAGCTNTCAACNGGGCTTCAGTTCAATCGATTCAAAGCTTTCCCTCTAAGGTTAGGATACATGTATGGAGGAAGGTTTGTTAAAGAACTTGGATTTGGCGGTGGTTTCCACGCAGGACCTATTATNTATGATTTTGCTCTTTCTTTCCGGAACGGTACTTGGATTCACAGTATGAAAGGGGTTTCTTTTTCCTTCGGNGTGGCCATCACCAGTTTTAAGGGNCGCAAGGATAAGGCGCCTCCCAGCCAGTAGCTATTTTCTGGCCCGCATCAGCAGTATAATTCCTCCCAGACAAAAGACAATATTGCCGATCCACGCCGANAGNACNGGCTCAAGTATCCCCTTNTANCCAAGCGTNTGNCCGAACCGAATAAAGGCGTAGTANCCGAAGATCACAAATACGCTCATCCCGGCACCAAAGGCGAGACCTGTGCGTGGTTTAAATGCCACGAGTGGAAACGCAAAGAGAACAACAATTACATTGGTGAATGCGAAAGAAATCTTGCCGTAAAGATTAACTTTCCAACGNGTTGTGTCCACACCGCTCTCATTTAACTCAGCGATAAATGTTTTTAGATTGCTATAGTTCTTTTCCTGGGGAGAAGTTGCCTGCCTCGTCAGGTCTTCCGGGCTGAAGTTTACGGTTACTACAGTATCCTTTCGGGAGAAATGAACGGCNGTCTCGAAGCCGTCAGGGTGNAATTCGCGAATGGCNTATGTTTCCAGTCTCCACTTTCCATCTTGTGGAAGCCAGGTCATTCTGTTTGTATCAATGCGCCGNGTAAGCTTTCCATCTTCCATAAAGTGGATCACAACACCNGCGGCCTTTAGGGTCTTTGGNGTGTATCGATCAATAGCGATGTGAAAGTCGTCAGATTTCCTCAGGAAGATATCCCGTTTTTTTGTTGAGTAGCGTCTGTCACGCGACTTGATCACGTATTCTTTTTCTATCTCACGTCGTTTCTGGTTTCCGGCTGTTACTACGCGGTCTTCGAAAAAGAATGAGGCGGCACTAATGAATATGGAGCATATGATAAGCGGTGCTGCTATTCTGTAAAGTGAGACGCCTGAAGCCTTCATGGCTGTGAGTTCATTTCTTCTTGAAAGAAGGCCTACAGTAAAGATAGTGGAGACAAGCACCGCCATTGGTAGTCCAATGCTTGTAAACCACGGCAAGGAATGGATATAATACGAAAAAATAATATTACCGGGAACCTCAGCATCGATGAACTTGTCCATATTCTCGACTGCATCTACTACAACAAAAATAACCAGGAATCCAAGGATGGAGACGCCTAAGAGAGACAGGAATTGACGAATTATGTAGAAATCAATCCTTTTCATCGTTCAGTCAAATTACTCAGAGCAATATGAAAAAGGGAGGAAAAATCACTTTTCTTCTGATAACTCACCCCCTATATTGACCCCCTTTGTGAACGGACAGACCCGTAAAATTTCTCTTATCGTTGCATTTATCGCACTTGTCGTGTGGGAATTGTTGGTTCCCACGGGCAATGTGACAGACTTCCGGGTTTCTTTTTCCTCCCTTATACCTCCGTTGTTTGCCATTTCCATGGCACTCATTACAAGGGAAGTGATTCTTTCACTGTTTTGTGGTGTTTGGATCGGCGCTACCATGCTCATGGGGTATAACCCCTTGGAAGGGCTTCTTAAGACCATTGATACTCACATTGTGAATTCCGTCACTGATACTGATCAGGCGGCTATACTGCTGTTTACCCTCGGTTTCGGCGGTGTCATCGGTGTGGTCAGTGCAAACGGCGGAATGGGAGGAGTGGTAAAAAGTGCTTCACAGTATGCCAATACACGAAAGCGAAGTCAAATGGCAACTATGCTCATGGGAGTGGTCATTTTCTTTGACGACTATGCCAACACTCTTTTCGTCGGAAACATGATGCGGCCGTTCACCGATAAACTCAAGGTGTCCCGGGAGAAACTTGCCTACCTGGTTGATTCCACCGCTGCACCGGTGGCGAGTCTTGCTGTTATCAGCACTTGGTCCGTTTTTCAGATGTCGCTCTTGGAAACACCATATAAAGAATACGGTATTGTGGAGAACCCTTACATCACATTCCTTAATTCCATTCCGTACTCTTTCTATTGCATTATCACCATTGTATTCATGGGTTTCTTGGTCTGGTCAGGCCGTGATTATAACAATATGCTCAAAGCGGAGCGTCGTGCTCTCAATGAAGGGAAGGTTCTGGCTGATGGTGCACAACCTCTCACAGATACAGAATTGTCCCAAGATGGGGGATTGAAGTCAGCTACTTCACACTGGACAAACGCCATGGTGCCGGTTCTTTTGCTTGTTGTCATAATTATCATCGGACTGTACGAGACTGGGACAGACGCACTGGCACCCGGTGACGATCATTCCATCAGAAATATCATCGGCTCCTCCGATCCATACCGGGCCCTAATGTGGGGCTCTTTTATAGCGGGATTTGTGGCTATTTTTCTTTCTTATGGAAGAAACCTTCTCACTTTAAGGGAAAGCCTGGAGTTTTGGGTAAAGGGAGCCAAGTCAATGCTTATGGCTTGTATGATCCTTGTTCTAGCCTGGACGCTGGGAGATATCTGCAGGGAAGTTAAGACGGCCGATTATATCATAAGTTTAACTGAAGGTTTTCTCACACCGGCCCTTTTGCCACCGATCACTTTTTTAACCGCGGCTGTTGTCAGTTTTTGTACAGGTACCTCCTGGGGGACAATGCCTATTCTCGTTCCCATCGCTGTACCGTTGGCTTTCAACCTTTTGGGAGGAGACCCCAATTCTCTTGTTGGTGAACCGATATATCTTGCAACTTTTGCCAGCGTACTCTCGGGATGTGTATTTGGTGACCACTGTTCACCCCTATCTGATACAACAATACTTTCCTCAATTGCTTCTGGCTCGGACCATGTTGATCACGTCAAGACTCAGTTGCCTTATGCTTTAACCACAGGGGTTATCAGTCTTGTTTTGGGATATTCTCTTGTCAGTTACCTGCCGGTGGGGGTGTCTATTTTGCTGGCTGCTGCTGTTGCAGTGGCAGTCGTAAAGCTGTGGGGACGAGAACCTTAATCTCCCACTGCTCTTTGCCTGATAAGGATTCGCTCAATCTGACTTGGAGTGGATCTGAGAATTTTTATTCTGCAACCGGCTGACACTAATTTTTCCCCGGGCATAGGAATTCTTCCCAGCCGTTGGATGACAAAACCACCGATTGTCTCATAATTTCCTTTCGTCAACCTGACGCCGCATACCGATTCAAGTTCCTCCAAATCTACACGACTGTCCACGACGAAACTGCCGTCAGACAGTCGGGATACCCGTTTCGTCTCCTGATCAAACACATCTTCAAATTCACCAAATAGCTCTTCAATGAGATCTTCAACCGTAACCAGACCGGAGGTCTTTCCATCAGCCCCTACAACAATGGCGAGTGTTGATCGGTATCGCCTCAATTCCCGAAGTGCTTCGCTGGACGCCATTGTTTCGCTGATAAAGAGTGGTCGGTGAGCAATTTCAAGGAGAGATTCTGACTCCGAGAAAAGGTCATGAAGAAAAATGATTCCCCGGATCTGATCGAGCGAATCTTTGTAAAGGACCAGTTTGGAGAGTCCGGTGGAAGACATAAGTTGAACGGCATCTTCAACAGAGGTGTCTTCATGCAGACCTATAATGTCGGCGCGGGGTGTCATGGCTACTCGGACCGGTTGTGAACCAAAATCAAAAATATTTGTGATCACCTCTTTTTCTTCTGCTTCCAACTCTTTACTCACTTCCATTTCATCAAACAGAATCTTCAATTCATTTCGATTCAAAAAGTGTGTGGATGACTTTTCTTTGCCTTCAGGAAACAGGGATGCGTAGCTCCGAGCAAGCCAGACAATAGGAGTGAAGAGAATCTCCGATGTCCTAAGAAATGGCGTGTTGAAGACAGCCATTGAATTGGCCCGTTCCCTGGAAAAACTTTTTGGTAATATTTCACCGAACACTAGGATAACAGCTGATATTGTTATAACGATCCACAATTGCGGCAGACCCAAACGCAGGAGTGAAATAGTGGCGTAAGATGAGGTTAAAACATTTGCCAGATTTGTCCCAATTAGAACAGTAATTAAGTATCTGTCCGGTTTGCCCAGAAATTGCTCAGTAAGGTTTACAGTTCTGTATCCTCGCTTGCGCCAGACTGCCAGTTGGAGAGGATTTGCTTGATGAAATGAAATTTCAGTGGCTGAGAAAAATGCAGATAGAGCCAGGCCAATGATTGCGACAGAAGTTTCTAACATAGGACAATTTACACAAAATCAGTTGAGTAAAGGGCTGTTCAGCGGGGAATGGAATACACTTCATTGAGACAGTGAAGGGTGATTAACTTTTTCAAGATAAGATGACCATGTTGAATAATGGCTGAAAGGCTGAACAGATCGTCTCTGGCAACGGAGCAGCAAAATCCTTCTTCCATGGATCTCGATTCCAAGTCAGTAGCTAAAATTCTGGAAATCATCAACAGGGAAGACAGCACAGTGTCGGAGGCTGTTCGTGAAGTGCTTCCTCAGTTGGAAAAGGTGGTGAATCTGGCAGTGGATGCCATCAGGGGCGGGCATCATGTTATTTATGTAGGTGCTGGTACGAGTGGTCGTTTGGGTGTTTTGGATGCTGCTGAATGTCCACCTACATTTTCGGCACCGCCTGACTTTTTCCAGGGCGTTATTGCTGGGGGAGAAGAAGCTTTAAGGCAATCCATTGAAGGTGCTGAAGACAAACCGGAAGATGCGGAACGGGACCTGAAATCAATCGGCGTTCGTGAAGGGGATGTGGTCATTGGTATTGCCAGCAGTGGAACAACAACCTATGTGCTCCATGCCCTGCAATATGCGAAAACCAAAGGATCTTCTACTGTTTTTCTGATATGCAATCCTTCGCCTATTGTGGAAATTGATGTGGACGTTCTCATAGCTGTGGATGTGGGCCAGGAGGTTATTACAGGCTCTACCCGAATGAAATCGGGCACCGCCACAAAAATGATACTCAATATGATATCAACTGCCACTATGGTACGGTTCGGCAAAGTTTACGGCAACCTCATGGTGGACCTCAAAGCTGTGAATGAAAAGCTGGTGGACAGAGGTAACCGTATTATCTCCCAGCTAACAGGCCTGGACTATGATTCAGCAAACGATTTGCTCATGGATGCCGGGAAAGAGGTGAAAACAGCCATCGTTATGCACCACCAGAAGTGTGATTACGACACAGCCAGACAGACGTTGGATGATAATGACGGTTTCCTACGATTTGTCATCGAAACAAAATAGTCATACCGAAAGACGACTAAATGTCGGTTGATCTGAATATCCTCCGAAAAAAACAGCGTCTCACCATGGTCGGACTCATGACAGGTACCTCCATGGATGGGTTGGACATCTGTGTGGCAGAGGTAGAGTTTGGAAAGAAATCTGCGAAAATTAATGTTTTGGAAACAGGCTCAGCCCCTTACAGCGAAAAAATGCGAACCGATGTTGAAATTTGCCTAGAGCTTGATGAAAAAATGATTGCCGAAACAGATGATTCATTGGGTCGTTTCATGGCAAATGAGACAACCAGGTTTTTGAAAAGGCACGGACTAAATGACATAGATGCCGTTGCTATGCACGGACAGACCGTTCATCATGTCAGTGGTGAGTCGACTCTCCAGATTGGGGAACCGTCCTTTTTGGCTCAAGCTCTCGATGTGCCGGTGATCTCAGATTTCCGTACCGCCGACATTACCGCGGGAGGTACCGGCGCACCCCTCATTCCAATAGTGGACAAATGGCTATTCCAGCACCCCGAGGAGGCCGTTGTCTGCCTGAACCTAGGCGGCGTTGCCAATGTTACTTACCTTCCTCCCAAAACTTCAGATGAGTTGATCCTTGGCTTCGACACGGGCCCCGGCATGGCACTGTTGGATGAAGCGTCAAAAGCTCTAACGGGGAATAATTTTGATGAGGACGGCGCCATGGCTCAGGTTGGTACTGCTCGCGAGGAATCAGTGGAGGGATGGCTCAGTCACTCCTTCATAACAGCACCACCACCCAAATCCACTGGCAGAGATGAGTTTGGTGCTAATTGGATCTCGGAACAACTACCTGATATGAACAGTTGGAGAGTGAATGATGTTCTGGCAACACTATCCCTTTTTACCGCTCGGAGCGTGGCAGTAAATTGCCGAGAGTTCCTTCCGTTTGAAACTGTTAAACAATTCATAATCTCAGGCGGAGGTGTTTACAACAAATCTGTGATGCGTCAATTAGAAACTGAATTTTCTTCTGTTTCCATTCTCACTTCTCATGAGCTCGGCTTCGATCCTTTCATGAAGGAAGCGCTGGGCTTTGCCATGTTGGGGGCGGCACATCTGAAGGGAATCCCGGGCAATCTCCCTTCCGTGACGGGTGCCTCAGAGGCTGTTGTACTCGGTAAACTGACTGTTTAGAATCACACCATGAAAGTGAATCCATACGTTTTTCGGCAGTACGATATAAGGGGTGTTGTTGAGGAAGATTTTCCTCCGGAGTTTGTATCAGGACTCGGCAAAGCATTTGGGACGCTTGTCAAACAGTCCGGTGTGCGAGAGATTGCTCTTAGCGGTGATGTCCGGTTAAGTACGCCCCAGCTAAAAAAGCTTTTCAAGGAAGGCGTTTTGGAAACAGGAATTGATATCATTGATATTGGAACGCTACCCACTCCTGCCAATTATTACAGCATGTGGAAGCTGAATGCTGGTGCCGCAGTTCAGATTACTGGGAGCCACAACCCTGCAAATATGAACGGATTCAAAATGTCTCTGAATAAGGGGGCGGTTTACGGAGATCAGATCCAGCAACTGAAAAGCTTCATGGAGCGAGATGATTTTGAGAGTGGAGAAGGGACTGAAGTGAAATACAAGATTCTGGATGAATATATTGAAATGATTAAGAACAAAATCACGTTTGACCGCCAGATGACCCTAGCCATGGATTGTGGTAATGCGGCAGCCTGTCTCGCTGCTCCGACAATTTTCAATGAACTTGATGCCGATCTGACCGAACTGTTTTGTGATGTGGATGGTAACTTTCCAAACCATCACCCGGATCCAACTGTTACTGAGAATCTCGCCAAGTTAATTTCAACGGTTAAAGGTGGTGACTTTGACGCCGGTCTCGCTTATGATGGTGATGCCGACCGTATCGGTTTGGTAGATGAAAATGGAGAGATCATATTTGCCGATCAGATCATGGCTCTTATGTTGCCCGAAATCGTGAATGAAGGAGACGAGATCCTTTTTGATGTTAAGTGCTCACAGGCACTTGAGGAAGAGATCATCCGGCTGGGGGGAAAACCAGTTATCTGGAAGACGGGTCACTCTCTAATCAAACAGAGAATGAAAGAACTCTCCTGTAGGTTCGGTGGTGAGATGAGCGGCCATCTCTTTTTTGCTGATGACTATTTCGGCTATGATGATGCTATTTACGTATCAGCACGGGTTATTCAAATGTTGTCTCGCCAGGATAAAAAACTTTCCGAGCTTGTGGCGGCACTACCTCAGTATCACTCCACACCGGAAATGAGACTCAACTGTTCGGATGATGAGGAAAAATTCAGGATTAACATGGAGGCAACGACTTATTTTGATGAACATTACGATTGTCTGGACATTGATGGTGTCAGGATCAGATTCCCTGACGGTTGGGGGTTGGTCCGGGCATCCAATACTCAGCCGGTAATCGTTTGCCGTTTTGAAGCGAAAAGTGAAGAGAGGATGAAGGAAATCCAAAAGCTTGTTTTGGATAAGATCAGTGAGTTAGGTGATGTGGAGATTCCAGCTGATGGCTGATGATTTTTCCAGCCAAATAGAACGATACCGAAATCTTATTGATGCGGCTCTTTTGGATATTGGTAAAAATGGTGAACCTGCCTATCTATATGAGCCCATCCGTTACATTCTTTCCGGTAAGGGGAAACGTCTTCGTCCTTCGTTAGTATTCATTTCCGCCGAGGCTTTCGGTGCCAGTGAGAGTGAGGCTCTGCCGGCAGCCATGGCTGTTGAGATTCTGCACAACTTCTCTCTTGTTCACGATGATATCATGGACGGTGATGATCTTCGACACGGTAAAGAGACGGTTCACAAACACTGGGATGACTCCGTGGCCATCTTGGCTGGTGACGGCATTTTTTCCCTGGCCTATGATCAGCTCACCCGTCTTGATAGTGCGGCAACAGAATGTTTGAAAGTTTTTTCAAAGGCAACACTGAGGCTGTGCGAAGGCCAGGCACTGGACAAGGATTTTGAATCCCATAAAGCGGTTAGTGTGGATGATTATCTAGAGATGGTCCGGCTCAAGACAGGGACACTTCTCTCCCTCTGTTGCCGGCTCGGCGCCATCGTGGGCAGTGCATCTGCGGATCAGACTGATCGGGCTGGGCGGTTCGGCGAACGGGTGGGGCAGGCATTTCAGATTCAGGATGATATTCTTGAGATCTACTCAAGCTCAGATAATATGGGGAAGAGCCTTGGCTCTGATGTGTTGGCGGGAAAAAAAACATTTCTCACTTGCAGTGCTGAAGAGGAGAATGCTTCTCAGTGGTCTGAATTCAGGACCGGTCTCGGCGGAGGAGATTTAAGCGAAGAGATATTGCCGGCATTGCGTCAATACTTTCGAGATAACGGAATTCAAGAATCAGGGGAGGAAAGAGTGAAACAACTGGTGAATGAGGCACTTTCATTCCTGGAAAATATCCCTAAAAATAAGCGAGAGAAATTTGAGTTGTTTGTGCAGATGGTGATAGAAAGGAAGCATTAGCCATGGACTTCAGGAAGCTTGATCCGGCAGATATGCATTCTCAGATAGTCAACTTTCCTGAGCAGATTGAAGCTGCATTGGCTATTGGAGAAGGTTACGATCCGAAAGGGGATTTTTCAGATATATCTTCAGTTGTGATCGCTGGGATGGGTGGCTCGGGCATAGGCGGAGACCTTATTCGGGCTCTCACGGTGGACAGCGCCAACACACCCATACAAGTGGTCCGTGATTACCGTCTGCCTGCCTGGGTTGATGGCAAAACCTTGGTCATCTGTGTCAGCTACTCCGGAAACACTGAGGAGACCCTATCGTGCCTGAAAGATGCCATTAATCGGGGTGCAAAGGTTGCTGGTATCACCTCCGGAGGGGAAATGGAATCGAGGTTAAATGACGTTGACGGTAATGTCATCAAGATTCCCGGCGGGAATCCACCTAGAGCCTCTCTTGGTTATGTTTCCATTCCTGCCCTTGTGTTCTTGCAAAAGTGTGATTTAACTGACAAATCTATCAACAAAGACCTCCAAGACGCCTCCGACCGTTTTAAACAACTGAGGGATGATTTTTCTGAACCGTCTGACAGTAATCCCACATTTGCTTTGGCAAAAACTGTTTATGACTCAGTACCGATCATCTATGGTGATGCTCGTTACACAGGCGCTGTAGCACTTCGATGGCGCGGGCAATTGGAAGAAAACGGAAAAATGGTTGCCTTTCACCACACCTTACCGGAAATGAATCACAATGAAATTGTTGGGTACAAGAATAATCCCGACTTATTGAAACGGATGGGAATTATCTGGTTGATTGATAAAGACCAGCATGAGAGAACTACGCTGCGACAATCACTGACTCGTAAACTGATTGGCGAGACAGTTTGCTATCAGGAAGAAGTCCGGAGCCGAGGAACTTCCCTGGCGGAACGGTTACTCTATCTTGTCCATTTCGGAGACTGGGTCAGTTACTGGTGTGCTGTGCTACATGGGGTTGATCCTACACCTGTGGAAAGGATAGAATCGCTGAAAGCGAAACTTGCAGAAAATGACTAATTTATCAGTTAAGAAGGTTGCATTGAGAATAGTGATCACCTAAATTAATGTGGGTTTGAACCCATTATCAATGATACCGGTAGAAGTAACACGAATCTCTTTTTATCCACCAAGCAAAGGGTACGCCGTGGTATTGCAGGAGATCGGCGGCGGTGAAAGAAAGCTACCGGTCATTGTAGGATCTTTCGAAGCCCAGGCCATTGCTCTTGCCATGGAGAAGGTGGACACGCCCCGGCCCATGACTCACGATCTTCTGACCGCTATTCTGGAAGAGATGGAGGTTGATGTTAAAGCAGTTGTTGTTACCCATCTGTCTGAAGGGACTTTTTTCGCCGGTATCAGGATAGATCTTGATGGAGACGATGAAACTGAAGTTGATTCACGTCCCTCAGATGCCATTGCGGTTGCGTTGAGATTGGGAGCGCCAATTTTCGTTGATGAATCTGTCATGAAGGAAGCAGGCGTGGAAGATGAGGAACAATCTTCCGTCAGTTTTGAAGAGTTAGTCCATAGTCATGATAACAACCGGCGTAAAATCCTCAAAGAGAAATTGCAGGAAGCTGTTGAAGATGAAGAATATGAGCAGGCAGCAAAGATCCGAGATCAGCTAATGGAAATTGAAAAAGGAGCTTCCAGCGTCTGATCAGGATTTAAAAGATTCCAATGTTATTTGAGAAGCCGCTTGTTCAGCGACTTTTTTTGTTGGCCCGGATGCTGAAGCGTAAATTTTTCGATCAATTTTTACCGTTACTTCAAAGATCTTTTCATGTTCGGCACCTTCCGTGTCAGTAACTATAAAGCGGGGTGTTTCCGTACCGTTAGCCTGACAGTGCTCAATTAGCAGACCTTTATAATTGAGTGTCTTCCACGCCTCTCTCCTTTTATTCCAAACCGTGTTGTAAATTAGATTTATACACGGTTCAAATCCGCCATCAAGCCTCATAGCGCCAATGATCGATTCAAAAACATTTGCCAACTGTTTCTCAGACACTTTCGGATGATTCAGGTCTAGAGAGGGGCCCGCTGTTATGTACTTCAAGAGATTCAGGGAGGCCCCCATCTTAGCCAGATATCCTTTTTGTACAAGTGTTGACCGTCGTTGAGTTAGCAATCCTTCTCTTGCCTGAGGGAATTCCCTGATGAGCAGATCCGACACCACCTGATCAAGGATAGCGTCTCCCAAAAACTCCAGCTGCTCGTAATTTCCAGTAACCTCGGAATTTTTTGATTTGTGTGTTAACGCTGTGTTAAGTAGGAAGGAGTTGCGAAAAAAATAGTTGAGTGCATGCTGAAGCTCTATGAGTTGTCCATCCTTGTGAACGAAGCGCCAAATAAGTCGTCTGTAAAACTTTTTGAGCAGGCTTAGTCCTTCCACTGCTTTACAATAAGAACGGCGTTGTGTCCACCAAAACCAAAAGTGTTTGACATAGCCACATTGACCTCTCTCTCCGATGAAACATTGGGTGTATAGTCGAGGTTGCAATCTGGATCGGGCGTTTCATAGTTGATAGTGGGAGCGATCTTATTTTCTAGAATAGTCATGATACAAGCGACGGCCTCGATCCCACCGCTGGCTCCTAAAAGATGCCCGGTCATAGACTTGGTTGAACTGACACTCAAGCTGCCGGCATGTGCCCCAAACAGTTCCCGGATAGCTGCAGTTTCGTTTTTATCATTGTACGGCGTGGACGTGCCATGTGCATTAATATAGTCAATATCTTCAAGATTGAGGTCAGCGTCGGAGATTGCTCTTTCCATGGCACGAACAGCACCTTCGCCGCCGGGGGCGGGAGCAGTGATATGATAGGCGTCGCCGGTGGCGCCGTAGCCGGCTACCTCACCGTAAATAGTAGCGTCCCTGGCTGTGGCATGGTCCGCCGCTTCCAGCACCAGAAGCCCTGCCCCTTCACCCATGATAAAACCGTCCCGTTTCAGATCGAACGGCCGGGATGCTTTCTCCGGTTCATCATTATTGGTTGAGAGAGCTTTCATGTTTGAAAAACCGGCATAGGCAATAGGTGTGATAGCAGCTTCGGAACCTCCGGTAAGAATGACATCAGCGTCTCCGTACTGAATGAGTCTGTAGGCGTCGCCGATTGCGTTNGTGGCACTGGCACATGCTGAAACAACACTNTAGTTTGGNCCTTTCATTCCCCANCGAATTGAAATATATCCCGGTGCGATGTCNGGAATGAACATGGGGATAAAGAAAGGNGAAATGGCACGNGGACCACGGTTAATCATTTTCCGGTTCTGGTCTTCCATGGTCTGGAGACCGCCCACGCCTGAACCGAGGATGACACCGAATCGGTCCATGTCATTAATGCCGTTTTCCAGATTGGCATGCTTTAATGCCTCATCTGCAGCGGCCATGGCCAAAACNGCGAATTCGTCNAGGCGGTTNATCTCCTTTTTATCGAGATAGTCCTCGGGCTGGAAATTCTTTACCTCACCGCCAATNTTGACGGCGAAATCCGAGGTATCGAATTTGGTAACAGTGGATATCCCGCTTTTNCCAGCGAGCAGANAGTCCCAGAAATGANGAACACCNACACCGAATGGGGAAACAATTCCCATCCCTGTGACCACGACGCGCCGTGGCACNNTTATCAGTTNGCGTGAGAGTCTATATAGTCTACGGCGGAGCCTACAGTGGTAAGCTTCTCGGCTTCCTCATCAGGAATTTCCATGCCGAACTCTTCCTCGAGCTGCATAATCAACTCAACCGTATCAAGTGAATCGGCGCCAAGATCATCAACGAACGATGCTTCAATATTGATCTTATCNTCATCAACACCGAGCTTGTCCATGATAACTTCCTTCACCTTGTCGAAACTGGACATCTNTTTTCTCCTTTACATGTAGAGACCGCCATTAACGGCAATTGTCTGACCCGTAATGTAAGCTGCTGCATCGGAAGTTAGAAATAGTGCGGTTGCGGCAATCTCTTCCGTTTTCCCAATTCTCCCCAGGGGAATCTGTTTGATCATTTCTTCTCTCATTTTATCGCTCAAATCAGTCGTCATGTCAGTATCAATGTAACCCGGGGCGATGGCGTTAACGGTGATNTTACGTGATGCCAGTTCACGAGCGACGGTTTTTGTGAGGCCGATTATGCCGGCCTTTGCTGCTGAATAGTTGGCCTGCCCCGGATTTCCCATCATACCTGACACTGATGTGATATTAATAATCCTGCCGAAACGGTTTTTCATCATGTGAGGTGTGACTGCCTTAATGCCATTGAAGCATCCTTTGAGGTTCACATCGATCACACTATCCCAGTCTCCTTCTTTCATTCTGAGTAAAAGGTTGTCTTTAACAATGCCTGCATTATTTACAAGCACATCAACGCTTCCAAACTTTTCAGCAGATTTTTTCACAGCTTCTTCAAAGGCGGTCATTTCCGAAACATCCATAGGTGCAGCCAGTGCGGTTCCGTCGTTTTCTTCAATCTCAGAAACTATCTGTTCAAGGTCTTTCGCAGTTCTGCTGGTGCAAGTCACCTTGATGCCACTCTCAGCAAACTTTTTAGCAATAGCACGACCAATTCCGCGGGAAGCACCAGTGATGAATGCCGTTTTAACTTCAGGCAAGGGCCAACTCCTTTATCTGATCAAACCGCTCTATGCCTCTTGTTGAAAGGGTACGATCTATGCGGCGATTTAGTCCCTGAAGGACGCGGCCAGGACCGACTTCAACAAAATCAGTTGCTCCTAAATCCTGGAGGGTTTCTACAGTTTCAATCCACCGGACCGGATTGTCGAGCTGGCGAATCAAATTTTCTTTAATCTTTTCCGGTTCCGAAACAGCCTCAGCGGAAACATTCATCACAATGGGAAACTGTGCACGGCTCAGGCTGATTTCATCAAGTGCCTTTTTCATGGACATTTTCGCGGTCTCCATAAGTGGAGAATGGAAAGCTCCGCTCACGTTCAGTTCAATTGCTTTTGTGGCGCCTGATTTTGTTGCCAGCTTCATGGCATTTTTTACCGCATCAACATTCCCGGAAATTACAATTTGCCCCGGAGAATTGAAATTCGCCGGTACCGCTACTTCCGCTCCCTCAGACGCTTCATCACAGATGCATTCCACAGCGTCAGCATCAAGTCCGATAACGGCAGCCATAGTACCGGAGCGTTCCTGTCCAGCTTGGCTCATGGCGTCACCCCGGAGTTTGACCAGTGTCAGAGCCTCTGAGAAGGTGAAAACATTAGCGGTTGTCAGTGCTGAATATTCGCCGAGACTGTGCCCGGCTGAAAAACTCGGTGTAAGTCCTCCCGCCATCACAAGTTCTGCCAGTACAACGCTGACAACAAAAAGTGCAGGCTGAGTGACTTCGGTCTGCCGAAGAGTTTCTTCTGGTCCNTCGAAAGAGAGTTTAGCTAGATCCATGCCCATAATGTCATTGGCCTCTTCGTATCGTCTCTTTGCTGAANCGGAGGTTTCAACCAAATCTTTTCCCATCCCAACTTTTTGGGAACCNTGGCCCGGAAAGAGGAAAGNCGTANTCATACGCACTTTCCCCATCTNACGAGGGTAGCTCCCCAGGTAAACCCTGCCCCGAACGCCGCNAGGACGACAAGGTCTCCTTCTAGCAACCGGCCTTCATTGACGGCCTCACTTAAACTGATGGGGATGGTGCCGGCNGTGGTGTTGGCANCTCGGTCTATGTTGATAAACACTTGTTCTTTACTGAGACCCAGNCGCTCNGCACTGGCATCAATAATTCGTTTATTAGCTTGGTGTGGAATAAAAAGGGTCACATCTTTAGCTGAGAAGTNNTTNCTTTCCAANAGTGCNTGAGCGGCATCAGCCATTCCNCGAACCGCCGACTTATANACCTCTCGGCCGTCTTGCTTAAGATAATGAAGTCGCTGCTCTACCGTTTCGAGGGTTGCGGGCTGGCGGCTGCCTCCGGCCGGCATGTATAGCCGGTTACCACCACTGCCATCCGTGNACATGACCGAATCAACAATCCCGTTTTCATCGTTAGTTGGTTCAAGAAGCACGGCTCCNGCNCCNTCGCCGAAAAGAACACATGTAGCTCGATCTTCATAATCCAAAACAGAAGTCATAGTATCGCCACCGATGACCAACACTTTTTTGTGTTTCCCACTTTCAATTAAGCTGGCTCCGATCCCTAAAGAGAAAATGAAGCCTGAACATGCGGCGTTTAGATCAAACGCCCAGGCGTTCGTAGCACCAATAGCATCTTGGACAAGTGCGGCAGTAGAGGGGAAAAACATATCAGGTGTAATGGTACCGACAATAATGACATCAATCTCCTGAGCACTTGTGCTGCTTTTTTGCAGGATCTGTTCCACAGATTTGATTCCCATGTGGGATGTGGCTTCTCCTTCAGCCACAACGCGGCGCTCCAAGATGCCGGTCCTGCTTTGAATCCATTCATCAGAAGTGTCAACAATCTGCTCGAGTTCGGCATTCGTCATGACGCGATCGGGAAGATAATGGGAAACGGTTGAAATGGTAGCTTGCAAAGCTATGTGTATCTTTCAATTAGCGAGACAGTTGATGATATATCATCTCTTATGGATCCAATCAGATCGGTCTCGACACATTTTTTTGCTGCAAATATGGCGTTCTTAATCGCACGGGCTGGAGAACTACCATGACAAATGATAACAACACCGTTTACACCAAGCAAGGGTACACCACCGTACTCTTCGTATTCGAAGTGCTGCATGGCTTTGGAGAAAATGGATTTGAATAGTTTTTTTTCTTTAGCCGAGTTGACTTGATCTTTTAGCCGTTGTGAAACATCCCGATGGACGTGGGCTATCCACCCTTCTGCTAATTTCACGATATTATTGCCCAGAAAACCGTCACAAACTATAACATCAACATTTCCTTCAAAGAGGTATCTGCTTTCAATATTTCCTTTGAATGACGGAAGACATTTTTTCATCAGTTCGTGAGATTCCACATAAACTTCGGTACCCTTTGTTTTCTCAGTACCGATATTCAGTAGTCCTACTGAAGGATTCTCAACTCCTTGAATGTGGGACATATATTTCGATGCCATTGTGGCAAATTGAACGAAGTGAGTCGGTTTGGATTCTGAATTAGCTCCGGCATCGCAAAGAACAAAACCGGTTTTGCCTACAGGTATGAAGACACCCAGCCCCGGTCGCTTAACTCCCTCAATTCTGCCAAGGAGAAGTAGTGAAGCAGCCAAGATAGCCCCTGTGCTTCCTGCACTCACAAAAGCTTTCGCTTTATCTTTTTTTATCAGATTTATTCCGGAAACAATTGAAGAATCTGGCTTTTGTTTCATCACTTGAGAGGGCCGATCCGTCATTTCTACTTGTTGTGAAGTATGATGAATATCGACAGAAGATGATTCATTTGAATCAGTTAAATTTTCTTTGATCTTGGACTCATCGCCTGTAAGAGTAAGATTAATTGAAGGATCAATTGATACGGCTTCCAGAGCACCTTTGATGACTTCTGACGGTGCGTGGTCACCCCCCATGGCATCAACGATTATTCTCATCGTGATTGCTAGCTGGTAGGCGTAGTTACCGGCCTGCCTCTGTAATAGCCACAGTTGGGACATGCCCTATGGGGCATCTTGGGTTGATTACATTGCGGACAGGTTGAGATGGTTGGTGCCTTCGTTTTCCAGTGTGTCCGCCTTTTTCTACCGCGGGCTTTTGACTGTTTTCTTTTTGGAAGTGCCATATTAATTCTCCATGTCAGACAGATTTATTTCTTTCAGAGGAGCCCAACGTTCATCCATCTCCTCCTTTTTGCATTTGCAACTAGAAGTGTTCAGATTTACGCCGCACCCGGCACATAGTCCTTTGCACTCTTTACTACAAATTTCCTTCATAGGCCTTTCGAGAACGATCGAATCTCGTAAAGCAGGTGATATATCAATTTCATTTTGATCAGTAGAGAAAAACATTATGTCAAAATTTGAGGTCTCATTTAACATAGAAGGGTCTTCAGTCACAAGTATTCGGAAAGAACCCTTTATAGTTTTATCGTAAATTTCCAGACATCGGTCACAGGTCTCTTTCAGATCAGCGGTCACTTCACCTCGTACATCCAGAGTAGAGTTACTTCTTTTGATTTTCATTGTTACGGGAAGATTATCTTTTAATAAGGATAAATCGTCAAGTCCCAGTTTACTGATCGATACAGTACGCTGAAACTCTCCTGAAGATTCGTAAAGTTCTCGTCGAGATAATCTCATTACAATAGTCCTCAAATTACCCTTTGAATAAACTGCAAGTCAAGTACTCCTGCCGAAATGAAATGGATCAACTGAATAAGAAAAAAGGGGCATGTCGCCCCTTTTTCAACAGCTTTATTGCCTTAGTAATTAAGTTTCCTCGGACGATTCGCCCTCATTTTCATTGCTATCATCAGCACTTTTGTCTGAATCATCATTTGATTCATCATCATCTGATTCGTCCGTCTCTTCTTCAGCGTCATCCGTTGAAGAATCTGAATCTAAGGACCAGTCATTTTCGTTTTCCAGCTCCAGCTCTTCTTCATCTTTCCTTTCGAGAAGATTTTCCTCATCGGTCTTCATCCTGAAAATTACCACAGCAATCGTCTGAGCCACAACCTTCACACTGAGTCCATATGAGAGTACGGTGCCGACAATTAAGAAAAGCGAGAGAGCAACGAATACTGCGCCGAAGTATTCCATTGGGCCGAGAGCCCCAGATGCATCCGGGAGATAGGAGTGTACATCGTTAAGATTAAACGCTTCTGTGATGGGAGAGATAGGTTCCAAAACCGTGTCAGAGGCCCATGATACCATTCTATGAAGTTTTGAACCCATTAGNGAATCATGCCCGAAAACAATATTGATCAGGCCGTAACCCATGCACATGAAAGAAGAGAAAATGGCCATACCAGCATAAACAAGTGTATAGATTAAGGGGAGATAGAGAAGTGTTCTCCACGGCTGCGACCAGGTTATGGAGTAATTCTGGAAGACGGCGCCCATTGTATCTTCTTCCATAGTGCCCACAACGGCATGGGTGAAAAAGATCGATACAACCAGAACAACTGTTGTGTAAGCCACAAAAACAGAGCCGAAGAACCAGAGTAGGTAGGGTATGCCAAAGAAAAGATCACCGAGAAACGGAATTTTTCCGAAGAGAGCAAAGACAGCAGCCATAACAACGAAAAAGAGCGCAATAACAGCAATGGAGAGATGAGTAAAAACAGGTGCATGCCAGTGTTTCTTGACAAACTTCCATGCGTCGCCGGAGGAGTAAAACTCGTCTCCTTTGAGCTGCTTGTAAGTCACTCGGGCTACAGCAGTAGCACCCAGTAGAATAGCAACAAACCAGGCGAGGCACCCCAACAGCCAGATAACCAAGGCTACCACACCGGAATCATTTCCCAAGAGACATGGATAGAGGCCGTACTCAGCCCATACCTCTCCCATGGACCAGCCGTCTACAAGAAAAGAGAGATGAGTGAGAACAAAGTAGGCAACATATCCCACAAGATTTGCCTGAAGAAGAATCCAAATTTTCTTTCCTCCCAGCGCAAGTCGTGGTGCCCGAAAGATATCCCTGACATCAAAGTGAAGTTTCATAGGTTGCATTTTATTATCCCTTAACTAATTTAATTGAACTACTGATCCACTCGGACTTTGTCTANCCAAGAAACGAGACCGGTCCTTGCATTGATTTCAGATGATGCTTTCTTTGCCTCAATCCGTGAATTAAAGGCACCAACCCGAACCCTGTACCACAATTCATCTGTTTTTTCAAAATGTGTTTTCTGAATATAGGCATCGTAGCCCAATTTTCTGAGACCGTCCATTTTTACTTCAGCTTCTCTTAAGGTTGATTCGGAATAGATCTGTATGGTAAATCTTCCTTCGACAGAAGCTAACGCGTCTACTTTTGGTGCCGTTTTCTTTACCGGTTTAGCTTCATTTTTTACAGTAGAAGTCGGTGGGGGAGGCGTTATTTTTTCCGCGGGTGGTTCCGGCGTTGGAACTTCTTCGGCTGTCACCGTTTCTTCAACTTCTTCTGTTTCAGCAAGGCGGGAGTCTACCGAGATCTCAGCCATGGCGCTAGAGGAGATCTTGAAATGATATTCATTGGTAACCACAGCCTCGCCAGTGTCATTGAAAACGATAAATTCAAATTTGTAGTCACCGGGGACATCTGGCTTAAAGGCCATTTCGCGCCCTTCTTGGCGGATGTAGAGATCACTGTAAGTGAGCAGACTTTCATCTGGGAAAGAGAGGATATCCCAACCGTAAGACGGATTTTCCACACCCAAAGGCTTTTCAATTTGAATGGTGTAATAGTTGCCAACCGTCCCCTGGTGTGAGCTGTAGCTCTCACACGCTGTTAATGTTAATAAAAGAACAGATAGAAAAGGAATATATAGTTTCGAGGATGGCATATGTACTGAATGGGCGTTTAGCCGATGGGAATTTCGAGGGAAGGAAAGAAAAATGCAATTTCTTTTACAGCATTCTCATCGGAGTCAGATCCGTGAACAGCATTGTTCTGAACGTTCTCAGCGAAATCTCTTCGAATTGTTCCTTCATCAGCTTCATCAGGATTTGTGGCACCTATTAATTCTCTAAAAGATGTAACAGCATCCTCTTTTTTGAGTGCAATGGGTACACACGGTTTTGAAGTCATGAATTCCACAAGGTCGTTGAAGAAAGGCCGCTCTGAATGAACGGCATAGAAAGCTTCAGCTCTTTCCCTGGTAAGCATTATTTGTTGCATGGCGAGGATTTGAAAACCGCTGTCAAGAATTCGATCAATGATTTTCCCTGTATTGTTTTTACTGACTGAGTCTGGTTTTATAATCGCTAAAGTATGATTTCCCAAGTTTAATTCCCCAATTGTTGCTGTATCGTAATTCCAATATCGGCCGGACTTGCCACCACCGAAATCCCAACATCTCTGAGGGCCTTCATTTTATCAGTCGCCGCCCCTTTTCCCCCAGCGATGATGGCTCCTGCGTGCCCCATTCTTCTTCCTGGGGGCGCTGTTTGTCCCGCAATGAATGCCACAACAGGTTTGTCAAAACCGGACTTTTGCATCCATGCTGCCGCTTCTTCTTCAGCTGAACCGCCGATTTCGCCAATAAGAACGACACCTTCGGTACTGTCATCCTCAGCGAAGAGTCCAAGCAGATCTATAAAGGTGCTACCGATGATGGGATCGCCGCCGATACCAACACAGGTGGACTGACCGATACCCAACTCCGTCAGCTGATATACTGCTTCGTAGGTGAGCGTGCCACTTCTTGAGATAACTCCGATTGAGCCCTCTTTGTGAATAAAACNTGGCATGATGCCGATCTTTGCTTTTTCGGGAGAAATAATGCCAGGACAGTTTGGTCCAATCATTCTTGTTTTCATTCGATGAAGGAAGTTTTTCACTCTTACCATATCAGCGGCAGGAATGCCTTCGGTAATGCATACCACTAACTCTACACCGGCGTCGGCAGCTTCCATAATGGCGTCGGGGCCAAAGGGAGGAGGGACGAAAATAACAGAGGCGTTGGCATCTGTATTATTTACTGCTTCTGCAACGGTGTTGAAAACAGGCAAGTCAAAATGGGTCTGGTTGCCCTTGCCAGGTGTGACACCGCCCACCACATTTGTGCCGTAGCCAATCATCTGTTCAGTGTGGAAAGAGCCTTCCTTGCCGGTAATTCCCTGGACGATGACCCGGGTATCTTTGTCAAGGAGGATGCTCATTCCTGTGCTACCTCCACTGCTTTTTCGGCACCGTCCTTAAGACTGATGGCGACGAGGAAATCGAGAGGGGATTCTTCCAGTAATGTGGCGGCTTCCTTGGCGTTTGTCCCCTCAAGGCGAACCACAACGGGCACGTTAACATCTATTGCTGACATCGCATCAACAACACCTTGCGCCACACGGTCACACCGGACAATTCCGCCGAAAATGTTAATGAGGATTGATTTAACATTAGGATCAGTCAGAATCAGTTTAAAACCTCTTGATACTGTTTCAGGATTGGCCACACCGCCTACGTCGAGAAAATTTGCCGGCTCACCACCTGACAATTTGATGATGTCCATGGTGGACATGGCGAGGCCGGCACCATTTACCATGCATCCTACATTTCCATCTAGCTTGATGTAATTGAGCTGGTAGCTGGCTGCTTCCGTTTCACTGGGTAACTCTTCTGAGGTATCCCGCATTTCCTCAACATTACTGTGACGATAAAGACCGTTATCGTCAAAATTCATTTTAGCATCCAGTGCCATAACCTGTCCGTTACCTGTTACTACCAAGGGATTGATTTCAGCAAGGGAACAGTCGTAGCTATCAAACGTTTTCCAAAGAGCCATAAATGTCTTAACGCCATTCTTTACCTGATCGCCCTCCAGCCCCAGGGCAAACGCAAGTTGACGTGCCTGGAATGTGGTAAGGCCAAATTCTGGATGGATCCACACTTTCACTATCTTTTCCGGCGTTTCCGCCGCAACCTTTTCGATCTCAACGCCTCCTTCCGTGGATACCATGAAAACAAAATTCTCCGTAGAACGGTCAAGAACAATTCCGGCGTAGAGCTCCCGGGCAATGTCTACCCCTTCTTCAACGAGTAACCGGTTCACCTCTTTGCCTTCAGGCCCTGTCTGGTGAGTCACCAGGTTCATCCCGAGAATCTGACCAGCCAACTCCCGAACTTCCTCTAAGCTTTTGGCAATCTTAACACCACCGCCCTTGCCGCGGCCGCCGGCGTGAATTTGTGCTTTCAACACCCATAGATCGCTGCTCATTGCTTCCGCTGCTTTCACAGCTTCATCAACAGAAAAAGCTGGGGTGCCCACCGGTACCGGGACGCTGTTCTGCCTGAGAATCTCTTTAGCCTGATACTCGTGAATCTTCATGATTAATTGGTTATGACCGTGCCTGTTTCTCCTAGGAGTGCTTCAGCTAAGGAATCGATGGCTGAGATGAGTACACGCTCCCCGCCTCTATTGATGAAATCCATAGCTGCGGAAATTTTTGGTTCCATGGTGCCGGGTGTGAACTGTCCTTCCTTTAGGTATGTTTGTGCCTCCGTTACTGTCATGCGGTGAATAGGCATCTCGTTTTTCTGTCCGAAGTTTAGAAATACAGTTCTGACATCTGTCAGTATGAAAAAATCACNGGCGCCAATTTCGTGTGCCACTATGGCTGATGCAAGGTCTTTGTCTACAACGGCATCAAAACCTTCCAGGTCACCACTTTCCATGGTGTAGACGGGTATGCCGCCCCCACCGGCGGCGATCACAATTTTTTCTGCATCCACCAGTTCCCGGATGGCATCTGCCTCTACGATTGAGATCGGTTTAGGAGAAGGGACCACCCGTCGCCAGTCTCCGGAGGATGTCTCTCTTACAGTCCAGCTGAAACGGTCAGCCAAAGCTGAAGCTGTTTTTCCATCGTAACGTTGGCCGATCTCTTTGGATGGATTTTTTATTTCAGGATCGTTCTTGTCCACCAATACCTGCGTGATGATGGTGACCACATCTTTATGGATATTTTCTCGCTTCAAAAGGTTTTGAACAGACTGTTGGATCATGTATCCCATGCCCCCTTCAACATCCGCTACACAAATTCCTAAAGGGAGGATAGGTGCTTTATCAGCGGTCAGCTCCGTTCTTAGTAAAGCATTCCCCACCTGAGGACCGTTGCCGTGGGTGATGACAAGGTTGTACCCTTCCGAAATGAGATGCCTGATGGCGCTCAGACTTTCCCGCGTGTGGCTGAATTGGTTGGCGATAGTATCCACTTCTCCTTTGGGAGAGATGGCGTTTCCGCCCAGTGCCAGAACGGTGGTCCTGTTTCTATTTGATGTCATTTCGTGAAAGGTTCAAGTACATTAGCTACCGTCGGTCTACCAGTTTCTTTCAAATTGTATGTTACACGAACCGAAGGCTTCTCAATATGAAGCAGTCTTCGCAGATCTATAGGTGTTCCGATTATCACTACGTCACAATCGGCGGCATTGATAGTGGCTTCCAGATCTTTTATTTGCTGTTCGCCATAGCCCATGGCGGGCAACAGTTTTCCAATGTCAGGATAAGACTCAAATGTCTCTGCGATTGTGCCGGTGATCCACGGCCTTGGATCAACGACTTCAGTTGCGCCGAATTTCTCTGCTGCTACTATGCCAGCGCCAAACTTCATTCCACCGTGCGTCAGAGTGGGACCATCTTCCACCACGAGACACCGCTTTCCCTTGATAACATCAGGTTTCTCAACTGTTACAGGTGATGCAGCTTCAATGATGGTGGCACCGGGATTAACCGAAGCTATGTTAGCCTTTACTGTTGCGATGTTCTCAGGTTCGGCCGTGTCCATCTTGTTGATAACTACCACGTCTGCCATCAGGAGATTCGATTCGCCGGGATAGAACAACAGCTCGTGTCCAGGCCGATGAGGATCCACGACCACAAGAAAGAGATCTGGCTTGTAGAACGGCATATCGTTATTGCCGCCGTCCCAGAGGATAATGTCCGCTTCCTTTTCAGCCTTGTCAAGGATAGCTTTGTAATCAACACCAGCGAACACTACCGATCCACGGTCAATATGAGGCTCATATTCCTCCATCTCTTCGATGGTGCAGTCATAATTCTTCAGATCTTCAATGGTGGCAAATCGCTGGACTTTTTGTTTTTTCAGATCACCATAGGGCATGGGATGACGAATAACAGCCACACTTATTCCTGCATTGGTCAGTACTTCTGCCACTCGCCGAGTCGTCTGACTTTTCCCAGATCCGGTTCTGACAGCGCCGATTGCTATTACCGGTTTATTAGATTTGATCATTGTCTTCTCGCCACCCAAGAGCTTGAAATTTGACCCGCACTTCAGGACTTCTGACGCCTTGTGCATGACGTATTCATGAGAAACATCACTGTAAGCAAAGACAACATCGTCAACCTTAAATTCAGATATAAGTCGAGACAGATCAACCTCATCCAGAATGGGAATTCCATCGGGATAAAGTTCACCACTAAGCTCGGGTGGATATAACCGTCCTTCGATGTTGGGGATTTGCGTTGCTGTGAAGGCAACTACCTTACTTTGAGGATCGTTACGGTATATTACATTGAAATTATGAAAATCACGCCCGGCGGCTCCCATAATTAGAACCCGTGTTCTGTTCATATCTATTCACGCCTTTCGTAGTCTGTGTATTATTCTATAATAACTCCATACCGAAACGGTACGTACAGGAGTTNCTTGGAAAAGGTTAGATGNTAACTAAAGCCGAAGAAGCTTCTGAACCCGAGAATCTTTTGGATTAANTTGATCATTCGTCAGCCATGAATGGATACCTATAATCTTTGGGGGGATCGAAGTTTTCCTTGATGGTCCTCTGGGAAACCCAGCGNGCTAGGTTCCAGATAGAACCTGCCTTGTCGTTCGTTCCTGATGCCCTGCTGCCGCCGAATGGTTGNTGACCTACCACAGCCCCTGTTGGTTTGTCATTAATATAAAAATTTCCTGCGGCGTGAGTGAGTGCTTGTGAGGCATCATCGATGGCTTTTCTATCTTGAGACACAACACATCCTGTCAGGGCGTAGATGGATGTTTGATCGACCAATTGCAGTATTTCCTGCCATTCATTTGGATCGTAAACATAAATAGTCAGGACGGGGCCGAATATCTCTTCTTCCATTGTTTTGAAATGGGGATTGGTAGTAATGATTGTAGTCGGTTCAATAAAGTAACCAACCGAGTCGTCATATCCTCCGCCCGTGAGAATCTCGGCGTCGGACGATTCTTTTGCATAGTCGATGTAGTTCACGATAGAGTCGAAAGCGGCCTTGTCGATAACTGCATTCATGAAGTTAGTGAAATCTTCTACATCGCCCATCTTGATGGATTTCACCTCTGCCACATACCGTTCTTTGATCTCTGGCCAGATGGTTGATGGGATGTAAGCCCGCGAGAGGGCAGAGCATTTCTGGCCTTGATATTCAAATGCTCCACGCACCATACAGGTAACTAAGGCGTCGAGATCGGCAGATTCATGAGCTACACAGAAATCTTTGCCTCCCGTCTCTCCCACGATGCGAGGATAAGTAGCATAGCCGGCGATGTTTTCTCCAACTGTTTTCCACATGGACTGAAAGACAGCTGTTGAGCCGGTAAAATGGATTCCAGCCAGATCGGTATTCGGCAAAACAGTTGGTCCAACTTTAGAGCCTGGTCCCGGGATGAAATTGATAACGCCGTCTGGAATGCCTGCTTCCTGGAAAAGTTTCATCAGGTAATATGCAGGGAAGACAGCGCTGGAAGCCGGCTTCCATAGTACTACGTTCCCCATAAGAGAAGGTGCTGTGGGAAGGTTGGCCCCGATGCTGGTGAAATTGAATGGACTAACCGCAAAAACAAAACCCTCCAGAGGTCGATGCTCGATCGTGTTCTTGATGGGAGGAGGAGAATGCATGGGTTGAAAGGTATTGAGTTCCTGAGCATAATAGGGGTTGAAGTTGAAAAAGTCCACTACTTCGCATGCAGAATCGATTTCAGCCTGGTAAACTGTCTTGCTCATGTTGAGCATAGTGGAGGCATTAAGAATCTGTCGCCATTTACCTGCAGCCAACTCCCCCATTTTTAGGAAGATTTTAGCCCGCTCTTCAAAAGGAG
Source organism: Fidelibacterota bacterium (assembly GCA_002729175.1). Taxonomy (GTDB): domain Bacteria; phylum Fidelibacterota; class Marinisomatia; order Marinisomatales; family S15-B10; genus UBA2125. The sequence goes on from PBTS01000026.1 coordinate 50,458, forward strand.
TAGTGGACCAGCTTTTCCACGCTTTGCCGGCTGCCTCAATGGCCTGTTTTACCTCCGATTCACCGGCCTGATGAAAATGGGCAAGAACATGCTTGTGGTTGTGGGGAATGATACACTTTTGGGTGTTACCGGTCTTTATCTCCTGACCGCCTATGATAATCGGGATTTCAATCTCCTTGCCTTTCAGTTCATCGAGCGTGGCTTTCAGTTCTTTCCGCTCAGGCGTGCCTGGAGCGTAGGATTGAACAGGATCATTTTCAGGTTTGGGAACGGTAAAATCAGTCATGAATCGAAGTCCTTTCAGTGTATAAGCATTGAAAACGAGTAGGCAAATTTAGGCGAAGGATTAAGTGACAGGCAAGTGGGTACTGGCCCACCTAAGTGTTGAGATTATAGTAGTACACTTCCCAGAACCACAAACGTAACCATAAAGCAGTCCAAACCTATTTTAAAAGTTCAAGCACTTTTTCCGGAGGCCGGCCCAAAACAGCCCGCTGGTCACTGACTGCAATAGGTCGCTCCATCAGTTTGGGGTGCTTGGCCATGGTACTGAACAGGGAGCCATCATCTTCAAACGAGTCTTTCAGGTTGAGTGCTTTAAACTCGGCCTCGCCTTTCCGGATAAACTGATTTGGTCTAAGACCCATCATTCCCGCCAGGGATCGTAACATCGATTCATCGGCAGGATTCTTTAAATATTCGATGATCTCCGGTTCAACTCCGTTTTCCCTGAGAAGCTGCACGGCTTCCCGGCTTTTTCGTCAACGGGGATTATGATAAAGTGTGATCTTACTCATCAGTAGAAACTCCCATATTTGGTTGTCGTTTTGCCTAGCCTAATTTAATGCACAAGCGAGACCCTACCGATTCTAATCTCTCTATTATGATTGATTTAGACAGAACTTGTAGGTAATTTCGAGCCTCCGCGATTAATCCGAGGAGACAACTTTACATAACCTTCATCTTTCGAGTAAGTAGATGAATATAGTCAAGAATGGTATAGGTTCGGCAGGCTGGGTATCCGGCGACATAGCTATCGACTTAGGAACGGCCAACACTCTGATTTGGATTCCTTCCAAGGGTATTATCATTAATGAACCTTCCATTATTGCAAGAAATATTAATGACGGATCTGTTCTGGCTGTAGGTAAGGAGGCCAGCTTGATGGTTGGGAAGACACACCGGGATATAGAAACAATCAATCCCCTCAAGGATGGTGTCATTGCAGACTTTGAAGCAACAGACGGGATGCTCCTAGGATTTGTTAAGAAAATCAATTTCAGTCCCATCGCACGGTTCAAAATGGTGATTTGTGTGCCGAGCGGTGTAACGGGGGTAGAGCGAAAGGCGGTGCGGGATTCTGCTGAGCGTGCTAACGGAAGGGAAGTTTACCTTATCGAAGAACCGGTGGCTGCTGCCATAGGAATCGGTATAGATATTTCCAAACCGGTAGGGAATATGATTGTGGATATCGGCGGCGGCACCTCCGAGATCGCCGTCATCGCCCTCAATGGGGTAGTAACCAAAGAGACGATCAAGATCGCCGGGCACGAGATGGATGAAGCTATTGTTCAATGGTTTCGCGCTGAGCACAAACTTGACGTCGGTGAACCAACGGCTGAGAAGATCAAGAAAAAAGTCGGCACCGCAATGCGAATGGATCAAGCGCCTATCCAGATAAAAGGGCGGGATTTGGTTTCAGGTATACCCAAAACGGTTGAAGTCTCCTCTGATGAGGTTCGTCAAGCTTTGAAGGACTGTGTTACTCAGATCGTCGATGTAATAAAAAGAGCACTTGAAAAGACACCCCCCGAACTCGCCGTCGATGTCCTTGAAAGGGGCATTATTCTTACCGGTGGAGGTTCAATGCTAAAAGGGCTCGATCAAAATATCAGAGAGAGAACAAATCTTCCGACAAACTTATCTGAAAATCCTCTCACAGACGTGGTGAGAGGTACCGGTATGGTTTTGTCCAACATTAAGAAGTACACAGATGTGCTTATGTAGCTGTTGATGCGAAAGCTCGTCGGCTTTATTGTTGATAATCGTGACTGGTTCTCCCTCACTTTCTCTATAGCGCTCTCACTCCTTCTCCTCTCGAATAACGAATCACCTGATGTTCAGATCCTCCGTGGGAAGTTCAATTCCGTTCTGTCCGTCATTTACGCACCCGTGAACTGGGTACAGGGGATTGGTACCCTGCGGGAAGAGAATGACGCTCTTAGAGCAAAGGCTGTGCAGCTTTCTCTTCTCAATTCTGAACTGTTGCAATACAAGACCGAGAATGAGCGTCTTAAAGCAATGCTGGATTATAAGGAATCGGTTGGCACGTTTCTTCTACCAGCCCGGGTGGTCAGCACTGGTCTTTCGCCTCTCATGAGAGTGGTGAATATCAATGTCGGTTCTCAACAAGATGTGAGGCCAAACCTTGCCGTGGTAAGTGTTGACGGGGTGGTGGGGAAAACCGTTTCAGTCGGCCCGGCAACAACAGTGGTTCAACTCATGGTAGACTACAGCTTTCGGCTGAGCGTCAAGCTGGAAAAAAGTGGGACTACAGGTATTATGCGCTGGAGAGAAGGTGACATTTTCGAGGTGTGGGAGATCCCCAAAGCCACAGAGATTGAAGTGGGTGAAAGAATTATCACTTCAGGCTTTAGCGACATATTCCCGCCAAACCTTGCAGTTGGATTTGTTTCAGGTATTATTGACCGGCCTGAAATGATGCACAAGATTGCCGTGGCGAAAGCCAACACAGACTTCACCACATTGGGTCATTTATTTGTTATAAGCGGTGAATAATGGTGAATCGCGCACTACCTTTTCTGATCGGTTTGGCTGCACTTTTTCTTCAGATGATGCTAAGCGATTTTCTCACCATAAGGGGCCTCCGGCCTGATTTTGTTCTAATATTCGTGGTTTATCTTTCCTTCAGGTGGGGTAGCCTCGCAGGGATTATTGCCGGGTTTAGTCTTGGGTTGGTGGAAGATTTTTTAAGTGCTGGTTCGCTTATGGGCCTGGCCCCTCTTACAAAGTCAATTACAGGATTCCTAGTTGGGAGACTTCAGGGAAGATACAACCGCATGAGTCCTATCACTTTTCATGCTGCTTGGGTCGGGATAATGATGGTTCATTTCTTTATTTTCATTTATGTCAATTATCAGTCTGTCTATGTAACCAACCCTGGTATCTTTTGGCAGACATACATCTTTGCCGCAGTCTACACATTCATTTTCATAGGTATACTTCAGATGATTATACCTCTCAGCAAAGTCAAACCGCCGCCCAAGTGAGGACGCCGTGCTAAAAACAGAAATCTATATTCCTGCCCGAAGACGAGACGTCGTTTCTCTGGTGATCCTGCTTTTGTTTTCTCTGCTGTTGGGGCGGTTTTATTATCTTCAGATTTACAGATATGAAAAATACAGTCTTTTGGCCGATGCGAATAGGATTCGCATGGTCACCCAACCGGCACCGCGAGGTAATATCCTAGACAGGAAAGGTGAAATTCTCGCCGCCAACCAGTCCATTTACGCCATATCAGTTATTAAGGATGAACTTATTGATGAAGATGTGCAAATGGATATGATGGAGAAGTACCTCGATCGGGATAAAAGGGATCTTCAGCTGAATTTGAAGAAGTATTACCAGGGGCGTTTCCTGCCGGCCCTCATTGCCAGGAATGTTTCAATCGCTAAGCTCAGCCTAATTGAGGAGCACAAAAATGAGTTGCCTGGTGTTTTTTCTACCAAACTACCGGTGAGATTCTATCCCAATGTGAAAAATGTAAGAGCTTCTCACATCCTCGGCTATCTTCGAGAAATAAATAACAGTGAGCTCAATGCCATGAAGGAAGGTGATTATGCTTTGGGTGATTACCTTGGCTTTCAAGGTCTAGAAAAATTATATGAGAATCGGCTAAGGGGTGTTAAAGGGGCCGAATTTAGGCAAGTTGATGCTTTGGGGAGGGAAGTGGGAATTTTAATCGATCGTGAACCGATCACCTCCAGTCCGGGAGAAAATTTACACCTCACCATAGATTCGGGCCTGCAGTCTAGAACAGAATCACTGCTTGAAGGTAAACGTGGTGCTGCTGTTATTATAAATGCGGAAACAGGTGAAATCCTTGCCATGGTCAGCAAGCCTGATTTTCCGCTGAGGGATTTTTCTGCCGGCATGGATCTGGACAAGTGGCGAAGTTATTCCACCGATGAGAGTCGGCCGCTTCTCAACCGGGCTGTCCTTGGGCTCTACCCGCCCGGTTCATCATTCAAACTGATAACAACCATCGCCGCACTTGAGCAAGGTCTGGTGGATGACAAGTGGAGCGTCCAGTGTACTGGTAGTTACGAATTTGGAGACCGAACTTTTGGGTGCTGGCGAGAGGATGGTCACGGTCGTGTAAATCTATCAAGGGCAATCGTAGAGTCGTGTAATGTTTACTTTTATCAGTTGGTCCAAAGAATGGACATCGATACATGGGCTGCTTATGTGAAATTGTTTGGTTTTGGATCACCTACAGGGATAGATCTGCCGGATGAGAACGATGGTGTGGTAGCGGAAAGGGCTTACATGAACAAGAAGTACGGGCGGTGGGGATGGGCCGAAGGATCTCTTCTGCACCTTGCTATTGGTCAGGGCGACATTTTAGTGACACCTCTGCAAATGGTTCAGTTTATTGGAATTGTTGCTATGAAAGGAGATCAGTATCGACCAAAACTTGTGAAGAACGGGACGAAAGACCGGATGGTAAGGATACCGATAAAATCAGCAACATGGAGAACCATTCACAAAATGACATTCGATGTTGTGAACAAGAGAGGCGGTACCGCCTTTGATAAAGAACTGGCGGCGTCTAATGTTAGTGCGCACGGGAAAACAGGTACGGCAGAGAATCCTCATGGGGATCCTCACGCGTGGTTTGTCGGTTTTGCTGAAGGTAAAGGTGAAACAATAGCTATCAGCCTCATTATCGAAAATGGAGGTACAGGAGGCTCTACCGCTGCACCCATTGCTTCGAAACTAATCAAATCATATTTCCGAGTAGGAGACGCCACTTTGGGCGCTGATTTGTGAACTTCTATAAAAAACTGCAAGAAGCCCCTCTGCACTGGCTAGTTCTGGTATTCATCCTGAATGGTTTTGGCCTTATTACTCTCTACAGCATTTCTCAAGGTGGTGCTTCGTTTTCATTCTCATCTCGTTTTTTTAAATTCCTTTTCTGGTTTTTTCCGGCGTTTGGTGCGTTTTTCTTTTTCTTAGCTATACCCAAGCGGTTAATTCACGAATATTCATACATTGTTGTAGTCTTTGCTTTTGCTTCTCTGTTTCTGCCTTATCTAACCGACCCTGTTGCGGGAACGTACAGGTGGATATCCATGGGCAGTGTCAACTTCCAACCGGCTGAAGTGATGAAGTGGCTTGTGGTTATTGCGTTGGCAAGATACCTGTCAGACCATAGGCTTCAATTGAAGAAAGTTTCGTCTCTATTTGTGCCTATTGTTGCGGTAATGATACCTGCCTTGGTCATAGCCAAGCAGCCAGATTTGGGTTCGGCCGTTATAATTGTTGCACCGCTTATTCCACTGCTCTATTGGGTAGGGGCCAAGCCTCTCCACATATTTCTGCTCTTGGCACCTATTTTCAGCATAATCACCGCATTTAATTATTACACGTTCACAGCATGGATGATTTTCATTGCTGTTATTCTGTTCTTTTCTCAATCGACACTCCGGGTCATGCTGGCTAATTTTTTCGGAAACGTTTTTCTTGGTCTTCTAACGCCTGTAATATGGAACAGTCTGCGGGCCTATCAGAAGGAACGCGTTCTCGTACTACTCGATGTTACCCGAGATCCACTGGGTGCTTCGTATCAGGTGATACAATCTCAGACAGCAATCGGCTCCGGCGGCCTTTGGGGTAAAGGTTTTGGCCACGGCACTCAGACGCACTTGAAATTTCTGCCTGAGCAAGAAACAGATTTTATATTCTCAGTCATTGGGGAGGAATTTGGATTTATCGCTGTGGCATTCATCCTGGTTCTTTTTGCCTTTCTGGTGCTTGACATGATTCAACGTGCCTATAAAACTTCAGAACGCTTCCCTAGCCTCGTATTATTCGGTATTACGGCTCTCTTTATGTCACATATATTTGTAAATGTGGGTATGACAGTGAATCTGCTTCCTGTAAAAGGCTTACCTTTACCGTTTATCAGTTATGGCGGGACATTCCTTGTTTCCTGTTATGCTATGCTGGGGTTGGCTATGAACATGAGCATCGAGTCTACCGATTGAATATACCAGCCTTTCCCTCAGGAACTGCTTGAAGTTTGGGTACTAAACAGATTGGTGGAATTGACAAATAGAGGTAAATTTACTAGTGTCTAAGCGCGATGAGTAACCGAACTCGTCTGATGGTGACCATGAATCGCAACTTCGCCCCCCAATTCTCCCATCTTTTCCCACTTTTTATCTGTGGTATGTTTATCTCTGCTTTTGCCGCGGCTCAAACTCAGTCATCGCAGGATAAAAATTTAATCGATAGGGTGTCCTCGCTAGAGACGCAAGTGAACCAGCTGCTGGGTATTGTCATCCCTGATGTAGAAAATGCAATGGGGAGTATGGTCCGGGCGAAAGCTCAATCTGACAGCACCACCATTTTACTCATCAACCGAGTCAATACGCTTCAGAACAAAATTAGAACTCTCGAGAGCAAAGCAGCTTACACTGATAGTATCAACTTCCAGCTCTTGCAGCAGCTGATGATGATTGAGAATAAGATTGTTACCCTGACGCGGAGTTTTAATGAACTTTATGATTTGAAGACAGGTACCGTTGATGTCTCAGCATCCAAGATCAACAATGATGATTATAAGAGAAGCTATATTGATGCTCTAAGCGCTTACAATGACGGTAACTATGAGTCGGCCATCCAAGGTTTTGGGCGTCTTGTTACAGGCGATCCTAGTCACAAGCTCGCCGATAACAGTCAGTACTGGCTTGGCGAATCGTATTATGCATTGAAAAACTATAAGCGGGCTATCCTTGAATTCGAAAAAGTTTTCCAATTCAAGGAGCAGGATAAGTGGGACGACACACAGTTAAAACTTGGAATCTGCTATCAGAAAATTGGCAACTTCGACAAAGCAAGGGCTGAATTTCAGAAGCTGGTGGACCACTATCCGGGTAGCGAATATTATCAGCGGGCGCAGCAATACCTTCGTCAGTTGTAACCTGCCATTTTATTTAGATTTTTTGGAGACCCACTAAATGAAAATATATTTTCTTGCTTCTGAAATTACACCTTTTTCTCAGACATCCTTCCTTGCAACTTTTTGTAAAAACGTTCCAATCAAACTTCAACAATACGGTCACGACATCAGGCTCACTTCCCCGAAGTACGGGTATATCAGTGAACGCAAATATACTCTTCGAGAGGTAATTCGGCTCAGAGAGATCGAATCAGAGATTGGTGGTGTGACCGAAGTTGCTTCCGCAAAATCAGCTTTTATTCCAAAGACAAGAGTCCAAGTTTACTTTATGGAACATGCTGACTGGTTTCAACCATTAACAACACTTCTCTATAAATCGAAGAACGGCCGAGCGCTTTCAGATAATGATGATCGGTTCGGTTTCTACAGCAAAATAGCGCTCGAAATGCTGGTGAATCTTTTTTGGTCGCCTGACATCATAATCTGTAATGATTGGCAATCGTCTTTTGTCCCGATCCTTTACAAACAGCTTTTTGCCAATCAGGAATTCTATAAGAATATCAAGACGGTTCAGCTTATTCACACCATTAATGAGTATACCAAAGTGTCAAAATCATCCTTCGAAAAACTGGGTGTGGAATTGCCAAAAGAGTTTGCAGGAGATTCACTCAATTGTCTTTCGGTCGCTGCTACAAACGCAGATCTGGTCATTGCTGTAGACGGTCCTAATTCCAAGATTTCGAAGGAACTTTCGAGCCATGCAGACTTTAAACCCCATATTGCTGGCATAAAGAAGAAACTCAAAACAATAAATCTAAAGAACGAAGATGAAGCTTCAGTTGAATCAACCGCTGACGGTATTAATAAGATTCTTCAAGAGGCTTTTGGCTCCGCATAAGTTTTTCAATTTAATTTTCATCACCTCTAAGACCAGCGAATGAATCATTTCGGCTCAAGATTTTTCTGCACCATTGTTTCATTATTCCTCATTTCCTGTGAGAATGAAGCCTTTCTCATAAATCTGGATGATGCTCCGCTGCAGTCTCAGGTAGCTTCAACGACCTCTTTTCAGTTTAAGACATACCAGGTGCCGCCAACCCTTGGAGGACTACACAGCATCTATGCGGGACGTAACGAACAATTTGATGCCTCCCGGACACTTTTGGAATTTGAGTCTCACACCATTTTGAACTGGGCAAACTTCGAAATAGATAGTGGCTATTTCCAGTTGACACTGGACAGCACCTTCTCCGGCAATATTCCGGAAATAAGTACAATCACTATGGGTTATTTCAGGCGTGATTCCAATTATGTGGAACTGGGATCTAACTACACCAATGTTGACTGGATTTCTGACGATTACCCAAGGCTTTCCTCCAAATTTTCCAGTGACACCACAGGACTGATGCACCTTCGGTTCCCCATCGATTCCGCATTGGTCAAAACGCTGGGAGATACGGCAGAAGGGAGTTGGCTCTATTTACTAGAGTTACCTGAAGAATCTGATTTCATCCTGAAATTTTATTCCTCTGACAGTCCGATCCACGGCCCAATTCTGAGAACATTCATGCATAAAGCAACAGATGACTCAGATACCTCAGCAACAGTTGTTGACTCGACCCGTGTTTTCAATGGTCAGTCGGATGTAACACTTTTTATTCCACCCAATCTGGAGAACAGTCTTTTTGATTCAAACTACAGTTACATTGGCGTTGCTGCGGGTTTGGTGACTGTTGTGAAGGCCGATTTGACTTCCATGAATATTCCTAAGAAGGCATCCGTGGGGCGAGCCAAGCTGATACTCACCATGGATGAGGCTCACAGCTCAGCCGGGGCGCTCGATTCACTGTTTATCCAAGCTTACGCGATGGAAGACACTATCACCAACTGGAGTTGGGGGGAAGAGCTGAATGAAGATATTTACGATCATCACACTGCCTCCATTGCCAAGTCTTCTTCAGCTGCACCAATTGGATCAATATTAAAACTTGATGTGACCGATTTGCTTCAGTCTCTTATCAGTGAGAGAGAGGTCGAGGATAAAACTATTGTAAATCTAGGTTTCAAGCTGAAGATGATCAATTCAGGATCGATTTTCGATTATGCGGCCATACGTTCAGACAGTTCAGCACTGGGGCAACCGTTGCTTGAGATTTATTATGAAATTCCGTAGTCTTTTCTTTCTACTGTTTTCCGTTTCTCTGACGGCTCAAACGCCCTACAATGCTATAGGTCACGGGATTATTCTAGACAGCCCGGATGCGGCCAGTCTTGCTTTTTCCAGTACCGGACTAATCCCTTCTTTCAACAGCCGTTTTTCATCGTCCAATCCGACAACATGGACCGATCTCGTCTTTACTTACCTCACAGGCCATTACAATGCAGAAGAAGTGAACACCGGTAGTTTCCGCTCCGGATTAGGTACTCTATCAACTGCTGCTTTCATTGTTCCCATAAATGGAAAATATGCTTTTGGAATGGGGATGACACCGATATCTCGTAAATCCTTTGATTTGATGGGGGATACCACTTCAGTAGTCTTTTCCGGGGATACGCTTACCCTTTCAAAAACAATGGACGGTTCGGGTGGTATCAGCACAATGTTTGCAGGCGGTGCGTGGAACGTTTCACCAAAACATACCGTCGGGATTAGATTCGATTTTCTCTTTGGTGTTTACGATGAACATACTGTCAGCCACATAGACTATCGATCATCCGAATATGCCAGGAGATTTGCCTACAAAGGAACCTTTCTGTCGGGCTATTACCGTTTTGTGCCGACACCTGAAAAGCGGCGTTTGTCGGCGTTTGCAGGTTTTCAATTACCCTTTGGTAGTCAATATATCGCAAGAACTGATTTTTTCACATATGTTGAATCAGATCTCCAACCCAGAATGGATTTTGTTTTACCCACTACTTTGAGCGGTGGATTGATATACAGCCTTTCGTCATCAATTCATGCCGGTGCTGAGCTGGTCATCAGATCTTTTGGCTCCTCTGAGGCAGACAATTTGAATACGCTCGATGGTGAAATGGGTAGAGCTAATAGAATCAGCATTGGACTGACACGTGAAAAGATCTTTGGTTCCAGAGATATTATGAACATGTTTCACTACCGGGTTGGATTTTTCCGAAGATCACACTACATTCGCGAGCTTGGAAATGACCTGACTGAGATGGGGTTATCCTTTGGTATTGGTGTTCCTTTCGGATTGACTCAAAATCAACTGGATTTCGGTTTCAGGATTTCGGGGAGAAGTGGATTCCTTTCCGATAGTCCTGAAACGATAAATCAGTTTTCTGTTGGGCTAACTCTTGGTGACCTGTGGTTGGTAAAAGGTAAGAGGAGATAACATGGTTCTTTATTCCGCGAGAGAAATTCTTTCATTAAAGACCTTGCAAATTGTCACCTTAGTGGCACTTATTTTTTCAGCGTGCGCGCCCCCAGACTCTATGGAAGAGGAAATGGTGGAACCCGAACCAGTGAGTCAAGAGCAGTGTTTACGACTTCTAAGCAGTGCGGCCGAATACTATAAGAATAAAGACTGGAGCTCAACTTCGCGAGTTTATGGTGAGCTTGTTGACTTGGGATGTGATAAGGGCAATGAGGAGGAAGTTTTTCAGTACTGGGCCATTGCTTATGAATTCCTCGGCAGGTTTGACAGTTCAGAATATGTACTTCTTCAAGGTTTAAAGCGACTTCCTGATAATGTCAATTTGCGAAAAAGGCTTGCCTATGCTTATAAGAGACTGGGCAATCCAGAAAAAGAAATTTTCGAGTTTGAGAAACTAATTGAATTAACACCTGAGGATCTGGAACCATTGAATCGTCTTAATGAGTTGTATGTCGAAGTTGGCCGCTACGATGACCAAGTGTTTGTGCTTCAGCGGATGCTGAAGATTGATCCTAACAATAAGAATGCTCAAGGTGACCTTGCTCAAGCTTTTGAAGCCACCGGCAAAGATCCTCTGGATATTTATCGACGGAGGTTCGAGGATAATCCGACCAACTATTCTTTCGGGATAGATCTTGCTGATCAACTTATGATGACTGGAGAAGAAGAGGAAGCCGTGGAGATATTGAACAAACTCCGCCGAAGTAGTGGGGGCAGTGGATCGGTGACCAACAAACTCGTTTTGCAGAAACTGGCCATAGCATATTCTGAGATTGATAATCTTGAATCTGCTTCAAGTGTTTATGAAGAACTTTACAATCTTGACCGCAGGGATTTCAAAACAGCTTTGGAGGTTGTGAAGGTAAACAACGCTCTTGGAGATTTTGGCAAGGCTATGAAATGGGCCGAAGAAGCCATTAAAATTGCACCTGACAATGGCGAAACAATCGGTGCCAAGGGGAATGTCTACTACGCCGCATTTCAAGACTGTCGCGAAAACTTTCCTACCACTGATGACAAGTTGGTGGCGGCATTCGCATACAACTACTTTAAAATGGCTGAAGATAAAGGTCAAAACAGGTATAAGCGTGATCGCATATATCTTGAAAATAACCGTGACGACCTTGTTTTTGGTAAAGCTGACTGGTTTATGCTTGATGAAGATATTAAGCGTAAGGGTTCCATCTCCCCAAAAAGTGAATGCTATGCATGGGTCTCAGAATCGATAAAGAAAGACCCAAGCTGGAACTAATCAGTAAGACCACAGATTTTAATTAACTTTTGATGCCGGACATGTTCCGGCATCTTTGCATTGTGCTGGTGAAGACGCGTGATCCCCGTTAAATTTATAAGTTACTTATCCGCGCTATTCGCCAATGACGATTAAACCAGTTGCATCCACAGGTCTTCGCGATTGTGATTCTGAAGTCTTTTCCGCCATCCGGGGTGAAGTCTTACGGGAAAACGAAACTCTTGAATTAATCGCTTCAGAGAATTTCGTCAGTCAGGCGGTCCTCGAAGCCGCCGGTGGCATAATGACCAACAAATATGCTGAAGGTTATCCCGGCAAGCGTTATTACGGGGGATGCGAATGGGTGGACGAAGCTGAGAACATTGCCCGCGACCGCGCAAAAAAACTCTTTAATGCTGATTATGCCAATGTTCAGCCTCACTCAGGTTCTCAGGCGAACATGGCTGTTTTTTTCACATTTCTTCAGCCTGGGGACACCATCATGGGTCTTGATCTGGCCCACGGAGGACATCTGACTCATGGCAGCCCCGTTAACTTTTCTGGCAAGTTGTTCAATGTTATTTCATACCAGGTGGAGAAGGATACGGGACGTGTAAATTTTGACAAAGTTATCGAACAGGCACGGCAGGCCAAGCCGAAGCTTATCATCTGTGGTGGAAGTGCTTACCCGAGGTTCATTGAGTTTGAAAGTTTCAGGACTGTCGCTGATGAAGTGGGTGCATTTCTCATGGCTGATATTGCTCACCCTTCCGGTTTAGTGGCGACTGGTGTTCATCCAAGTCCGTGGCCGTACTGCCATGTGGTGACTTCCACCACCCACAAGACACTGCGCGGACCTCGAGGTGGCCTCATTCTTATGGGGAGCGATTGGGAGAATCCATGGGGAATTGTTGCGCCGAAGTCAGGCCGTACAAAGAACGTGTCTGAACTATTGGATTCCAATGTTATGCCGGGTATTCAGGGTGGCCCACTNATGCATATTNTNGCAGCAAAAGCGGTCGCTTTCGGAGAAGCACTTATGCCGGAATTTCAAGATTATTCCAAGGCTATTGTCGCCAANGCGAAGACAATGGCAGAGGCTTTNATGAAAAAGNATTATTATCTTATTTCAGGCGGNACTGATACCCATGTTATCCTCATCGATCTCACAAATAAGGAACTTTCCGGTAAAAAAGCCGAGAACAGGCTTGAAGCAGCTGGTATAACAGTTAATAAAAATATGGTTCCCTACGATAAGAGAAGCCCAATGATTACCAGCGGAATTCGAATTGGAACGCCGGCTATGACCACACGAGGAATGGGGGTTNATGAAATGGTTCAGATCGTTGATCTGATTGACAGTGTCATCCAAGCTCCTGATGATGAACTGGTGACTGAGAGCGTTAGAAATGAAGTGAAGGAAATGTGTGATCAGTTTCCCCTCTATAGTGAATTGGGTTAATTCTCAACTGGCATGAACTTTATTCTTCGTTCAATCACTACCGCTTTTCTCTTCATGACACTCTCCGGCTGCTCCGTGAGGGAATTTGTTTTGGGGAGTGTGTTCAATTCCGCAGGCGATAGTATATCAGCCATTTACCTTTCCGAGAACGATCCCGATCTCGTCAGGGAATCACTGCCCACCAACATGAAGCTGATAGAATTGTTGATCCAGCAGTCACCGGGCAACCCCGCTCTNCTCACATCTGCCTGTCAGNTATTTACTGTTTATGCCTACGCGTTCNTTTTGCGNGATGCTGAAATCGNCATGGATGAAAACTTCAGTGAGTCCAGGAGGTTGGCTAAACGGGGTAAAAAGCTACTATTGCGAGCCCGTGATTATGGAATGGAGGCTNTCGAAGCAAAATACCCNGGATTTGGTAAGAGCTATGCCTCCGANCCCAAATCGGCTCTTACAAAGGTAAGTAATGAAGATCTTTCCTTGCTCTACTGGACGGCNGCCTCCTGGGGCCTCCTTATCTCTTCATCAAAGGACAATCCCGCTGCTATCGTTGAATTGCCNAATATGGGTCACTTTCTTGAACGGGGACTGGAGCTTGATGAATCCTATGACANAGGTTCCTTTCATGATTTGATGTTTACATATACGCTGAGTCGCCCTGATGGTGGTAGCTCAGCACCGGAGATTGCAATAAAACATTACAATCGTGCCCTGGAACTATCAGAAGGGAGTCGTGCCTCTCTTTATATCTCCTATGCTGAGTCCATTTNGGTCAGCAACCAGAACAAGGAAGAATTCCTCGAACTTCTCGATAAAGCGCTGGCTGTTGACGTGGATGAAATTCCTGGCCAGCGGCTTTCCAATATTTTGGCGCAGGAGCGGGCACAGTGGCTAAGAGAGAGAGTGGATGAACTGTTCTTTTAGACGACTGGCTCCACTCGTCGTTTTTTTCTTCTTTTTTTCACCCNTTTCGTTGGAAGGAAAGACAGTTATAAAAATGGCTACCCTGGCTCCCGTGGGTTCTCCATGGCACAATCTTTTNCTGGAGATGGGGCAGAAGTGGCGGGATGCCACTAATGGAGAGGTTATNCTGAGGATTTATCCTGGAGGTGTTGCCGGGGATGAGCGGGATATGATCAGGAAGATCAGAATCGGGCAACTCCATGCTGCTGCAGTCACCATTGAGGGGTTNACGGAAATAAGCCGTGACATGTCTGTTTTTTATATTCCCATGCTGGTAGACTCTTTTGAGGAGCTAGACGCTATCAGGGATCCCCTCATGCCNGANNTGGAGCAAGGTCTTNCGGACGGTGAATTCAGACTTTTGGCGTGGGNAGATGTGGGNTGGGCCTACTGGTTCACNCGGNAGNCCATGTATCGNCCGGCTGAACTGAAACGCATGCGGCATTTTAGCTGGGCCGGCGATTATGCCAGCGAGAAGCTGTGGCGCAAAGGGGGNTTTCAGCCCGTTCCTCTGGCATCGGTGGATGTTCTCATTTCTCTACAGACGGGCGTTATTGATGCATTTTCCACCACGCCCNTGGTGGCTCTTTCTTTCCAGTGGTTNACTTCCACACCGAATATGCTGGACCTAAAATGGGGCCCAATCATCGGTGGTTTGATCATCAGTGAAAAGACATGGAGTAAACTTCCTATTGAATATCACGCCATTCTGGAGAGAATCAGCAAAGAGATGGAAACGGAGGCAAGAGCTTTGGTCTCTGAAAAGAACGAGGCTCTCCAGGTGATGGTTGAAAACGGCCTCACCATTCATCAGCCGTCCGCTGAAGATCGCGAAGCATGGGAAGAATTGACCGTGTCTTTCTACCCCCTAATAAGAGGGAGCTTGGTTCCCGAGGGAATTTTTGACAGGGCAATTAAGCTCAAAAAGGATTTGATAGAAAAGTGATGAACCTTTCTGAAAGATCAGCACAGGTAGTTGTCAGAACGTTTGAACGGTGGGAAAACACGCTGGCTTTGGCAGCACTTATTGCCATGGCTTTCCTGCCATGTGTGGAGGCTATCACCCGTGTCATGGGTGTTCCGGGAGTTCCCGGCTCTACCGTTATTGTACAGCACATGACGCTCTGGATCGGTTTCTTGGGTGCGATTATTGCCGCCCGGGAGAGCCGGCTCCTTTCGCTCACAAAACCAGTAGAGATAGAAACAGATGAAAGGAAGGGATTCAGTTACTGGTTTGCCAGAAGTGTGGCTGTCACAGTGAGTCTTATCCTTGCCTATGCCAGTTTCAAACTGGTGAAGATCGAATCAGAATATCCCAGAGATATCCTGCCGGGTATTCCGATCTGGGTAGTGGAAGTGATCATGCCCCTCGGTTTCTTCCTCATTGCCATGGAAATGTTGCGGACGAGCAAGAAAGAACCTGTTTTTAGAGCTTTGCTCATTGCTATTCCTATCGTTATTGGGGCCATCGGATTGGGGGAGACACTCCAAACGCCAGTAGTTCTGTGGGTTGGCGTTTTCGCAGTCATTCTATCTCTTGCCTTTGGGGCTCCCATTTTTATTGGACTGGGTGGTCTTGCAGTTCTCTTTTTCTGGCATGACGGGGTCCCTATTGCCGCGGTGCCGGCAGAAATGTATCGAATAGTTGTTTCACCGACGCTTCCCACAATTCCTCTTTTTACCTTGGCAGGTTATATTCTTGCACAGGGTGGAGCCTCCAAACGGCTTGTGGAAGTGTTCCGGCACTGGTTTGGGTGGATTCCCGGTGGAACACCCGTCATGATTACCCTTCTCTGTGGCTTTTTCACGACACTTACTGGTGGTTCCGGCGTCACCATCCTGGCGCTGGGGGGACTTCTGCTTCCCATGCTTATCTCCGAAAAGTATCCTCGCGAATTCTCTGTGGGACTTATCACGGTATCAGGCTCTCTTGGACTGCTTTTTCCACCCAGTCTCCCAGCCATCATCTACGGTGTGACGGCAGGTGTCCCCATAAACAAGATTTTTCTGGCTGGTATTGTCCCGGGCTTTTTCCTGGTTGCCATGGTAGCAGCGTGGGGCGTGCGCCAGGGATTTATTTCGAAAGTTCCCAGGAGACCATTCCGTCCGGCGGAAGCATTTCAAGCTTTTTGGAAAGCGAAATGGGAAGCTTTTATCCCCGTCTTTATTCTCATTGGTATCTTTGGTGGATTTACCACGCTGGTGGAAGTGGCGGCGCTTACGGTTGTTTATGTTCTAATCGTTGAAGTGTTTGTCTACAGAGATTTGAAACTGAACGATCTTCCCAAGGTGATTGTTGATTGCGCTACGCTAGTAGGCGGTGTATTGATCATTCTTGGAGTGGCTATGGGGTTCACCAGTTATCTGGTAGATGCTCAGGTACCACTCCTAGCTCTGGACTGGGCCAGAGAGAATATTCAGAACAAGTATGTGTTCCTTTTGGCACTAAACGTACTGTTACTTGTCGTCGGTTGTCTCATGGATATCTTTTCTGCCATCATTGTTGTTGTGCCACTCATTAAACCCATGGGTGCCCACTTTGGGATAGATCCTGTTCATATGGCGGTAATATTCATCGCAAATCTGGAACTCGGTTACCTTACACCACCTGTAGGAATGAACCTTTTCCTGTCGGCGTATCGTTTCAACCGCTCCATGCCTGAAGTGTATAAGGCAACTTTACCGTTCTTCATCATCCTGCTTCTGGCAGTACTTGCTATTACATATATCCCAGCTCTGTCACTCGCTCTATTGTGAGAGGACAAAGTTTTGACAAATGATTGAAGGCAGGTATATTAAACGATTGTCTCTATTAAGAGGATGTTCGGAACAGACGGGACAGAATTGAGTTAAAAAGGCACTTTTTGCACAAATGATGAAACAGTTGAGGAAAACAACCCTTTTTCTGACAGTGACTGCTCTGTTTATGAGCGCTTCAACTCTCAGAGCAGGGAGTGAAGCGGGAGCTCTGTTCCTGCTTATTTCTCCCGGTGCCCGTGCCGGGGGAATGGGGGAAGCCCAGGTAGCCGTTGCAAACGATGCTTATGCCAGCTACTGGAACCCTGCGGGCCTGGCATTTTTGGAAGGTTCTGAGGCGGCTCTAATGCATGTTAATTGGTTGCCTAACCTCGTCTCTGACATGTACTATGAATTTATTGCCTTTCGTCATCATGTACCTACCTTGGGTACGTTGGGTGGGCACATCATTTTCCTTAACCTTGGTGAACAGCAGCGTACTGATGAACAAGGCGAGAATCTCGGAACATTTACCAGCTTCATGTTCGCTGCCACCGGTTCCTACGGTGCATTCATTTCCCGGAACGCGGCCATCGGTCTCAACGTGAAGTTGCTACATCAAAAGCTGGCCGAAATTGGCGCTGGTGCTGAGAAAGGGAAGGGTGTTACCACAGATTTTGCCTTCGATCTTGCCTATCTTCAGAAAGGTTTTCTTTCCAACAGACTGGATATGGGTGTGACAGTCACCAATATTGGACCAAAGATTGCTTTTATCGATGAAGCACAGGCCGATCCCATGCCCACAAATTTCACCCTTGGCCTGAATTTCAAACTCGTGGACACCGAGTATAATAAACTTAACATTGTTATGGATATTGACAAGATGCTTGTGGCATCCTATCCCGACATGGACTGGGACAGTGACGGTGCTGTGGGTATGTACGACAAAAAAGGGAAGTATGTGGGCCCCAGTGGGAGCTACAATTCAAATGGTAGTATAGAGAAAGCTCATACCGATCCAATCTACCTTGGCATTTTTACTTCTTGGGTGGATGACTGGCTCCTGGGAGGCGACATTGACCGCCCCGGGAAAAATGGTGTGTCGGACGGGAAAATTGGTGGCTACACAAAGGATGCCACCGGCAAGTTTGTTCCTACAGAGGCGGAGTGGGGAGATTCTGGCTATGGGAAGTATAACGATGCTGGAGAACTTGAGGTGGGTACTGGCAGGTCGAGAACGCTTCAAAACGAACTGGATGAGACGGTGCTGAACCTCGGTGCTGAATATTGGTACTCTCGTTACTTTGCTTTGAGGGCTGGTTACTATTACGATAAGACAGGAAAGATTCATAATCCCACGTTCGGCGTGGGACTCAGGTTTTCGGGCTATGGCTTTGATGCAGGTTTCACCCTTGGAGAACCGGGGCACCCTCTCACCAATACCATGCGATTCTCTCTCAATATTGAATTCTGAGGATTTCTGCAAATTCATAATAAAGTCCTGCCTTTTCTGACGGCGGGACTTTATTGTGCCAAATGATCTGGCGACTGCTCCTAATCTGTCTGTTCGTCATTCCTCTCCGCGCCCAACTGGTACTTGAGAAGGAGGCTGTTTCTGTTCTGGGCATACGGGTCAGTTTTAGCTTAGATGACGACTTTTCTTCCACGGGTAACGGTACATTTCTCGCCGAGCCAGAATTGGAGCAGTGCGGTAATTATCTTATCGATCCGCCCCCCCACAACAAGGATTATTTTGAAGCGCACCTCCGGGCAGTTGATAACTACTACCAGTCCGTCTCCAGAGGAAAATTCGGTATCGATCTGGACAGTTCCGTCATTCTGCCGGAGGAGGCATCTTTAAGCTATCAGCTTGATGAGACACTGTCGAGTTTTTACCCTTACGATGATGATCAGGCTCAACAGCAAGGACTGGCTCGTTTTTTCGAAGAAAGCCTAAAGGCGGCTTACGCTGAAGATGTAATGAATTTCGACCAATATGATGTTGTTGTTATCTTTCATGCTGGTATTGGTCAAGACTTTGCCCTTCCGTTCATAGATCCAACCCAGACTGATATTCCATCCACATATATCGATTCTCAGTTCCTGGAAGAACAGTTGGGTACCGGATCCATCACTTTCGCAAATGGTTCAACCGTTTCTTCCGGGATCATTTTACCGGAGACACAGAATCATCTTCTTTATAATGTTTCATCAGAAATATTTTCCGGCGTTTCGCAGCCGTGTGATTATCAGTTCGGATTGACCGGAACATTTGCCCTTATGTTCGGCTTTGCAGTGGGGCTTCCGCCACTTTGGAACTTGGAAACCGGGGAAAGTGGCGTAGGGATGTTTGCTCTCATGGATCAGGGATCGAACAACGGTAGAGGTCTGGTTCCTTCCCCACCTGATCCGTGGACGAGGATCTGGGCCGGATGGGAGTCAGCGCGAATCGTAGCACCCACGCAAGACGTCACCTTGGTGGCCAGAGATTCCGTTGCCGATGAAATAGTTCGGGTGAACATTTCTACCGATGAATATTTTCTCATCGAAAACCGCAACAACTGGGTGAGAGAGAATGTTGATATCGATTCCATGAGGTGGGCCCTTTCGGTTATGGATATCGCTCAGCTGAGCTATGTTGAAGTACTCTTAGATTCGGTAAACCTCCAGCGGGATAGTATAACGGGGGTGATAACATCTGTCCTCAACTATGATCTGGGCCTGCCCGGTTCAGGTTTGCTTATCTGGCATATTGACGAGGAAAGAATAACCGGAGGATTTGCGAGTCAGACGGTGAATGGTGCTCGTGATAGACGTGGCATCGATTTGGAAGAAGCCGACGGTGCCCAGGATATGGGATACCCTTCGGTTTTTCTGTTTACTGATCCGTCAGCGGGGCTCTGGTCAGATATGTGGTTCGATGGAAACAGCCAGTACACCATCGCCAACCCGGCGTTCATGAATCAATCGCCCTCTTTCGGCCCGGACACCTACCCCAGCACTCAATCAAACAGCGGTGCCGATTCGTACCTGGAGATTAATGACATATCCAAGGCAGGAAAAGTGATGGCATTTACACTGGCCAATTCTCTTTTGGCAGACGGATTCCCAGATTCATCTTTGCAGATGGAGTTTCTTTACGATTTTGATGGCGATGGTGAAAATGAAATCATTGGTATGTCGGATTCATTATGGTGGTCCGATTCGGGCGAGATTAAGCCTGAAGGGATTACACCTCGTCCAGCTGGCGACTATCGCCTGGCAATTACCAATAGCGGTCCGACTCCAGAGCTTGTTCTTACTTCTGAACGAGACAGTTTACTTGCTGTGGAGGTGATATCTTATTCTTCACCCATTTCCGGGTTTGAGTCCAAATGGTCAGCCAGCTTGCAACGAGCTCTCCCGACAAGGGTTGTTGGTTATGCTAACACTTCGAAAGTTGGTCTGCATTATGACGATCACATTGTAATTATTACACCCGATTCTTTGTGGGAAGAAATGACGGATGAAGGATTGACTGCTTCGTGGTGGACAAAGGGTCCCCAAGTAAATTTAGGCTCCGTTGTACACACTCCTGGAGAGGGATTGGTCAGCATGGCCCATGGTGGTACATACACAGGCTTTGAAGAGGTCAGTTTTGTTTCTCTTGGTGTGGTCGATTTGGACGTTGACGCAGAGTTGGAGATCATTGCCACTGATAAGGAAGGGGTGATCTACGCCTTGAACCAAAATCTCACCCTTTTGAGCGGTTTCCAGTTGGATTTGGAGGCAACAGGTTCTGTTCTGGCCGGGCAGATCACGGGAGATGATAATCCTGAGATTGTGACAAAAACTTCTCAAGGGGATGTTTTGATTATTGACTGGACCGGTAGGATAAATTTTCACCTGGCCGGAGATGCAACAAGTGAGCTGAAGATGCTTACAAACTATCAGGGGAGAAATGCTGTCGTTGCCTCTTCAGAAATATGGCTATTTGATGAAGCAACGGAAAATGAAGGCAACTCATGGCCGTCCGAGCACGGCGGCATGCTCAACGGCCGATTTTTTTCAGGTTCTCTGTCGGGGTCACCTGTTTCAGCTAACAGCGGTATTCTTGACAAAAAGAAAACATACTGTTACCCAAACCCTGCTGAAAATGGTTCCGCTACACTTAGGGTGACCGTCGGTGAAGCCGATAACATCATAATCAGCATATACGATCTGGCAGGGTTTTTTGTGGAACGTTTCGAGATTGCTACTGTTCTTCCAAATGAAGTGAATGAAGTTATCTGGGATGTAAGTCAGGTGGAAAGCGGTGTTTACTTTGCCAATGTGGAAGCTTCTTCAGCCGGGGAATCGGCATCCAAGATTCTCAAGATCGCTGTCATCAACTGACAAAGGAAAACAGACCAAAATTTCCATTTGAAAGCGTGAAAAGATCTTTCCTCATAGCAGTATTTCTTATTCGAACAGCATTCGGGCAGGTAGCATTCAATCATCCAGAACTGGTTTGGAAGACGTTCGAGACGGACCATTTTACTGTTCACTTTCATAACGGGACTGAGAGAACAGCCAAAGAAGGGGCTACTGCGGCTGAGAAAATCTATCCGCACGTAACAGAACTATACCAGTATGAACCAATGGAGAAAACGCATATCATTTTTTTGGACACTGATGACTATTCCAATGGTGCCGCTTACTATTTTGACAATAAGATAGAGATCTGGGCCTCTCCTCTTGACATGGAGTTGCGTGGAAGTCACCGTTGGCTCCAGAATGTGATTACCCATGAATTCACACACATAGTTTCAATGCAGGCGGCCATGAAGTTTGGAAGGAGTGTACCTGGCGGTTATTTTCAGTGGATCAGGTATGAACCGGAAAAACGGGAGGATGTACTGTATGGCTATCCCAATACGCTTGTCTCTTATCCTGTGCCCGGTACTACCGTTCCACCGTGGTTTGCAGAAGGGGTGGCACAGTTCATGTACGAAGGTGCCACTTACGACTTTTGGGACACACACCGGGATATGATTCTGCGGGACAGGGCGCTAAACAACAATCTTCTTTCACTCACGGAGATGAATACGTTTGGTAAGCCGGGTATTGGGAATGAATCCACTTATAATTCAGGATTTGCCTTTTCCCGGTACCTTGCTTACAAATACGGTCAAGAAGTGCTACCAGCCATTGCTAGGAATCTCTCCCGTAAATCAGGCGGATCAATCCAATCAGCAATTGAGGGAGCGTCAGGCTTTCCGGCGGAAAAAGTATTTTCGGATTTTCAAACAACATTGATGGAACGATACGAATTGCTTACTGAGTCAGTCAAAAACAAAGAAGTAAAAGGTAAGATCATATGGCAGAAAGGGACTGCTAATTTCCATCCTAAATGGGCTCCGGATGGAGAAAGGTTTGCATTTTTGTCCAATGTGGGAAACGATTTTCTCGGTCAGACCAATCTGCGCATTTTCGCTTTCACCGACAGCACGGATGAAGTTATAGCAAAGGATGTTTTTTCCGCCCCAGCTTGGTCTTCCTCAGGAGAAAAGATCTATTACACCAAAAAATCGAAACCGGATAGGAACGGTTCGAAATGGTTCGACCTTTACGTTTATTCATTTGAAGATGAGGAAGAAGAGCGGCTGACGAAAGGTGCTAGAGCCTTTTCACCTGTTATTATCCCCGGTGATTCGTTGTTGGCTTACCTGGCTACCCGGGACGGGACACAGAATGTTTTTCTGATTAACTTGAATTCGGAGAAGTCAGAACAGATAACACGTTTCGATGATGGACGCCAGATTTCCAATCTTACTTTCGATCCCAACAAAAGGTGGCTCATGTTCGATTATGTGGAGAGCCATTTCAGGAATATCGCAGCCCTCAATCTGACGGATACGACTTTTGTTGATCTTATGGCTGTTCCCGAGTGGGACGAACGGGATATGACTGCCACGGCCAACGGAGGACTAATCTATTCCGTGGATCGGTCAGGCATTTTCAATCTCTTTTATGTGAATTCCTCAGATGGTCGCCAAGGCTATATCTCCAACGTTTTTGGTGGTGCATTCATGCCTGATGTCAGTAGGGATGGTAAGGTACTCTATTCCCTTTATGAGAATGGCGGCTACAGCATTGCGCTCGTGGATTCTGTTCGATTGGTGGATGAAAGTAATGTTGGTTACAGCCCTGACTATTTCACAAAATTTAATGGCTTACCTGCTCCAATAATGGCGGACGATTCATCTTATCCTGATTCCGTATCCAAGAATTATGAAGATTCATTTTCCAACATGTTTTTCTTTCCAAGACTGCAGATCGATTATGGTATGGTTAAACCGGGATTCTATTTCCAATCCAACGAAGTGATCAACCGGCTCAGCGTTTTCGGTGGAGCCGGTATCAACAGGCTTACTGATCTCGATTTATTTTTACTCTTCGAACTAAGAACGCTCTATCCCACCCTATATGCGGAAATCTTTTTCATGACGCGACACATCACCAATCAATCTACCCTTTGGGATGTGATTGATATTGACTCGGATGTGGCTTACCGACTTTTCCAGATGGAGGGAGGGGCAAGTTTTCCATTGCGAGGTCAGCACAGTGTCACCTTCTTTGGCTCATATCAGAATTACCGTTCAAATGCACTCTGGTGGGTTCCCGGGGAACAGTTGTTCGGCAAGTCGGGAATCGATTACTACAGCGGCATTCATACAGGTTTGAGGTGGGACACACAGGTTTCCCGAAGAACAGTAGATTATGACATCCTACCCAGCAACGGTTTCAAGGTTCATCTCGATATCCGCCAGGAGAACAATCGGTTTTACAGCCCATTCGAAATCGTTTTCAACAATTTCAACTTCACCAGAGTAGAGGGAAGCGGTGAAGCTCATTTTGAGATACCGTACACGAACCGTTGGACATTCTCTGCTGAAATGGCCGGTGGATGGATGTCGGAGACGGAAGTAGATTCATTCTTCAATTTTTTTGCCGGAGGAATGCCGGGGATAAGAGGGTATCCTTTTTATGCACTTGAAGGGAACAGGATGGCGTTGGTCACAACTACAGCGAGAATTCCCATCATGAGACAGCGCCACATTCCACTGGGTCCGTTTATTTTGCAAAATATAGTCGCTGGATTCATTGGTCAGTTTGGTGACGCCTGGAACGGGAACGGTGGAAGCTTTTCCGGAAAGCGATCAGCGGGAGTTCAGCTCCGGTTTGGCGGTTTTTCATTTTATAATTACCCGACGGGAATTGCCGTGGAATTACACAGGGGATTAGATAAATTTACTGCGCTAAATCACGAGTATGGCGGCGACTCACGGTTTTACTTTACCCTTCTCTTCGGATTCTAAATGACAAAACAGATAAAACAGATATCGGTCATGTTGATCCTTATTGTACCTCTTTTTTCAAGCGGGTCGAAACTTCTCAATTATGAGCCCCGTTTTCATGGCCCACTGCCGTTGATCCAGCTAGAGGCAGAAATGGATTCAGCTCAGGCTGAAGCGGATAGTACCATTTATCCAGCCAGAGGGTTAATTCTTTCCATGGCCGTTCCCGGTATGGGGGAGTGGTATGCCGGCGCAAAGAAAAAAGCCATCTTTTTCGTTGGGTTGGAAGTGGCGGCATGGATGAGTTGGCGGTCATTTTCCAAGCGGGGGGAAAAAATCGAGGTTGAATACGAACAGTTCGCCGATGATAACTGGGACCTTTATCAATGGTGGTTGAGGACACCGTGGCTTACATCCAGTTATGGTGATGTGGTCTGTGAAGGTACTCACCACCTCAATCTGTTTCTTCCCGGCCAGACAGCCACCATCAGTTCAGACTCCCTTTGCGGGTGGGACTGGATTGAAGGTGTTGAAGTTGTGAGAAATCATGAATTCTACGAAAATATTGGAAAGTATGATCAATTTGTTTCGGGATGGTCGGATCTTTTCAAGGAAGACGGGAGTAACGGCTGGTGGGAAAAGGAAAAATCTGTGGGGGACAGCGTTGAAATTCTTGTCATGACAGATTTCAAGAATAATTATCTGGACCAACGGGCAGAATCAAATGATGCATACAGGCTGGCTACCTACACCGTCACAGCCATTATGTTCAATCATCTTTTTAGTGCTTTTGACGCATTCATTGAGACGAGACGTCGCTTATTGACACCAAACACAGAATCTGCAATGGGGCTGACATTTTCTCCCTTCGCCCGGTCTGGCGTAGGAGGGATCTCTTTGGCCATAAGATGGTGATGAAATATTAATGATTGAGAAACGCAAATATATTTACCCACTATTTTTGGTTTTGTTAGCCAGCTGTGCCAAAGATGAGATTGATCTCAGCAAGGATGATGTTGATGAGCGATATGAGAAGGCTATGGGACTGTTGGAGAAACGGAAATATTACCGCGCTCAAGAGCATTTCCAGTACGTCCTTTTGCGGGGGAAACATACAGACATTGGTGACGATGCACAGTTTCATTTGGGTGAGGCTTATTTTCTCAATGAAGAATACGAGAGCGCAATCAACGAATATGACAAACTTGTTCGTCAGATGACATTTAGTCCACACGTCAGGTTGGCCCGTTACCGCATCTGCCAGAGTTATGAAAAAAGTTCCCCAAAGTTCTATTTTGATCAGGATGCCACGGACAGGGCAATTCAAAAGTATCAGGAATTCATCGAGGATTTTCCCGATTCAGAGTATCGTGATGAAGCCACTGCCACCATTCGTGAACTGCGAAACAAACTGTCTCAGAAAATGTATGAGTCGGCTATTCTCTATGTGAAGATGGAAGAGTATGATGCCGCCATAAATTATCTGGAAGATCTGTTGGAACTGTATTTTGACACAAATTATGCCGACAAGGCACGGTTGTTAATCGTTGATACATTTATTATTGCTCGCAAGTTTGAAGAAGCGGAAACTTTTCTTGAAGAGAACGGAGGCGGATTCACTGATGTTGCTGTTCTTGAAGAAGCAAAAATACTGATAGAGAAGAACCGGCCCGAGGAGGAGAAATAGTCTTGAAGCTCTGTTTGTTCGGAGGAACCTTTGATCCACCTCATGTGGGTCATCTTATTATCGCGGAGACTATTCAGGAATCTGAACGATTTGACCGAATTGTATTTGTGCCGGCCTCCAATCCACCCCACAAGGAAAGAGGTATTTCGCCTATCGAAGATCGACTGGAAATGCTTCGTCTTACCTTGGTGAATAATGACAATTTCGATGTGTCCGATATCGAAATAGAACGAGGCGGAATTTCATATACGGTTGAAACTGTCAAGGAAACGAAGGGGAAATTCAGCCTCAATTCAAAGGACCTCTATTTTCTCATAGGTAGCGATTCCCTTTTGGATTTTCACAGCTGGAAGGAGTATGAATCAATTTTGAATGAATGTAGAGTTATCATTGCTCTTCGCCCGGGGTTTCGCCCAAGCAGGATCGACCCCGAGATCTTGTCTCAAATTAGATTCGCCAATATTCCACAAATTGAAGTTTCCTCATCTCAGATTCGTCGCCGTGTGAAAAGTGGATTGACCATTCGATACATGGTTCCAGACCCTGTCCGAGATTATATTAGTGAAAAAGATTTGTACTGCTAGTTACTGAATTTCAAAANACCGAATAAGTGACAACAACACTTTCACGACTACATATTGAAAAGAATAAAGTGGTCTCCCTTCTGAAAATTGATACGCTATTAACCGATCTTGAAGGTAATTAACACGGAATCATGGAAATATTAAAAGATGTCACTATTGTTCTTGTCTGTGTTGGAGTAATTGCTAAAGGAGCATCCTGGCTTGTAGACAGTGCATCCAAAATTGCCAAACGTTTGGGGATCTCAGAACTGGTAATTGGTCTGACCATATTGGCGTTGGGTACATCAGCTCCCGAATTTGCTGTTTCAATCCTGGCGGCTTTGAAAGGATCAGGTAATATTGCCATAGGGAATATTGTAGGCTCAAACATATTCAATTTGGGGTTTATTCTTGGTGGTACAGCAATTGTTCACAGTTTGCAAACTAGTAGAATTGTCATTGTAAGAGATGGTTTTTTCTTACTATTCGGTACTTTTTTACTTTTGTTTTTTCTTTGGGATTTGACCCTGACCAGATTTGAGGGAGGGGTTCTTTTTTCCCTGCTCATTCTTTATTTGGTCTATTTATATGTCAAAAGAGAACCGTTAGAAGCGGAGCAGGAAATGGGTAAGATGCTCTGGTGGGATCCTTTGATGCTTATTTTGGGATTGGTGATGGTGCTTATTGGAGCCCACTTTNTGGTAGAGTCAGCGATTAACCTGGCAAGATATATGGGCGTNTCAGAATGGGTTATCGGCGCTACCGTAATTGCAGCAGGGACTTCAGCTCCTGAATTCGCTACATCATTGGCTGCGGCCCTACGTTCTCGTTATGGAATGTCCGTTGGCAACTTGATCGGGAGCGATATTTTTAACCTGTTCGGGGTTCTCGGAGTGGCGGGAATATTGAATAATATACCTGTCAGTTTGGATGCCAGAATGCATCTTGTGTTNTTATCCCTTATGGTTGCCCTTGTNCTGGTTTTCATGCGCACAGGGTGGGTGGTATCCCGTAGGGAAGGATACATCNTGGTAATGNTCGGTCTGGTTCGGTGGATAAATAGTTTCATCTGATTTTCTGGTTAATTCTTGGGTCAGTTAAACAGTTGACTGAAAANATATTGANTCTTTNCTTTTTATTCCTGAAAGACTTCATTGACATAAGATAAATAAGTATTATNCTTGTGTTGGTGTCACCATGATTAGTTTCAAAAATGTATCCTGTACCTTTGAAGACGGCGCTGGCATCGAGAATGCAACTTTTGATATTGAGCCGGGGGAGTTCGTCTGCATTATAGGGCCCACAGGAGCAGGTAAAACCACTTTTCTGAAACTTAT
>PBTS01000027.1:0-21260 GCA_002729175.1 Fidelibacterota bacterium
CACAGGTCGCAATACGCAACAGATATCAACGTCCCTAGGCTACACTGAAGTGGGGCAAAACTTCAACCCGGAAATGGGATATCTTAAGCGGGGAAACTACCGGAAATGGTCTGGACGAATCTTTACCCGTTTTCGTCCTGAAGACCTGTTTGGACTTCTGGAATTCAGGCCCCATGTTGATTATAACGGCTACTGGAAACTGAACGGGTTTCAAGAGTCAGGGCGTTGGCATATTGATTCTCACTGGGAGTTCAGGAGTGGTTTTGAAATTCATACAGGAATGAATATTACCAGGGAGGGGGTTTTGGAGCAGTTTGAAATCGCATCGGGTGTTTTCGTCCCCGCTCAAACCTACGATCACAAGGAAATTCAAATCTATTTTACCACCAACCAGGCAAAAGCACTCAATTTGGGTTCCAGAAACACAATTGGCGGATTTTTCGGTGGTGAAAGGATTAACCTGACACCTACCCTGAATTTCCGCTATAGTGACAGGTTCACTTCTCAGTTCAGTTTAAACTATAACAATGTTAGTTTGCCCGGCGGAGATTTTGTCACCAATCTGATCCGTGCCCGACTCACCTACGCTTTTTCGCCAAAGATGTATGTACAATCCCTGCTCCAATACAACAGTCAGTCTGATGAGTGGTCCATGAATTGGCGTTTCATCTGGCAACAGTCCGCTGCCACGGGGCTCTACCTGGTGTATAATGAAACGCAGGATTACGATGGAATTCCCATACAGGATCAGACACGGTCAATTGTGGTGAAATACAGTCGTCTTTTTGATGCATTGAATTAATGATTTACTTCGGTTTCCGATTTGGGGAGCCCCGGTAGACAGTTTCAGTGAAATATTCCCCCCTTTTTATTCTTATAACAGGCATTACCATTCCTGTAGATGCAGCAGTTCTTAGTAAGAATAATATGCCTAGCGGTGAATTCAATCTCACGCTGAATTACACCAGTGAAACAATGGCAAATGTATCAGGCGGACTGAAGCGAGGCACAATTTTAAGTGGGATGGGGAATGTTGTTCTCGACTATGTTGCTAATAAATCAAGTGAAGATCTTCCGCGCCTCTTCCTCCGTGCCAGCGGCATGCTTCTCCATGGTGAAAGTCCAAGCGGGAAATACATTGGCGATGAACTGGCAGCCAGCAATATTGACGGATATGACAGCATTCGCCTTTACGAGTTGTGGCTTCAGCTCTCCTTCTGGAACGGTCACGGATCGTTGCGATTCGGCAGTTTGCTGGCCGATGCCGAATTCGCTTTCACTGATCTTGGAGGCCTGTTCTTAAACAGCGCTTTTGGTTGGCCGACCTTCATTTCAGCTAACACGGTAAATACCGGTCCCGCATTTTTTGTAACAGCACCAGGAATCCGTTTTCGCTTGGAATCCACCAAATCGTGGTACCTCCAGGGAGGCATCTATGACGGAGATTCATTTGACGATCCGGCGGGCGACGGCAGCACAAATGCTTACGGAGTCCATTGGCAGATCACTCCGCAGCAGGGATATTTCTCCATGTTCGAGATGGGGCATACGAATACGCAAACTTCCCAGAACACGGCAGTGCCGTCACTCTTCAAACTTGGCGGCTGGTTCCATTCAGCGCCGTTCGATGATCACCTGACAGGGGAATCGCACCACGGAAACTACGGGCTCTTTCTCGCCCTGGAAAAATCTATATGGAGAAACAGCCACAAGGAACAGGAATTGGGTCTTTTTTTCAGAAGCGGTTTAGCACCGAAGGATCGCAGCCGGTACGAATTGGCCATAGACGGTGGGTTCAATTTTTTCAATCCATTCACTAAAATGGAAGGAGATGTGGTTGGTGCAGGAATCACCTTTGCGAAAGTAAGTGACCATATTCGTCAGGCGGAAGAACAGGTCGGTATACTACCCGTTTCCGATTATGAACTTGTCTTCGAAGTCACTGGCCAGTTCCCGGCCACACCGTGGTTGACGCTGCAGCCAAATGTACAGTGGATTCACCATCCAGGAAGCTCAAGCGCTCTCTCAAACGCCCTCGTGGTATCCATCCGATCAACCTTCACTTTTTAGGGTTTACGTATATCNTNTCCGCCAGCAAACGGTNGAACCATATCATTTGCGAAACCGGACTTGAANAGACGAAATTTCAAGAGCAATTGTATAACAGNATGATCGAATTTANAGTATTAGANGATAGTCTTATCGACCGCATCCTTGATGAAGCTTATCTCCTCCTTGAAAAAACAGGAGTTGAAGTTCAGTGCGATGAATTAATTCAACGAATGGAGCAAGCTGGTTTGCCCGTGGACAAAGAAACCAATCGCGTCACATTTCCCCAAACTGTGGTTGAACAGAGTATTGCATCAGCTCCGGCTACCATTCAACTGTTTGACCGGGACGGGAACCCCTTTTCCTCCATCGGTGGTGANAGCACCAATTTTGTCCCCGCATCCTCAGCATTGAATATCCTCGATTGGCGCACCGGAGAGCGACGAAGGGCCCAAACAGCTGACTTTATCGAATACATAAAGGTTGCTGAGCAGGCGAAACATCTCGCCTATCCTTCCACAGCATTCTCCACGGAGGATGTTCCCCAGGATATTGCAGATGCCTGGCGCCTCTACTTGGTAATGACCCATAGCAGAAAGCCTGTTGTCACCGGAGCTTTTACTCATCACGGCGTTCCCCGTATGGCCCGTATGATGGAATGTTTCCGGCCGAATAAAAATGAACTGATGGAAAAACCGATGGCCGTTTTCACCTGTTGCCCTAACAGTCCACTCCGCTGGAGTATTGATTCCAGTCACAATTTGATAGACTGTGTTGAAAAGGGGATCATTGTTGAAGTTGTACCCGTGCTGATGATAGGACTGGCTGCACCTGTTACGATTGTGGGTNCTCTGGTGATGCAAACAGCAGAAGTTTTAAGCGGTGTTGTATTTACCCANCTCATCAAGCCGGGAGCNCCCGTCATTTTTGGTGGTGCGCCGGGGGTATTTCATATGCAGCTCATGAGTGCACCCATGACTGGAGTGGAAGCTCTGCAGCTCTATTGCGGCTATGGACAGATAGCTCGTCATTTACAAATTCCGTCCCAGGCATACATGGGTCTTGGTGACGGGAAGTTCAATGACCCTCAAGCAGGATCGGAAACGGCCAGCGGTGCGTATCTGGCGGCCCTGAGTCGAATCAACCAGGTAACAGGTGCGGGAATGCTGGACTTCGTGAATTGCTTCAGCCTGGAAAAACTTGTGTTCGACGATGAGATTTGCGGGCACGTTCTGCATTTTATGCGGGATATTGAAGTNAAAGGAGATCTTCCCATCAAACCTTTTATCGATGAATTGTTGACAGAACAGCAAATCTGCACCATGGAACACACATTGGAGAATTGGCCCAAAGAACTGTATATGCCGGGCCCTATGGTAGATCGCACAAGCTGGGAGCAATGGGAACAGTTTGGCAGCAAATCGTGGCAGGACCGCGCCAGAGATACGGTTCAGGTAGCGCTTGACAGCTATGAAGAGGCCCCTGTTGAAGGGAAGCTGGATCGTGAATTGAGGAAAATTATCAGTAACAGCCAGGTGGATCCCAAAGACCTGCCCGCAATCAGTTAATTAACCNCAGCACCTGATCTATCATGCNTACCCGAAGTCTTGACCAGCGAATAAANGATGGCCCTGTATTNCTGGATGGTGCCATGGGTTCTTTGCTTATGGATATGGGTCTTTTATCAGGGCAACCGCCTGAAGNATGGACCATTAACCATCCGGAACGGATCGGNAAGNTACANAAATTGTACCACGAGGCAGGCAGTGATGTCCTGCAGACNAATACTTTTGGNGCCTCTTNTTACCGGTTAAAGGAATGCGGNATATCCGAACATCACGACCAGNTTAATCAAAAAGCTGTTGAGATATGTCGCCAATATGGGGGGGATGCTCTTGTCTCCGGCGATATTGGTCCCTCTGGATTGCTTATGGAACCTCTGGGCCCAGCTAAGCCGGAAGAGTTAAAGGAAGCGTATGTTAGGCAAGCATCTGTCTTGAATGAAAACGGTGTTGACTTGTTCAGCGTAGAGACAATGATAGATATTGAAGAAGGGATCCTGGCTGTGGAAGCCATCAGGCAAGTGAGTAGTAAATCCATCATTGCGAATATTACTTATGCTAAAACCGACAATGGATATTTCACCGTCATGGGGAATCCTCTGGATGTCTGCGTTCAAAGACTGTTGGATGCCGGTGCAGATATTATTGGGAGCAATTGCAATTTGGACAGCCATGAACTTTATGAGCTGGCAGAGAAAATGCTTTCTCTGACCACCACGCCCGTTTCAATCAAACCCAATGCAGGGCAACCTGTTCTAAAGGGTGATACTGTTGATTATGGGCAGACAGCAGAGGAGTTTGTTGAGGGCATGTTGAAAATCCATGAGTTGGGTGTCCACATTTTAGGTGGTTGTTGTGGCACTACACCTGAATATATTCAACTGTTGTCCGAAAAACTGAAGGGGGAAAGTTAGTTAATTCTTTTCCGGGAAGTTCACAAGTGCGGTAAACAGGTCCGTGAAATCCGGATGTGTGCTTAGATCCAGATGTTCGGTTTTTTCTCTTATTTCGTAGAAATGATTTTCATCCATATCATTAAAGAGTGCCAGTTTCGCCCCAAGGAGGGCGGTATTTCCAGCGGTGGTTATTTTTTTCTGGGGAAAGTTAAGAAGCCCGATACGCCGGGCACTCTGCTTGCTGATATAGTTCCCGAAAGCGCCGGATAAATAAACCTCATCCACATCAATTTCTCGGGCTCCCATTTCTTTTAAGAGTAATTGAATACCTGTAGCAATCGCCCCTTTTGCCAATTGTAGTTCCCGCACATCTTTCTGCGTAATAATTACCGGTTCCAGCACAGGTAAGGATTCACCATTCTGGATCCGGCCGTTAGAACTGATTTGACCTGAATCCAAAAAGGCTGCTACTGCATCAACAAGACCGCTGCCACAGATCCCTCTCGGCTCGGTTTGCCCCAGTACTTTTGGGATCATCCTCCCTTTTCTGACCGAGACAGAAGAGACAGCACCGGATGCCGCCCGCATTCCCATGGAAATTCCAGCCCCTTCAAAAGCCGGCCCCGCGGCTGTTGACGCTGCCAGGATCTTTTCTTTATTGCCTACCAGAATCTCTCCGTTTGTTCCCAGATCGACCAGTACCTTGAGTTTTTCGCTCTGAGCCATATTTTTTACCCACGCACCCATCAAAATATCACTCCCGATAAAACTTCCCACTCCCGGCAGAAATGCAACATCCATATCATTGCTGAAATTCCATTTCAGATCAGATGCTTTATAATTTTTCAGATTGTTTGAAATAGGTTCAAAAGGATGAAAACCGAGCGGCTCCACATCAATGCCACAAAAAATATTATGCATAACCGTATTTCCAGCGATTACGATCCGCTGGATATCCGTTGGTTGAATTTCCGCGCTTTTAAGTAAGGCCTGGATCATGTTATACAGTTTTATTCGGATAAGCGATTGCAGATTTTTCTGTTTTTTGAGTCTGGCAGCATAATCAATGCGGCTCATAATATCGCCACCATACTTGGCCTGAGGGTTGATATCTGTTTCTATGGCCATCACCTCCCCGGTCTCTCGATTTACCAATTGAGATGCCAGAGTTGTAGTTCCCAGGTCGATGGCCACACCCAGACCGGGCATGGATGAAAATTGAAAATCCGTATTATCAGATAAAATATCTGTTTTCCATTGATCTATTTCCAAAGTGAGATCTTCGGATATAACGCCTTGACAGGCCAGGCGCCAGCCAGCCTCTATTTCGTGATCATCCAGCATATTTTTTTGGGGTGCGGTGATAGATAAATTTCCTTCTCGCACCCGTATACGGCAGCCGCGGCAACGGGCATGCCCTCCACAAGGGAATTCCACACCGAAGGAAAACAATTCATCATGGAGTTGAGATCCTTTTTCGACCTCGTGGCATTGATTAAGAGGTAAAAGTGTTAGCTTGACTTTTTCCCTCATTAAATGATTTAATTATGGTGTGGCTTTAACAGACTCTATGAGGTCTTTTTTATAGGTCTGTTTAACCTTTTCACCTGGCTTTATAATCAAAAATTCGTTCTTGTTCCAGATTCCATCCACCAGGCGTTGGAGGAGTCGAGTATTTCCTTCTAATTCTTCAAAGGCCCAACCTTTACTTTCAGCTTTCTCTTGAGCAGTTTTTGACAATTTCTTACTCATTTCGACCTGAGTGTCTATAAAGGTAATTTTCTTGTAATTCCGAGTCTGATCCAATCTGGCTTTCAAATAAGAAAGATTTTCTTTTCCAAACTGAGTTATTAATTCTTTATCAGTCATGTCCAATCCGTATAATTTTTTAAGCGAACGTTTCTTGATTGAATTACTGTTAGAACTGTTTTCCATCCACCCCACAGATTGAAAGTACGTTCCGGGATTATTATGAAAATAATTCTCATATTTAGTATGGCTGCCCATTAGTATCCCGATACAGTCATGACTTCGAGGAATCACCAAGGGTGTAATTTCTGCCTTTAATCCATAGACCCAGGTATTGCATAAACCATATCCTAGAAGAATGGCGTCAAACCCTTTGTCATCATTTTTTCGAATAGATTTTTCAATTCTTCTTTTCATTTCGTGTTGACGAAGGTCATGAATTCCTTTAGATATAAATTCTATTTCCACTTCATTGGTTGTTTTTGAAAGGCAATTGGATAATTCCTGTTGAAAAACTTCACAACTGATAATCTTAAGGCGCATTTATTTTCCAACCCCCAGCAATTCTTTTGCTAAGACGACGCCTGCACTGGCATTATCACGATAACCATCAGCACCGATATCTTCAGCAAAATGTTGCGTAACAGGGGCACCACCAACAAGCATGATCACTCGATCCCGAATTTCTGCTTCTTTAAATGCATCGATAGTTGTCTTCATCCCAGGCATGGTGGTGGTAAGCAAGGCAGACATACATACCAACTTGGCCTCATGTTTCTGCACAGCTTCAATGAATTGTTCCGGAGACACATTTGTTCCTAGGTCTACAACCCGAAAGCCGCCCCCTTCCAGAAATGCCCCAAGCAGATTTTTTCCTATATCATGGACATCCCCTTTTACAGTACCCGTGATGGCGCAGAAAGTATCATCTAGAACACCATCACCCACAAGAAGAGGTTTTATCAAAGCCATGGCCCCCTTCATCGCTTTGGCAGACATGAGTAGCTGAGGAATGAAAAATTCAAAACGCTCAAATCGCCTGCCCACCTCATCCATGGCCCGGATCATATAATCGTTGATCAGTACATGAGGATCAATGTTTTCTGCCAGGGCCCTCTCTGTAATTGAGATTGCCGTGGCGGGGTCTCCATTTATTATAGCATCGTGCAGTTTTTCCAGGTAGTCCATTTTATTTTTTCTTGTTGCCTTATCTAAAGCTACTCACTTGGCTGAAGAAATTAAAGAAGGGTTGTATCCTAGTTTCTGATTATAAACTTATCAGGTCCAATCCGTAGTATTCTTTGAAAAAGAGAACAACTGTGCGGGAATAGATACCGCTGAATTTCGCTCTGTTTTCTGCCGTATCCCTGATACCTTCTTTATAAAGTTCTATCTGCACAGCACTTATGGTACCACCGTCTCGTGATCCGTGTCGAATTGTACTGTAGCCGCCACGGAAGTAGCCTTCTGTTCCAGGATCTGAAATTTCAATACATGGCACAACAGGGTAGTCGTATGCAAACAACATACTTCCTATGCTATTTTCTCCTCGCACAATGGTTGCGAAGTCTGCTGTCGCAAATTCTGCTAATGCTTTTAGACTGCTCTTGTTGATATAAACCTCACTGTTTAGAGCCGAGTCGGGAAACGCGTAATCTTCAGCATCGAGCAAGTATCCGAGTTCAATTCTTGGCCGACGGCTCTGGCCGTGAATATCAATGTAGAGACCACCCTGGAAATATTTTGAGACGGTGTCTTTGGCTGACTCAATGTAACCGTGATATTCTGTCCAAGCGCTACCCGCATGGCCGTTTCCCTGAGCCGCTTCATCCAAGTCCCGGTTCGCATCGAGTTTGGTTCTATGGAGGCGGCAGACAATCAAGTGAGGGAGCTTGCCTGTTATAGCTTTGAGTGAATCAGCAAATATCCTAGCCAATTCTTGAGTGTAAGCATCTTTCACCGTTGTGCCCCAAGTGCGGTCGGGTATTTCCTCAGGTTTTTCAGAACCACCGTGAGGTGTGCCTATGATGATGGGGAGGTTCCCGGGTCGGTATTCCGTGTATGAGTTGCGGCCGTAAAAGGTTTCACCGACAATATATTCCGGATCACTGTTATCTATGGTGTCTAACTGTTCACCGGAAGGCTCACTACATCCGGCCATGAGGCTTAAGAGAAAGAGCGTCAGCCAATTCCCTGTATATTTATTGTATATAATCATATTTGAAGCATTTAAACTATTTAAGTACTATTGGAAAACCCAGCATGAAGGTGATGATTTTTCAAGTAGAGAAGGCGGTTAATTAATCAATAATGTTACCATTTTACACAATATATCTTGACTCAATGGCATGAGTTAATGTAAAGTTGGCAAGAGTGGGGACGTTTAAAGACTTCGTATTTTTTATAACTTTTTTCTTAAACAAATAAGAGGTGGCTAAGTATGCTTAAGATCATCCGAAACGAGAATAGAAGTGGCGGATCATTACTTCTTTGGTTCACAATGACAATAGTTCTTGTCATGACTCAAACCCTTTCCGCCCAGGGTGTGATTACCGGTCGCGTAACTGACTCAGATACTGGCGATCCCTTGGCAGGGGTGAATGTTTTTATTGGTGTATTAGGTATTGGTGCATCATCCACTGCTGATGGAAACTATACCATAGATAGGATCCCTGAGGGGCGACATGAAGTGACTGCCGGCTACATCGGTTATGAAACATCCTCTCAAATGGTTGATGTTTCTTCAGGAGCTACGGTGAATGTTGATTTTGCCCTGGAAAGTAGCCCGCTTATGCTTGATGAAGTTTTTGTTACAGGTACAGCTGGTCAGGCTCGAAGGAGGGAGGTTGGTAACAGTGTGGGAACGATCAACATTTCTGAAGTGAATGAACCTGTGGCCAATCTTGAAGATATGCTTTCTGCGCGGATTCCGGGCCTCAATATTCAGGGCACATCCGGTGCTTCTGGTGCTGGCGGTGTTATAAGACTGAGGGGTAATTCAAGTGTGGCTATGAGCAATGCACCCTTGGTTTATATTGATGGTGTTCGTGTAAGATCTGATTCATACCCCAAAAATGTTCCTCCCACCGGGTACTCTGGCAGAGGTCACAACACACTGTCAAGCCCATTAAATGATATTAATCCTAATGATGTAGAACGAGTTGAAGTCATTAAAGGTGCAGCTGCAACCACACTCTATGGGACAGAGGCTGCAGCTGGTGTAATTCAAATTTTCACAAAAAAAGGAACATCAGGTGTCAGTGGTGCAAAGTGGAATGTACAAGTAGACCAGGGGACAATCTTCTTACCTGAATTTGGTACTGAGGAAAGACCTTATTTTGGCTTGGGTCCGTTTGTAAAAGATGGTAGTAAAGCAAACTATTCCGTCTCTACTATCGGCGGTGGCGCAGATCTGAGATACTTTCTTTCTGCAAATTGGTCTGACAATACCGGTGTTTTGCCTGATTCACGGGATGATCGATTGAACTTCAGGGGGAATTTTGGATTTAGTCCTGCGAAAAATCTCCAGATTAACTATAACACAATGGTTTCGAAATCGCACACCCAGAATCCGCCCCAAGGTAACAATGCCCATGGATTGACTTTGAATGCCTACCGCGGACGAGCCAGTTACTTTGGCACGGAGTGGGGAGATCCAATGTTCAAAGAGGAGCTGGATCAATTGATGGTGTATGACATTACATCAGAGTTCACCCGGTACACCACTGGTGGTGAAATGATTTGGAGCCCGATACCCAATTTTACTAATACGTTCAAACTGGGATATGATAGATCTCACGCCGATCATAGAAATTATCGGCCTTACGGTTTCATACGGGCAACATATGGAATCTTGGCTGATCTTGATTGGACGGGAGAACTTATAAATAGTGAATACATAGGCAGTTATGATCTGGATATGGGTGACATCACATTAGATGTATCTGCTGGAGGCCAAAGAACCGAATCTAGAGATCATCATATTACCGCTCATGCTGAGAACCTGCCACCCGGTGACGCGACAGTTACGGGCGGCGCTTCGCAGCAGGCCAGAGAATATCGAACTAAGATCATTAATGCAGGATACTTTGGGCAAGCTTTAATCGGCTTCAAAGACAGGTATTTTCTCACCCTAGGTATGCGTATTGATGGCTTTAGCGCGTTCGGAGAAGAAGCTGGTTACCAGCAACTGCCAAAAGTCAGTGCGTCTTATATTATTTCAGATGAGTCATTCTGGCCTCAGACGCCCCTCTTCGGAGCTATGAAATTGCGTGTGGCATGGGGACAGTCCGGACGTGCACCTGGCGCTTTTGATGCTGTAAGAACTTGGGATCCTGTTGGCTGGGGTGGGGCTGTTGCTTTCTTTCCGGAAAATGTTGGTAACTCAGCTCTCGGACCTGAGATAACCACCGAGATTGAGTTTGGTTTTGATGCAACCTTTTTGAATGACAAGGTAACAATGGAATTCACCTCTTATGATCAAACCACGACGGATGCACTCTTTAGTGTGACGCAGACACCATCTCTCGGATTCCTTGGATCTCAGCTGGAAAATGTAGGTGAACTAAAGAATTCCGGCATGGAGGTGGCGCTCCAGGCTGACATAGTGCGCACCAGCAGTTTTGGTCTGAGTGGAGGATTTACTTTGGCCACTAATAACAGTGAGGTTCTCAGTCTGGGTGGTTCCCCTGAATTCGGTGTTGGTGGCGGTGGATGGATTAAGGAAGGTGGGGCAGTCCCTGGTATCATCGGTAGAAAAATCCTCAATCCCAACGATTTGGCCGATCCAGACTTTGCAAAAGATGAGAATGGGTCAACAGACGCCAGATATATGTTTGGTCCCAATTTGCCAGTAAATGTGTATGCTGGATTTCTTGAAGTTACTCTTCCCATGGGTATTCGGGTCTCCGCAAGGGGTGAATATATGGGAGGGCACTACATTTCTGATGGAGCCAGCAGTAATGTTGCTCGTCGTGGTGCCTATACAGTTTGTGATGAAATTGTGAAAGGTGGTAGTACAGCTTATGAATTAGTTGATGCAGGTACAACTGATCAGCTGACCGCCAGAGAGCGCGCCATGTGCACCCGAAGTACTGTGGGTGGTTCTGGCAATATTTTTATTTATCCAGCGGATTTCTTTAAGATGAGGGATTTGACTGTGACTGTCCCCATTCCTGTTCAATTCAATAATATTAATTCAATGACGCTGAAGTTTTCAGCCAGGAATGCCTACCGCTGGTTAAATGATGATTTCCCACTGTTCGATCCAGAAATGGTTTCAGGTGGTGGCCGAGCTACTGGCGGTAGTACAGCGTACTATCACCAGTCACGTTCTATCTCGGAACATATACCTCCAACCGGAAGCTACACCCTGAGCCTCAGGGTGACTTTCTAGGTGGTTATCATGGAGAAGGAGAAAATGATGAAAAAACTGACTTTAATTGTTCTTGCTTTGACATTTGCCGCCTGCGATTTAGAAGTTACCAATCCAGGCCCCGTTCAGGATTCATTCCTTGTAACGGAGGACGCGCAAGTTGGTGTCGTGAATGGTGCCGGTCGCGCACTTTCATCGGCCATGAACTGGGTCTCCTATACTGGGGGTGCTATATCAAGGGAAGTAACCCCCTCTGGTTCAATAGGTAGCTTTGGCATTTCATTAAGAACACAAGAAGGATATCTTGATGCAAATGAGACCAGTACTCATTGGAATACGTCTCAGCGTGCAAGATGGATGGCTGAAAGTGGCGCAGCGAGGATGAAAGAAGAAGTATATGATGATTATTCATCCAATGCCAATTACGCCCAGATATTACTGTATGCAGGATATGCCAACCGTCTTTTGGGAGAAAACTTTTGTTGTGCCGTTATTGACGGTGAATCAGCCCAAGATGGAAGTACCTATTTTGACCGAGCTTTGGACAATTTTAACGAAGCAATCACTGTAGCCAAGGCTGCAGGCGAGACCGATCTTGCTACTGCTGCGCAAGCAGGAAGAGCGTCTGTAAAGGTCTGGAAAGGTGACTGGTCAGCAGCTGTATCTGATGCGGATGCTGTTCTAAGTGCTGGTGGGGATAATTATAAATATGAAATGCCCTACTACGATGGATATGGTATTGATGTGTACAATAGAATCTATTACGCAAGTAGCGGTGATGGTCCCTACAGGGCCAACACTGTCTGGCATACCGCCTATGAAGAATATTCTCAGGAGATGGGGGATTCCAGAGTAGGTTTTATATTTACTGAAAAAGATGGTGGCCCTGACTGGACAGATCTAGATGGCACCACCTATCAGATTGAATCAGGTGATGCTACGGTGAATGGTAAAATCATCCCGTGGCTGCCGCAGCAAAAACACGATCAACGGACATCCCCAATCCGCCTCTCAAGCTCACAGGAGATGTATCTCATCAAAGCTGAAAATGCGCTGAACAACGGTTCTGTGGATGACGCTCTGACAAACATCAATGCTGTTCGTACCCTGGCCGGTCAGGATGCTGTTACAGCTACAACGGCTGCTGAAGGGTGGACTATGTTGAAAAGAGAGCGGGGTATCGAATTGTGGCTTGAAGCTAGACGTTTGGGTGATATGCGCAGGTGGAAGGACGCTTCGGCCGCTGGTAGTTATCATGAATATGAGACCACTAACTGGGAAGGAAGTGCTTATACACCAGCCTATCTGTCATTTCCCATCGGGCAAAGTGAGATTGATACCAATCCGAATGTGACAGCCTCGGATGGTCGTCCGTACTAACTTTTAGAGTTAATTGAAGTTGGAAAAGGGGTGGCATTAGTTTGTCATCCCTTTTTAGTTAATGTAAAGGAGATTATAATGAATCGTAAATGGACCTATTATTTTCTTTCAGCAGTTATTATTCTTTCAGTAGGATATTCTCAGNAAGTCCCCAGCCCANAGGATGTTTTCGGCTTTCGTATTGGCGATGACTACAAGCTTGCTGACCACAGTCAGATGGTGGANTATTACAAGAAACTGGCNGATNCTTCGGATAGAGTTCAACTAACCGAGGTCGGAAAGTCCGCCCTAGGAAGACCCATGATTTTGTTATTNATCTCAACGCCTGAGAACTTGAAACAATTAGANAAGTGGAAGTCCATCAGCGCAAAGCTGGCTCGTGCCAGGGTGAGTNAAGANGANGCGAAANAACTGGTGAAAGAAGGNAAATCAATACTTTGGATCGACGGCGGAATGCACGCCACCGAGCGNGCTCANGGGCAAATGACATCAGAACTTGCCTATCGCGTGGCCACTGAAGAGTCTGATGAGATGAAAAAGATCCGTGAAAANGTTATTCTTCTTCTGATGCCTGTTATAAATCCAGATGGGATGGATATTGTGGTGGACTGGTATCGTCGGAATCTTGGCACACCGTTTGAAACTACCGGACCGCCTTGGCTTTATCACCATTACGTAGGGCATGACAACAACCGGGATTGGTTCATGAACAATATGCCCGAATCGCAAGCTTGCTCCCAGGTCATTTATAATGAATGGTATCCCCAAATCATTTACAATCATCACCAGACGGGGCCATCATGGGCGAGGATNTTTCTCCCTCCGTTTTCTGATCCTGTTAACCCGAACATCCATCCGGGTGTGACAACTGGCGTCAGTTTGGTTGGCACCGCCATGGGAAATCGTTTTGCCATGAANAAGATGGGCGGTGTTGTNTCCGATTTTCAATACAGCATGTGGTGGAATGGCGGCATGCGGACTGCTCCTTATTTTCACAATCAGATNGGTATCCTTACTGAAACCAGTCATGCGACACCTACGCCACGGTTCTACGATCCAGACTCCATACCAAAAGCTATCGGCTCTCGCAGAGCCAACCGCATGTCTAATGATGGAACAGATATTTTCCTTCCCCTACCGTGGGAAGCGGGGGAATCTCATTTCAGGGATGCAGTTGATTACATGCTTACAGCCTCTATGGCTGTTATGAACATTTCGGCTGACCTCAGAGAAAAATGGTTAATGAATATATATACCATGGGTAGAGACGCCATCGAAAGTGGAGAGGCGGGCGGACCCTATGCCTATGTCATTCCCACAGAGCAGTGGGACGGTGTAGAAGCGACGAATCTGATTACTCACCTTCGTCGGACCGGGATTGAGGTTCATCAGGCTACAGGCAATTTCACAGCAGGTGGTAAGAAATACGAAAAAGGGTCCTACGTCGTCTATGCGGCACAGGCCTATCGTCCCATGGTTATGGATATGATGGAACCTCAGGAATATCCTGACAGGCGGAGCCCGGATGGAACACCGCAGGTCCCTTACGACCTTGCCGGCTGGACGCTTCCCATGCAGACGGGTGTTACGGTTGATCGGGTTGATGCTTCGTTCAAAGTAAAAGCTGAAGAAGTGACTGACATTGAAATTGCTCATANAGCAGGAACAGTTTTGGGNAAAGGGAANTNTGGCTATGCTTTGTCCAATAAGACCAATGNGTCGTTTCTCGCCGTTAACCGTCTTCTGGATGCGGGAGCCAAGGTTCATTACAGCGACGGTTCGTTTAAAGTCAAATCAGCTGAATTTGGCAAAGGGGCCATTGTTGTGGAATCGTCCGGTAAAGAGACTGATTCCGCAGTTAATTCTTTGGCTAAAGAACTGGGTGTCAGTTTNACCANACTGTCGAAAAAACCGGCAGGTAAACNGGTTGCCGCCAAACCTTTTAAGATTGGTCTTTACAAATCGTGGGTCTCAAATATGGATGAAGGGTGGACCCGCTGGCTTTTGGAAAATTATGAATTTTCCATGGACACACTCCACGATGCCCAGATCAGGGGANGTCAACTGAATGATTACAGTGCAATTGTTATTCCCGATCAGGCGCCTAACCGTATCCTGAACGGCCACGCTATGAACACCATGCCGGAAGAGTATGTGGGTGGTATGGGCGTGGAAGGGGCCGCCGCTCTCAAAAAGTATGTAGAAAANGGTGGAACACTTGTCATGCTGGATGGTGCCTCTGACTTTGCTATTGAACAGTTTGGCTTACCTGTGAAGAATGTTGTCTCAGAAGTGTCTCCTCAGAAATTCTTCATCCCCGG
Source organism: Fidelibacterota bacterium (assembly GCA_002729175.1). Lineage (GTDB taxonomy): Bacteria > Fidelibacterota > Marinisomatia > Marinisomatales > S15-B10 > UBA2125. The sequence goes on from PBTS01000027.1 coordinate 15,332, forward strand.
TTCACTGGTCCGAATTCACCTTAAACAGGGACATCCTCTGGCTGCCGGCATGCAGGACCAAGCGGCTGCTTATTTTGTCCGTAGCCGTGCCTTTAGTGAAGTGAAATTAAGCAGGAAAGGTGAAGGTGGTCGAGAGGATACAAAAGTGGCGCCGAAACCGCCTGTGGAAGTCGTAGCCAGTTACGATAAGAAAGAAATACTCATGAGTGGCTGGGCCCTCGGTGAAAAATCTCATATAGGAAATAAAGCCGCTGCTGTCCGTGTGAAGTTGGGTGAAGGGGATGTGGTCCTCATCGGATTCCGCCCGCAATTTCGCGGTCAGCCGAGAGGGACCTACAAGCTGCTGTTTAATTCGCTTCTTCTGAGTGGATTGGATGCGTATCCCACCGTTTCTGAGTAGCTGGAACAGGTAGGCCTCACCCGGTAGTAACTCGGTCTCACAGGGAGTTAGCTAAGTGAGCGGGAGAGTAGAGACACTGTTGCGCTACAAAATCTATATTGCGCTTCTGGTTGGGATTTTGTCCNCTGCCTGGGGACAAGATGGTGATGAACCTNTCTATCCTATTGATCCAGATGCTACGCCCCGCCCTGTNGCCTACGCCACATCCACAACGGGGGAAATAATCATCGATGGCTTATTAGATGAAATTGAGTGGGAGAGCGCCGAAGTCATTGATGGGTTTATCCAGGCCAAACTTCAGGAGGGATACCCCGCCACTGAACCGACGGTTGTCAGATTGCTTTATGATGACAACCACCTCTATGTTGGTGCNGTCTGCTACGATTCAGAGCCCAATAAACTTGTTGTTGAAAGTCTCGTTCAGGATTTTGAGACACACAACAGTGATGTGTTTGCTTTGACTTTGGACACTTTCTTCGACCGAAGTAATGCCTTCATGTTTCTATTCAATCCCATGGGTGCNATCAAAGATGGTCAGGTTTTCAATGATAGTCGCAATCCAAACCTGGCGTGGGAAGGTATTATTGATGTAAAAACTTTTCATCATGAGGAAGGGTGGAATATTGAATTGGCAATCCCCTTTTCTACTCTCCGTTTCGACCCCACCTTGAAAGAACAGAAATGGGGTTTAAACTTCCTCAGGCGAGTCCGAAGGAAAAACGAGGATTCTTACTGGGCTCCGCTACCTAGACGCGGACGNATCCATAAAATGTCNAAGGCGGGTACNTTGCTTGGNATTGAANGTATAGAGTCGGGACGTAACCTGACCNTNAAACCATTCGCTTCAGTAGGTTCNTCAGAAGGGAGTTCTTCTNTNTCAAATGATGGCGGAGCAGACATCAAATGGGGAGTTACGCCAAGCCTTACATTAGATCTNACNGCTAACACTGATTTTTCTCANGTGGAAGCAGACAGGCTCCAGATNAANCTTGANCGNTTNCCCCTTTTCTTTCCTGAAAAGCGTGATTTTTTCATAGAGAATGCCGGCGCTTTCACTTTTGGGGATGTGACCGAAAGGAATTACCGCATGGGTTCNTCTCTGAGNGANTTCACGTTATTCCATTCTAGACGAATTGGATTGGAAGGTGGTTNACCNGTACCTATNANGGGAGGAGGCCGCCTCACCGGGAGGCTNAAGGATTACGAANTGGGCGTTCTNGCTATCCGNACGGATGATANGACTGATAATCCGNCGNAAGACTTTAATGTGTTCCGTTTNAGACGAACCATGNAGGGGAANTCAGATATTGGAGCNATGGTCATCCAAAGGCAAACGCCNAGCCTCAATGACACNTATGAGAGGAGTTATGGCCTGGATGCCAACCTCANGTTTTTCANGAACTTAGTCGTCAATTCTTACCTGGNCGGAACGNCCGANCCGGGNGTTACTGAAGATAANCTTGCCGGTCGNGTCTCNGCCGGTTGGCGCGATGGNTTGTGGGATATNTCAGCTTTNTNTAANGANGTNGGTGACCAGTTCAATCCCGGGGTTGGATTCATTAANAGGAAAGGGATCCGTCACGGTTANGCAACTTTGGGTGCTCACCCACCCGTGGAGACNAAATGGTTCTATAAATTGAATCCTTACAGTGAGATCCACTATGTGACNGATCTGAATTNNATGATGGTAACCNGNACCGGTTCAGCCGCCCTNGATTTTCATCTCCGTGACGGCGGTACTCTGGGAGTAAAGGCTGTGAGCAGATTTGAAAAAGTAGATACCCCTTTTTCCATNGGTGANGANNTTACNGTTGATNNNGGATCTTACTCNTTTGGTGAAGTGATNGGTTTTTTCCGTTCCAATGCNTCNCTTCCATTNTTTACTTANGTGCGNCTNTATNATGGNACTTATTTNGCCGGGAAGAAAAGAACAGTTTCTTTGAACCTNGCCGGTCGGNTNGGCTATANANTGACNGNACAGGTNTCTTCCAGNTTCAATGANATTGCCTACGACAATAAGAANATNTCGGCCAATGTGTATGGAATGCGTGTCAATTACTCCCACACCACGACGATTCACTCCTCGGCTTATGTTCAGTATAATTCCGTTTCCGATGAGATGGTGTCGAACCTTCGTTTTAACCTGATCCATTCACCGCTGAGCGATCTTTTCTTCGTTTACCTGGATCGGAGATATGCTAACAGCGGTGAGTCAATTGATCAGGCCGTGGTACTGAAGGTGACTAAGCTGTTCAGTCTTTAGTGGTGTTTAATCCAAAAGTGTCATTGTAAGTTAACATCATGTTGACAAACCGACTTTCTTAATGCTATCATTTATTAGAACATTTGTGAGGAATCCATGCAATTGAACAGAGTTCATTATAGTTTATTCTTCTCGCTCCTACTGATTAATAGTTGTGCTAAGGTTGGTTTTAGTTTTTTTGCCTTTGAGGGGATCGTTGGGAGGAATATAGAGGAGGCCGTTGGGAAGAATGGCGTTGTGTCGTCAGTTCACCCTCTCGCTTCTGAAGTTGGAATCAATATTTTAAAAGCAGGTGGCAATGCCGTTGATGCAGCCATTGCAACAGGCCTGGCTCTTGGTGTTGTTGATCAGGCGAACTGCGGCCTGGGTGGCGGCGCGTTCATTGTTATCCGTCTTACTGATGGCACAGTGCACACACTGGACGGCCGAGAAATGGCGCCCTCACGAGCCCATCGTGACATGTATATCAAAAATGGAAAAGTCGATTCTAAACTGAGCAGACGTGGCCCACTGGCTGTGGGTGTCCCTGGTGTGCCAGCAGCTTATCTGAAAGCACTTGAACTGGCCGGGACAATGTCCTTGAAAGAAGTGATCAAACCAGCCACAGCCATCGCCCGAGACGGATTTATTCTAGATGAGGCCTATATCGAGAGGTATAAAGGTGCGGTGAAAAATCTTAAGAAAGATCCAGGATCAGCTGAGGTCTATTTTAACGCTGACGGATCGAAGCTTGGGGTAGAACAAATTTTCAAACAACCGCTTCTGGCTGATACCTATGACAAATTTGGTGAAAATGGTCTAGACTATTTCTATAAAGGTGATTTTGCCGAACAGGTGGGTCAGTTCATGCAAAAGAATGGTGGTTTCATAACCAAGGAGGATATGGCAAACTACAGGGTTGTAGAGAGAAATCCCATCCATGGTACATACAAAGATTATGAGGTTTTCGGCATGGGGCCACCCAGTTCCGGAGGGATCCATGTGGTTCAAATCTTGAACATGATTGAAGCTTCCGGCGCTCTGGATGAGAAGTCTGAATGGGATGAAGAAAGTATTTTCCTGGTTGCAAAGTTTATGGACAAGGCGTTCAAAGATCGTGCTGAACATCTTGGTGATGCTGACTTCCATCCAGTTCCCATTGACAGGCTTATAAGTAAAGATTATGCTCAGGCTCTCGTAAATGAAGTGAAGGCTGTTACCTCAATCGAGCCTCGGGATGAAAGATACTCATTGGCCTATGGTGAAGGGCATACCACCAATTTTGCTGTCATAGATAAATGGGGTAACGCTGTGGCCATCAATCATACTGTAAACCTCACTTACGGTGCCCAGGTAACAGTTCCCGGGACGGGGGTGGCCCTCAACTCCGAAATGGATGATTTCAGTGCTCAACCAGGCGTACCCAATGCCTTTGGACTGATCGGGGCTGAAGCCAATTCTGTTGCTGCTGGTAAGCGGCCTCTTTCCAGTATGTCTCCTACCATTGTGGTTAAAGATGGTAAACCTGTAGTGATTCTTGGCGGCGCTGGTGGTCCCAGAATTATTACAGCTGTTCTGCACACAATACTGGGTGTTTTGGATTTNGATCTATCTGTTGGAGCGGCTCTATCCCTACCGCGATTCCACCACCAGTACAGACCTGAAGTACTCTTTGTGGAATCTCACATGCCAGACGAACATAAAGCAGCCATGACTGGCAGAGGTTACAAAGTTATGGACTGGGGCGGCCTGGGTACGGTAAGAGCCATCGCTTGGAGTGAAAAGCACCAGGCTTACGTTGGTGCAGCTGATCCGCGGACTCGCGAAGGGGTAGGCGCTAAAGCTTACTGATATTTTAGTATATCAAACTTATGGCAAAGAAAAGAATACAGAAAAAACACAAGTCAAAAAGCGCCACTTCTCCTTCATTTAAGAAATCTTTGAGACATTCGACCCACCCCGTTCCTTCAGAAAAAGTTGAAGAGACCGAAAAGAAATACGATAGAAGAAAATCGAAAGAAGANATTAAGAAAGAAATTGTCCGGTCTGTGNAAGAATAATTTTATTCTGAGACNAACAATCGATTCAGCAACTTTTTAAGTNGTCTGTCTGGCAGTCCTTGCCCCATATAGCGCTCTCCTGTTTTATCTTGGATAATCAATTCGAAGTGGAGGTGAGCACTTTCTCGGTTACCCTTGGCACCGTCGCTGGTACCGCTGTTGCCCACTTTACCCAGCGTCTCACCCCGCGCCACTTTAGCTCCCACCACAATGCCATCGGCTATCTCAGACATGTGGGCGTAGATTGAAACAAGCCGTTTCCCTTCAACCAGATCAAGGCCGTGATCAATAAACACCGCTCGACCAAAGAGAATATGTTCAAACACATCTGATGGTGTTCTACCTATTTCCCCGGCTTTTTTTAGAAGGGATTCTCTGAATTGGTTTGTCACTTCCATGTAGTCTTTGTCAGCACGAATGACGACACCATTTGCCACACTTTGGATTTCTGATCCGTATGGTGAGGGGAAATCGATGCCGCGGTGCGTTCCGCTTCGATATGCACGAGGAGCGTTAGGTAAGAGGTTTGACCATTTTGGGGTGACTATTCCGGGGCAGGGCATCAGAAGCATATTGTCAGGCAAATAGTCAAAACTGTCCTCTNNNNTCATTTCCGGATTGACAGTGCCAACAGGCGTGAANGAAACTNTGTNNNCANTTGNAGNCAGGCTGGTTACATAAGCGACAATCCTGNCTCTATCAAGGACAAAAGTGAGATTTATGGCTGATTCGTCAGATGTTAACGAAACAGGCCGGTAAGGGAGATTTTTTTCTTTTGAGAAATGAGAACCTATCTGATCCATAGCTGAATCATATTTGATCTCCATTAGGAATCTTGAATAATCAANANCTTTCGCCGCTTCTGTTAAGNCGTTTGTCAGGAGATCATCATCCATGTCCATACCGAAAGGGATATGGAATAGGACCGTATCATCTTCCGTTGANCGGTNGACGGTCACTTCGGATGGTTGTTTACTAGCCTCCGGGGNGGGNACTGTTGGGGCACACCCTANCCACAGCCCCAGGANGATCANGATNGNCTNTNTTGAAGAAAGGAGTTTAATTGTTTNCTATATGTGCTGTAAGGAGATCCAGCACCTTGATGTAAGCTTCNATGGGTGGNCCCGTCTCTGTTGAGAGGCACGAATCTGAAATGATGGATGAGGCAGCGAAGTTCGACGGATCGTAGTCTGAACTGAAATGAACCTCTACAGTAGGAATCTGGCA
>PBTS01000028.1:0-52716 GCA_002729175.1 Fidelibacterota bacterium
TACAACCGTGTCAGGGATAAGATATGGGATTTGACAGGGATACTTCCGGGAATCTCCAAAAAAGTTGTTCGCCGGATAGCGCATACAATCCAGGAAGGTCTCAAACATTTTCTTGTACCGGGGATGATTTTCGAGGAACTGGGGCTTAGATATTTTGGTCCTATTGATGGTCACAATATGGATGAAATGATAGAGACCTTTGAGAATCTGAAAAGTGCGTCATTTCCGGCCGTGGTCCATATTTTGACGCGGAAGGGTGTCGGCAAAGAAAAAGCGGAAGCCGATCCGCTTAAATATTACTCCCTTTCCGGCAACGGGGTCGGTCAGGCCCAAGAGCCCATTGCGCCGGACTACAGCAAAGTGTTCGGTTCTATCGCCTGTCAGCTTGCTGAAGAAGATAAAGATGTCGTTTGTGTGGTGGCTGCCATGCGGGAAGGGACAGGTCTCGTTCCGTTTGCTGAAAAACACCCTGATCGTTTCTTTGATGGCGGTATCGCCGAAGGCCACGCCGTTACGTTTGCCGGTGGTCTGGCTGCATCGGGGATGAAGCCTATTGTAGCCATCTATTCCACATTTTTGCAGCGCAGTTATGATATGATTGTTCACGACATAGCCCTTCAGAAACTACCTGTCCTTTTTTGTCTGGACAGAGGAGGTGTTGTGGGACCTGACGGCCCCACCCATCACGGTGTGTTTGACCTCTCTTTTCTCAGATCAATACCGGGTATAGCCTTGGCGGCACCGAAAGACGGTAATGAACTGCGAGATTTGATGTACACAGGATTGAATCACTGGAAAGGCCCTTTTGTGGTGCGCTACCCGAAAGCGACATCCTTGGTTTTCGATGAATCGTTGGCACCTGAGGCAGTTGAAGTGGGAACGTGGGAAGTTTTGAAGGAAGGAAACGACCTGGTAATCCTGGCTGTTGGTAGCATGGTTCCTGAAGCACAACATGCCGTTGAAAAACAGAATCTGGATGTTCAACTTGTGAACGCCCGTTTTGTTAAACCTTTAGATGAAAATATGCTGGATGAGATAAGTCGACAGTTTTCAACAGTTGTCACCATTGAAGAAGGTTCTCTGGAAGGTGGTTTTGGACCAGCGGTCCTGACCGCGTTGAATGAAAGAGATTTTGGTGGGAAAGTACATCATCTGGGAATTCCTGATGAGTTTGTCGAACATGGTGATCGGCGACGGCTGTTGAACGACCTCGGCCTCACCTCGGAGAGGATTGCCGAAACTGTATCACAACTGGTGACTTCAACCACCTTTTCTCAGTAGTCTGAACGGAGCATAGAATGAATTCAGCACTCCTTGCCGTAATCGGTTTGTCGACCTTTTATTTGGGTTACCGTTTCTATTCGGGTTGGATCTCTAACAAGATTTACGAGACAGATCCCGACCTAAAAGTACCTGCCCATGAACTGAGAGACGACGTGGATTTCGTTCCTACGAATAAGCACATCCTTTTTGGTCACCATTTCACCTCCATCGCCGGTGCGGCGCCCATTGTCGGTCCCTGTGTGGCTGCCTACTGGGGGTGGCTGCCGGCCTGTCTCTGGATTATTCTTGGAACCGTTTTTATGGGTGCAGTTCATGACTTTGGTGCACTGGTGGTGAGCGTCCGTGAAAAGGGGCGGAGCATTGCTGATGTAAGTAGCAAGATTATGAGTGACAATGCCCGCATTATGTTCCTTCTTTTTGTTTTGATGCTTGTTTGGCTTGTACTGGCTGTTTTTGCAATGGTCATTGCCGATCTTTTTGTGGTTGTTCCCAGTGCTGTACTTCCTATCAATATTGAGATTATACTGGCAATCGGGGTCGGTTGGCTCATTTATAAAAAAGGTGTAGATGCACTTGTTCCATCCCTTGTTGCTTTATTATTGCTCTACTTTTTTATCTGGGTAGGAACAAAGACACCTTTAAGTTTTGAGAGCCTGGGCATGTCACGGGCCGAAGCGTCTACTACCTGGGTTGTCTTGCTGTTTACCTACTCGGCTATTGCAAGTCTTTTGCCTGTCTGGTTCCTCCTTCAGCCGAGAGACTACATTAACAGCCACCAGCTTCTTGTTGGGCTTGGATTACTTTATGCAGGGATTTTTTATGCCCGGCCTCTGATTGAGGCGCCGGCCGTCAGGTTGGCGGTGGATCACGGCGCACCATCTATGATTCCGCTTTTGTTTGTTACTATTGCCTGTGGTGCCATCAGTGGCTTTCACGGTCTTGTCGCTTCCGGTACCACCTCCAAGCAGGTGAACCGTGTGAACGATATACGCCTCATCGGCTACGGTGGTATGCTGGGGGAGGGGACCCTGGCCTTGGCATCCATGATCGCGGCGGTGGCGGGAATTTCCCTCGTGGCTGCCTGCACGCTGCCTTCTCAGGGACAGGTTGAGAATCTGTCTTGGGCCGTTTATTATGATAGCTGGGCCCATGCCAGTGGTAACAAGGCGTCAGCTTTTGTTCTGGGCGGAGGTGCTCTAATTCAGGAATTGGGTGTTCCGGCCGAGCTGGCTAAAACTCTAATGGCAGTCCTGGTTATTTCATTCGCCGCCACAACTCTGGATACTGCCACACGTATTCAACGGTTTGTCCTTTCTGAACTTGGTAGTGCTGTGAATATAAAACTGCTTACAAACCGGTATATTGCAACAGCTGTTGCTGTTCTGCCGGCCCTTGCTTTAACTCTGTGGAATGTGAACGATCCGTCCACCGGTGCGGCCAGACAGGCGGGATGGGTGCTGTGGCCCATATTTGGTGCCAGTAACCAGATGCTGGCTGGATTGACACTAATGGTGGTAACACTCTACTTCTGGCAGCTTAAAAGACCAATTTTGCCTGTACTTATTCCCATGATCTTTGTCATGACAGCAACACTTGTGTCTATAGTTATAAAGACAACAGAATTTTTTGCCAACAACTGGCTTCTTTTCGGGCTAAATCTGTTTCTGATTGTCCTTTTTGTTTGGATGATCTATGAAGGATTTCAGACTGTAACCAGAACCCGGGTGACGGGATAAACTAAAATGTCTTCAAACGGGAAACAGCAACTGGAGCTTTTCTCTGATTCTGAAGCACTGTGGAAGAAAGAATCCTCTTCCGATGGTGAACGTAAATACAACTTTGAAACCGTCAGCGGCGAAAAAGTAGACCTTCTCTATTATCCCGAAAAGCCCAATGGTGAATTTATGGAAAAGATAAGCTTTCCCGGGCAATACCCTTACACAAGGGGTATCCATGCCAACATGTACCGCGGCAAATTGTGGACCATGCGTCAATTCTCAGGTTTTGGCACCCCCAAAGAGACAAATGAACGTTATCATTTTCTTATGAAAGAAGGGCAAATGGGTCTTTCCGTGGCTTATGATATGCCTACCCTTATGGGTTACGATGCGGACCACCCTATTTCCGAAGGTGAAGTGGGAAGGTGCGGTGTCTCCGTCTGTTCCCTCAAAGATATGGAAATGCTTTTTCACGGTATCAATCTTGGTGATGTGAGTGTTTCACAGACCATTAACGGCCCCTCTATCGTTTTGCTGGCCCTCTATATTGCTGTTGCTGAAGGACAGGGAGTTCCTTTAAAGGATTTGAGAGGAACGCTTCAGAATGACATCCTGAAAGAATTTATTGCTCAGAAAGAGTGGATCTACCCGCCCAGAGATCACATGAGGATTATTACAGATATCATTGAATTTTGTACCGATGAGATGCCACAGTTCAACACCGTTTCCATCAGCGGCTACCACATCCGGGAGGCAGGCTCTACCGCCGCCCAGGAACTGGCGTTCACCCTGCTGGATGGATTCTGTTATGTGGAGCATGCAATAGAGCGCGGTATTGATATTGACAAATTCGCACCGAGACTTTCCTTCTTTTTCAACTCCCACCTCGACTTTTTGGAAGAGATCGCCAAATTTCGGGCTGCCAGACGTATCTGGGCGCGGCATATGAAAGATAAGTATGGTGCAAAAGATCCCCGTTCCTGGAAATTACGGTTCCACACACAAACAGCCGGCTGCAGCCTCACGGCCCAGCAGCCGGAGATCAATATTGCCCGTACGGCCTTCCAGGCCATGGCCGGAGTCCTGGGTGGGACACAGTCCCTCCACACTAACTCCATGGATGAGACATTGGCCTTGCCGTCAAAGAAGGCCGCCGAGATTGCATTGCGAACACAGCAAATTATTGCCTATGAGACGGGCGTATCTAATGTTGTCGATCCGCTGGGAGGGTCGTGGTACATCGAATCACTTACGGATGAACTTGAGAAAGAGGCGAAAGATTACTTTGAAAAAGTAAAACAAATAGGTGGCGTCATTCCCGCACTTGAGGAAGGTTTCTTTCAGCGTGAGATTGCTAGGTCAGCCTTTGAATATGAGAAAAAGATTAATGAAAATAGTCGTATAGTGGTGGGGGTGAATGATTTCGTTAAGGAGGATGAAGAGATAGAAATTCCTCTCATGGAGATCGGTCTGGAGGCTGAGGAAAAACAGAAGAAAAAATTGACCGAGCTCCGGGATAGCCGTGATCAGACGAAAGTTGATGCTGCACTCAAACGAGTAGAAGAAACATCGCGAGATGGATCAAACTTGGTTCCTCCCATAGTGGCAGCGGCAAAGGAAATGGCCACCATGGGAGAAATCGTTGATGCCATGAAGACAGTTTTTGGAGAATGGACAGAAACACCTGTAGTTTGAAAGGGTGAAGAATGAACAAGAAGTTCCTAGTTGTGATTGTGGCCGTTTCCTTACTTATGATCGTCTGGGTTGGTTTAGGTTTTGAAGGGAATGAACTTCCTTATGTTACTATTCGGGAATTGACGACCAATTATGAAAAAAAACCGGGGAAACGTTTCCGATTGGGCGGGAATGTGAAAGAAGGTTCAATCCTCCATAATGAGGATGACCTTCTTGCTCTTTCTTTTGTTCTGATGCAGGAAGGCAATCAACTGCCTGTCAGTTATCACAAGATCGTTCCTGATATGTTCAAGGATGGTTCTGAAGTGGTTGTTGAAGGCATTTACGATGGTGAATATTTCCATGCGGACAACCTGATGACAAAGTGTGCTTCCCGCTATGAAGGCGACCTTCGGGACACGGAAACATCTCTTTAGCTCTGTTCGTTAACCCTATTCAATAAAGCAATGCCTGTTTACGGTGCCTCACTCCTCAGTATCAGTCTCGGTTTAGCTGTACTTACAATTTTTCTTCTCGTCCTTTTTTTACGCAGGGATGATGACAGATTTTTCTTTGTGGCCCAAAGAACAAGTCTTAGTGTCTGCTTTCTTGTGACTTTGGCCACGGTGACGCTGTTGGCGAGTCTCGTTAAGGGTGACTTTGATATTGACTATGTAGCGAGATATACCAGCTTGGGGACACCTACACTGTACAAGTTTACAGCAATTTGGGCGGGGCAATCGGGATCACTCCTTTTCTGGCTTTTCGTTCTTTGTTGCTACTCGGCAGTGGTTTTACTCCAAAACAGGAACAGGCATGAGAAGCTCATGCCTTATGTCATTATGACCCTTGCCGTTGTCCAGACCTTTTTTTTGCTTCTGGTAAACTTTGTAGCCAATCCCTTTTCACCGGTAGAGGCCAACTTTCCGGTCCACGATGGGCTTGGACTCAATCCTCTATTGCAGAATCCTACCATGGCTATTCACCCGCCCATGCTCTATCTGGGTTATGTCGGTTTTTCTGTCCCCTTTGCTTTTGCNATAGCNGCTCTTTTTNCNCGGCAATTGGATGCCGTCTGGGTCCGGAGNATCCGTCGGTGGACGCTGTTTACCTGGNTGGCTCTGGGGCTTGGAATNCTCCTNGGNGGCTGGTGGGCTTATAATGAGCTGGGATGGGGTGGCTACTGGGCTTGGGATCCTGTTGAGAATGCCTCTTTCATGCCGTGGTTGACTGGTACCGCCTTCATTCACAGCATTATTATTCAGGAAAAGAAAAATATGCTGAAAGTGTGGAATATGATCCTCATTTTCGTGACGTTTGTACTGTGCATATTTGGGACATTTCTTACACGAAGCGGCATAGTTTCTTCAGTCCACTCCTTTACAGCATCTTCTCTGGGGCCTATGTTTCTTACATTCGTCTTCCTGATTCTGGTGGTAAGTATTTATCTGCTTCTCACAAGACTTGATGATTTGAAAACTGAGAGGCGACTGGAATCATTTATTTCAAGAGAAAGCGGTTTTCTTTTTAACAATGTTATCTTTGTGAGTATCTGTTTTGCCGTTCTATGGGGAACCATGTTTCCAATAGTTTCAGAAGCAGTCACAGGGACGCAGATTACAGTGGGAGCGCCTTTTTTTAATCAGATCACCATTCCCATTGGNCTTATACTACTTTTTCTTGCGGGCATCGGTCCGCTGTTGGCATGGCGGAGAACTTCTAAAGAGAGTTTGATCAGGAACTTTTCCATTCCTGTTCTCACAGGTCTTGGGACAGTTGTTGTGGTCATGGGTTTTGGTGTAAGGGCTGTTTATCCTCTGGTGACGGTATTTCTCACTGCCTTTGTTACCGCCACTGTAGTTCTTGAATTTTGGAGGGGCGTCACTGTTAGGACAAGAAAATTTGGCGAAAACCCCTTTATTGCTCTTTTGAAAATGATCTCCAAGAACCGGTCACGTTACGGTGGTTACATTGTTCATATGGGAATCGTCTTCATGTTTGTGGGATTTATCGGCAAAGCTTTTGATAAAGACAAGGAATGGAGCATGTTAGTGGGAGACGAAGTTCATATTGCTGGGTATGATATTGTTCTTACGGATTTGAATGAGGAGGAGAGGCCTAACCACTTCGCNTGGATTGCGACGCTAGATGTGGTCAAAGAGGGAAAAGATGTGGTATCGCTCCACCCTGAGAAACGTATCTATTTTCACCGCAATCCCAATCCCGACAGGCGGCAGCCCCACAGCGAACTTTCTCTTTACTCCACGTGGCGGGAGGATGTCTATTCTGTCTTTGGTGGAATTGACCAGGATAAGGAATTGCTTACCATTAAGATTATGGTAAACCGCCTGGTACGTTTTGTCTGGTTGGGCAGCTATTTGCTTCTTTTCGGTACTGTTATTTCCCTTTGGCCCAGCCGCGGATTTGTTAAAGGAGCCTGAGATGTTCGCAACTATTATGACCGTTCTGACATTTGTTGTGGTACTTGTCTTTTCTGTACAGCCGCTTTTTNTCTCGAGAGGAAGGAGCAGGAGTAGTTATAAAGTGACGGCTGAGGCTCTTGAATTGCGTAAACTTTTACTGTACGAGCAAATCAAGGAGTTAGAACTGGAGTATGAAATGGGAAGTATTTCTTCAGCTGATTTTCAACTTAACAGGAGCGAACTCAAGCGGGAAGTATCAACGGTGCTGGAAAAGATGAATTCCATCAGTTTAGAATAACTGATCCAACATTTAGTGCTTTCTATACAAAATATAAATAAACAGTTTGGCCATAGGCCTGTGCTCAGGGATGTTTCTCTTGAAATCAGGGATGGTGAATTGCTCGGTTTGGTTGGTCCCAACGGCTCGGGAAAATCGACACTTTTGAGAATCGTGGTGAGAGTGGTGAGTTGTGATGGTGGATCCATCTCNTGGAACGGNAACTCAATTCTCAATGCCGGAGCAGACCAGCGTCGCCCCCTTCTTTATCTNGGTCATGAGCCAGGATTCTATCCACCGCTTTCNGCCGCGGAGAATCTTCTCCTCATAGCAAAACTTTATGGTTTGGAACCATCGCCGGCAGATGTTGAAAAGAATCTGTCTGAAGTGGGACTTGATCCCGCTAGAAGCGGACCCATTAGAGAGTTTTCCCGGGGTATGCTCCAGCGGTTGGCACTTGCGAAGACACTTACTATTCCGTGGGAGCTTCTTCTTCTGGACGAACCTACCACTGGCCTTGACAAACAAGGAAAATCAATGTTGTCACAACTGATAGAAACTTGGCGAAAGGATGATAGGTCACTCTTGCTCGTCTCTCATGATGAAGAGTGGCTCTCATCTCACTGTGACAGGATGGTTCAGTTGTCCAACGGCCGTATCCAGAGAAGTGANGTAGANGGGGAAAAGTCGGTTCAGACTGAATTGNTGGAAGAGGCTTAATGCTGGCAGTCCTGGTTCGGAAAGATTTGCTGATAGAATTCAGGAGCCGGGAGATTCTGATCTCCATGATCACCTTTGGTGCGGCTATTACGTTGCTTTACGCCTTTTCTTTTCGACCCTCTCCTGAATCTATGCTGNCATTCGCACCTGGATTGATGTGGATGGTCTTTCTTTTTGTNAGCGTTCTGGCGCTACACCGCTCCCACAGTCTTGAAAAAGAATTTGACGCTTTTTCTATGATTCTTTCTGCTCCCGTTGAAAGAAGTGTTCTTTTTATTAGCAAGTATCTGAGCGGATTCATTTTCCTGGTTATTGCCCAAATGGTTCTGCTTCCGCTCTTTTTTCTTTTCCTTCAGCTACCGCTCCCGGCCAATCTTGCGCAGATGGTGGCTGTTTTTCTGCTTGTGGACCTGGGGATTAGTGCCGCCGGCAGCCTTCTTTCCGGTATAGTCATGCGGGTTCGGGTGAATGAGATGCTTTTGCCGCTAATNCTCTTTCCTATGGTGACGCCGCTTCTCATCAGCGCTGTAAAGAGCACCGCCTCCATCATGGACAGTCAGCCGTTCAATCAGTGGAAACTGTGGTTTCAGCTTATTGTGAGCTTCGTCATTGTTTTTAGTTTAATNGGTTATTTANTCTATGACTACGTGAGTGAGGAGTAATGGAGTCGTTTCATTCNAGGCAAAGTTCAAAGGTCANGGCCGGCATTCTNGCTGTTTTTTGGNTTGTNGTACTCTATCTTGTCCTCAATGNAACACGGATCGATCCCGATCAGCAGATGGCTCAAAAGATTTTTTACTACCATGTGCCGTCTGCCTGGGTTGCGGGGCTTGGTTACNTTGTTGTTATGTTTGCGGGAGTCCTCTATCTTACTAAAAAAGATGAGAAGTGGGATCATCTAGGACTGGCTGCGGCGGAACTGGGGACACTCTTTTGTGCTCTTGTTCTGATTACTGGGCCCATCTGGGCGAAACCCATCTGGGGTGCTCCGTGGAGCTGGGAGCCACGTCTCACCACTGTACTCATTATGTTTCTCATCTATATAGGATACTTTATGGTACGCAATTTCGGTGATGAGGGGGAGCGGACCCGTAGAATATCAGCGGTCTTAGGCATTGCAGCATTTTTTAATGTTCCTATCATCTATGTTTCAGTAAAGTTTTGGGCTGCCGATGCCCAACTTCACCCGCAGCCAGCTATGAGCCAGCAGTCTCCTGATGTTTTCTGGACCTTTATGCTTTCACTTTTGGTTTTCACCCTGTTGTTTGTCCACCTACTTCGTTTTAGAGTTCATATTCTGAAACTACGTTCTAAAGTGCTGGGAATGCGATATGATGTATAAATACTTCGGCTTTTTTCTTGCCGCTTTCTTGGTAATTTTTGTAGCTATTTGTAGTTGGATTTACGTCATCTACCAACAGGAGAAAGAATTATTGACAGAATTAAAAAAATTGAACACAAATAAGAGTGAAGTAGAATAGTTATTATGTCTAAGAAAACAGTTCACGTTGTAGGTACAGGAACCATTGGAGAACCTCTTATTGGTCTCCTCTCCGACTACAAGGAATCGCTCGGTATAGATAAGGTCACTTTTCACAAGAATTCACCACTCACTTATGAACGTGCTAAAGTAAAAGACCTTATGAGACGTGGTGCCGCTCTTGCTGTTGATGAGGAGAAGGTGGAAAGTTTCAACGAGATTGGTCTAGAACCCTCTTTCACCGCTGAAGAGGCCATCAAAGGTGCTTCCGTAGTCATAGACTGTACGCCGAAAGGGATCGGTCACCAGAATAAGCACAAGTACTACGAGAAGTTTATAGATGATGGGAGAGGTTTTTTGGCGCAGGGAAGTGAACAAGGTTTTGGTATGAAGTATGCTCGAGGGATCAACGATACGGCTCTCGTTAACAGTGATGATCAGTTCGTTCAGATCGTATCCTGTAATACGCACAATATTGCAGCATTGACAAAATCAATTAGCATGGTTGGCGATTCCGAAACTTTGGAAGAAGGTCGGTTCGTCTGCATTCGCAGATCCTCCGATATCAGCCAGACCAGTACTTTTGTACCGGCCCCCGAGGTGGGTGAGCACGGCTCCGAGGAGTTCGGGACCCACCACGCTCGGGATGCATACGAACTGTTTCAGACCATTGATCGGACCCCCCATCTATTTTCCTCAGCTATGAAAACTAATTCTCAGTATATGCATGTCATCTGGTTTAATTTGGAGCTCAAGGAAACTTTGACGTTGAATGATGTCATTGATAGACTGGATGCCAATCCGCTTATTGCCCTCACTGAGAAGACCAGTTCTGGCTCTGTTTTTTCCTTTGGACGGGACCATGGCCACTTTGGTAGAATTCTTAACCAGACAGTTGTTTCTGTTCCCACTCTGGCCGTACACGATGGTAACGAGGTGGTTGGCTACTGTTTTACTCCTCAGGACGGGAACTCGCTCCTCAGTTCCATCGCCGCCGCCACATATTTTCTTTATCCTGATTCATATGAGGAGAAGATTCAGATACTGAGCCACCTCATCTTCTCTGAGGTTTAATACTACCTTTCAGTATCACATTTGGTCAGTCTCATTTCTGAGGCGTAACTTGTCCTGATGAGTAAAATTCAACTGAGTAGAAAGACATAATGTCTAACACAGCTGAAGAAATTGAAATCCGGTTCAGAGATAACCTGATTTCTTCTCAACTTATTGAGACGGAATCTTCAGGGCTTCTTGCAGTGTCCGGTGGTGTCGATTCAGTAGTGATGGCTTATCTTTTCGCCCAGGTACGGGATAATTTCAGGCTTACTCTTGCTATTGCTCATTTTAATCACTCCCTCCGGGGTGAGGAATCGGACACAGATGAGGATTTTGTAAAAGATCTGGCGAAAGCGCTGGGCATGCCATTCTTTTCAGAAAAATGGACGTCATCAGAACGGGGTAACTGGGAAGAAAGGGCCAGGGAAGCGCGGTACAGTTTCCTGAATAAAACACGCCAACAGTTAGGTTATGACTGGATCGCCACGGCCCACCATGCAGATGATCAGGCTGAGACGCTTCTCATGCGGCTTGTGGAGGGGAGTGGTTATCGTGGTTTGAGGGGGATTTTGGAGCGGAACGGGAAAGTTGTTCGGCCACTACTAAAATTCAGTAAGGCTGAATTCACCCATTATGCCGGTGAGAACGAGATTTCCTTTCGGGAAGATTCCTCCAATCAGGATACTCGTTTCCGGAGAAACAGAATTCGGGAAAATATTTTACCACAAATCAAAAAGTTGAACCCTCATTTTTCACAAACAGCCCAGAGAACCGCATCCAACATGGTGGAGATTGCGGAATGGGTGGAGGAACATTTGCACGACCTTTACGGGAGGGCCGTTTCAGTTTCTGACAAAGGCTTTATTCAAATCGATGGAAAAGAATTGAAGAAAGTTTCCTCGTTCCTTCAGAAGGAATTGGTGAGGGAAGTAGTGAATGAAAACGATCTTCCCTGGCGCGGTCATGTTTGGAACAACCTCAACCATTTTCTTGAAAAGGCGACTGTAGGAGATATAATGGTTTTACCGGGGGATTGCAAAATCCTTAAAGATCGTGATCGATTCCTCGTTATGTGGGAAACAAATTTGGAAGATCTCAATGCTTTTCAGCTGGATATCGCCACACCTGTCTCCTTAAAGGTGAGAGGCCACAATTTCACCATGGACCTCACAAAAGAGCCAACTTTTTCCTCCGATGGTGCTACCGAGTTCATTGATTTTGACCAGCTTGACCATGGATCGCTTCATCTTCGCCTTTGGCAAGCGGGCGACAGGATGGTACCGCTCGGCATGAGCGGGCATAAAAAAGTGAGTGATATTCTGGTAGATGCCAAAGTGGACAGATTTTCAAAGATGTCACAGTACGTCCTCACATCCGGCCATGAAATCGTCTGGCTTTGTGGGCTTCGGCTGAATAACAAATTCAAGGTGACGTCTTCCACTTCCTCTGTGGCGCGATTGAACTGGAGCCACGCCGAAAGACCGGAGGCACATTGAAAGAGTTTCTATCAGAGCAAGCCATACATGATCGTGTCCGTGAGATGGCTGCAGAGATATCAAAGGATTACAGTGATCACGCACCCATTTTTGTAGGTATCCTAAACGGTAGTTTCATCTTTATGGCTGATCTTCTGCGTGAATTGACAGTAGATTCTGAAGTTGATTTTTTGAAAGTTTCTAGCTACGACGGCACCGAGTCCTCCGGTACCGTACATCTGCTTAAAGATATTTCAGCCGAAATTACCGGCCGGGACATTATTATTGTGGAAGATATTATTGACTCAGGTTTAACCATTAACTTTATCGTTCGTAGGCTGAAAGAATCTGATCCTTCGTCAGTGGCTGTGGCAACTTTACTTTTCAAAAAAGAGGTTGCCCAACTAAATTTTGATCCTGATTACATCGGATTTACAATCCCCCCGGATTTTGTAGTAGGATATGGCTTGGATCATAATCAAAAAATGCGGAACCTCAGGAATATTTGTGTGTTGGATCAAGAGGATATAACTGCGTGACACAGAAGACTGTCAAAAAAGATCATAAATCTCCCTCTCAGAACAAACCTGATGGCGAAGGTGAAAACAAATTCCAGTGGAAACAGGCAGGGAAAACATCAGTTGTATGGATTATTATTCTTGTTGTGGCCATTTTCCTATCGAACCTTTTTACTGCCAAGAACCGCAATGAAGTAGAGGTTCAATATTTTCAGTATAAGGATTTCCTTACGTCAGGGGCCATCCTGGAGGCTGAAGTCATTGAAAAAGAATTCCACGGAAAGCTCAAGGAACCTGAGGAGATCTTTCGCGAAGGGCAAAAGGTTGCTGAGTATACCCAGTTCGTTGTGACGCTACCCTATGTGGACGAGACAATCTTGGCAGAATGGGATCAGTTTCAGGTTAAGTACAGTTTCCGGGAGCGGAAGGTGGATTGGTTCAGCTATCTGCTCAGCATGGGGCCGTGGCTTCTTCTCATAGTATTCTGGATCTTTATCATGAGAAGGATGCAAGGAGGCATGGGCGGAGGCGGCCTCTTCAACTTCGGTAGGAGTAAAGCCCGCCTTTGGGTTGAGGATAAGCCGAAGATCAATTTTGATAAAGTTGCTGGTTGCGAAGAGGCTAAACAGGAATTAAGTGAAATAATCACTTTTCTGAAAAGTCCTGAACAGTTTCAAAAATTAGGTGGGCGCATTCCAAAGGGCGTCCTTTTACTGGGTCCACCTGGAACAGGGAAAACGCTTCTTGCCCGCGCGGTGGCGGGAGAAGCGAGCGTTCCATTTTTCAGTCTTAGTGGTGCTGATTTTGTGGAAATGTTTGTCGGTGTCGGTGCATCCCGGGTTCGGGATCTTTTCGAACAGGGGAAAAAAAACTCCCCAGCCATAATCTTCATCGATGAGATTGATGCTGTTGGGCGTCATCGAGGTGCCGGCTTGGGCGGAGGTCACGACGAACGCGAGCAGACCCTCAATGCCCTCTTGGTGGAAATGGACGGTTTTGAATCCACCACCAATGTGATCCTCCTGGCCGCTACGAACCGGCCGGATGTACTAGACAATGCACTATTGAGACCGGGTAGATTCGATCGGCAGGTAGTGGTGGATATTCCTGACCTCCGCGGAAGAGAAGGGATCATGAAAGTCCACTCAGAAGATATTCCTCTTGCTAAGGATGTGGATCTAAAAGTGTTGGCCAAAGGGACTCCTGGACTGGTGGGTGCCGATCTTGCAAACCTTGTTAATGAAGCTTCTTTGCTGGCTGCCCGGGATGGAAAATCGAAAGTATACATGGAAGACTTTGAGTCAGCTAAAGACAAAGTAATGATGGGTGTTGAGCGGACAAGTATGATCATCAGTGATGAAGAGAAAGAATTGACGGCCTACCACGANTCTGGTCACGCCCTTGTAGCCAAACTTATGCCCAAGGCTGATCCGGTCTACAAAGTGTCAATTATTCCCCGGGGGCGTTCACTTGGTGTAACGGCACAGCTCCCCATGGACGAAAAACACAATTACTCTGAGTCTTATATTAAAACGCGGTTGAATGTTCTCCTCGGTGGTCGTGCAGCGGAAAAACTTGTTTTCAACGAACTGACTACGGGTGGCGGAAATGACATAGAAGTAGCCACAGAAATGGCTCGTAAAATGGTGTGCGAGTGGGGGATGAGTGATCTTGTGGGCCCCTTAACATTTGGAAAGAAAGATGAAGAAATCTTTTTGGGGAGAGAGATTGCAACCAAACGTGATTACAGCGAAAGCACCGCAATAAAAATAGATGAGGAGGTGAATCGAATTATTCGTGAGGCTGAAAAGGAAGCAATGAAACTGCTGAAAGATAACGAGAACAAGCTTCATCGCGTGGCCAAGGAATTATTAAAGTATGAAACCATTGANNNGAATGATCTTGACAAAATCATGGCAGGTAAACGCCTGAGGCGCCGCCGCTCAAAATCTGCNANTGGCGCCAAAGATGGTAAAGCTAAAGAATCCGNCTCTAAAACTTCTGAAGAAAAAAAAGTGGCGGAAAAGTCTGCCTGAGAACTAACCTTCCCACATCTCCACTCAAAAATGGAGTGGAATCAAATACCANACAAATGATGGACCAGTTGATGCTTGAGGAGCGGACGCTCCTTATGGNGATTTTGAACGTGACGCCTGATTCTTTCTCNGATGGTGGTCTNTACCTCAGCAAAAATGCAGCGGTGGACCGTGCTCTTCAAATGGTCCATGAAGGAGCNGANATCATTGATATTGGCGGTGAATCGACNCGGCCGGGTGCTGAACCGGTTAGTGAGGAAGAGGAGCTGAGTCGTGTATTACCCGTGGTTGAAGCCCTGGTATCAGNGGTAAATNTTCCCATCTCGATCGACACGTATAAATCAACTGTGGCAAACCTGTGTCTTGAGGCAGGTGCANCTATCGTTAATGACATTTCTGNTTTACGTTTTGATGACGCCATGNCGGAACTTGTTGCAAATTATAGTGCTTACGTTGTACTGATGCATATGAAAGGTACGCCCCGGAATATGCAGGATGCNCCTGATTACAGTGATGTNGTGGGCGAGGTAGAGGTATTTTTTGAAGAGAGGATCACTGCTGCCAAATCCGGTGGTATAGCTAGAGAACGTATCATACTCGANCCTGGCATAGGTTTCGGAAAGACTCCTGTTCACAACTTTACCATNTTGAGTGATTTGGAGCGAATTTCGGGTCTCGGATTTCCTCTTTTGGTCGGACCGTCAAGNAAATCCTTTATCGGAATAANTCTGGACCTTCCGGAAAACGAGAGACTAGAGGGCACCGCTGCATCCGTTACTGCNGCCGTACTGAACGGCGCAAAGATTGTCCGTGTTCATGATGTGAAAGAAATGAAGCGCGTGATAACCATCACCGATTCAATTTCTGCCGTAAGGGGTGAAGCATGACGCTCTTCAAAGTTGGNTTTCTCACCATTACTGTGCTTGATATTATCGATATCCTGCTGGTGACGTGGCTGTTCATCAAACTGTACAACTATTTCCGCGGTACGCGTGCCGGTCAAATGTTGNTAGGGCTCATCATAATTCTTCTCTCTTCTTTCANCTTTCGTGCAATNGGCATGAGTGGTATGACATGGATCGTGAATCAGGTCCAGACGGTNTGGGTGGTGGCATTTGTCATACTTTTTCAGCCGGAGTTGCGACGACTATTGATTTACGTTGGTACAACACGGTTTTTTCAGANACTATTTCGCGTGGGAAGCTCCACCACTATCGATTCAGTNGTTGATGCCACCACAAAATTGCAGGAAAAAGGCTGGGGAGCCATCATTGTTCTTCAGAGGGATACGGGGCTCAAAAACATTAAAGAAGCAGGTACCCATGTCAAAGCTGNAATCAGTTCACCTCTACTGGTATCAATTTTCAACCCTGGATCTCCTTTGCACGATGGCGCTGTTATTATTCAGAACAATATTATCGAANCAGCACAGTGTATTTTACCCTTGACAGAAAGTGAGATGATCGATCCGGAAATGGGGACGCGCCACAGGGCAGCACTTGGTATTAGTGAAGAGACNGATGTTATCGCCATTGTGGTATCNGAAGAAAAAAAGCAGATTGCGGTGGCTGTCAACGGTGTTTTTCAATTGAATCTAGATGAACTTTCTTTAAAGGGCTTTCTGAATGAAAACCTCTTTCTCAGCTCAGGCGAGTGATTGAGATTCCATCAGGGNTTCAGTAATTTCACACCTGATTATTGGCGATATGGATCTTTCTGAACTCAAAGAGAAATTTCAAACCCTCNATAAAAGATTTAACAATCTTCGGGGGTATCTTTGACTTGACCTCTTTNGAGGACAAGCTCTCCCAACTTAGAGCCCAAACAGTCGCNGGAGATTTTTGGGACAACACCTCTTCCGCANAGACTATTCTCAAGAAGATNTCCATGATAGAAAAAGAGCTGGAACTNTGGAATGGTGCTCAAAGAAAAAAGGACGACTGTGAAGTGCTTCTNACTTTCTTGGANGAGGAAGAGGATTCTGCTTCNCAAAATGAGTTTCAATCAGAATTGGATGAACTCCAGAAGACTGTTGATGACCTGGAGTTGCGGCTTATTCTCAGCGGGACGGAAGATGCAAACGATGCCATACTCACCATCCANCCCGGTGCCGGTGGGACGGAATCCCAGGATTGGGCTGAAATGTTGTATAGAATGTATGTTCGGTGGATTGAAAGGAAAGGGTTCTCTTACTCANTCATCGATTTCCAACCTGGAGATGAAGCGGGCCTTAAAGATGTTACGCTGGANGTGAAGGGAGAGTATGCCTACGGACTGTTGAAGGCGGAGGTGGGTGTTCACAGACTTGTGCGGATATCCCCCTTCGATGCATCGAACCGTCGGCATACCTCATTTGCTTCTATTTTTGTCTACCCCTCCATAGATGAGGAGATTGAGGTGGAGGTGAAGCCTGATGAACTCCGGATTGATACCTATCGCGCCAGCGGCGCCGGCGGACAGCATGTGAATAAGACTGATTCAGCCGTCAGAATTACCCATATTCCCACCAAAATTGTGGTGCAATGCCAGAATGAGCGGTCCCAGCATAAAAACAAAGCCACAGCCATGAAGATTCTGAAGGCAAAGCTCTATCAGAAATATGTGGAAGAACAGGCTGAGTCCATTAAGGAACTTGAGAGTCAGAAAACAGACATCGGGTGGGGTAGCCAGATAAGGTCTTACGTTTTTCATCCCTATATTATGGTAAAAGATCACAGAACAAAGCTTGAAGTGGGGGATGGTAAAAGGGTTATGGACGGTGATCTTGACGAATTAATAAAGACTTATCTCCTCATGGTTGCCACAGATAAAACAAAAGTCAAAATGGCCGAGAGCTAACGTGGCTACAGATAAAGAACAGAGTTTAAAGCAAATTATGGACTTCCGGCTGGAGAAACTGGAGAAACTCCGGGAACTGGGTGTAAATCCATACCCTTACAGCTTCGATGCGTCTCACCATTCAAAAGAAATTCTGGCCGACTTTGATAAACTGGCTGATAAACCGGTCTCTGTGGCTGGCAGAATTGTATCGCTGAGAAAGATGGGCAAGGCTTCTTTTTTCCATGTTCAGGATATGAAAGGCAAAATCCAAATCTATATCAAACGGGATGAAGTGGGCGAAGATAACTATGAGATTTTTAAGGTGCTTGATATAGGGGACATCGTCGGTGTTTCAGGCCAGGTATTTAAAACAAAGACTGAAGAAGTAACTGTTAACTGTGGAAAACTGGAGTTACTGTCAAAAAGTATTCGTCCCCTTCCTGGTGCCAAGGAAAAGGACGGAGAGATATACCACGCTTTCAAGGACAAGGAACAGCGATATCGACACCGNTATCTTGATCTCATTGTGAATCCTGAAGTAAAGGACGATTTCATCAAGCGAGCAAAGATCATAACANCANCAAGNAATTTTCTTGACNAGGCCGGTTTTATTGAAGTGGAGACGCCTGTNCTTCAACCGCTTTACGGGGGCGCTTCAGCCCGGCCATTTTCAACACGACATCACACACTTGATCAGANATTATATCTTCGCATTGCAGATGAACTTTACCTGAAACGTCTGATTGCAGGTGGTTTTGACGGTGTATATGAAATTTCGAAAGTGTTCCGGAATGAAGGTATGGACCGCAACCACAATCCTGAATTCACCATGCTTGAATTTTACAAAGCTTACGTTGATTACAATTTTCTCACAGATTTCGTTGAATCTCTTATCCGGGCAGCTGCCGAGGCGATTAATGTGAGCACCATAGATGTGTCTGGCCAAAGCGTCGATCTCAGCAAGCCATTCCTACGGACCGGATATATGGATCTCTTGAAGGATGCTGTCGGTGAAGATTTGACTGATGCCACGGAAAAGGATCTGTCGGCAATTTGCAAGAAACGGAAAATTCCCCTTGAGAAAGGTGCTCATCTTGGTCGGATGTATGAAGTTCTTATGAGGGAACTGGTAGAACCCAACTTGATCAAACCAATCTTTGTTACTGACTATCCTAAGGTGATATCGCCACTTGCAAAAATTCGGCGTGATGGTAATGAATCAATCGTAGAGCGATTTGAACTGTTTGTAGGTGGTGGCGAACTTGCCAACGCTTTTAGTGAACTGAATGATCCTTTGGATCAGCGTCGCCGTTTCGAGGCTCAGGTTCAACTTAGAGAACGTGGCGATGAGGAAGCACAAACCCTAGATGAGGACTATCTACAATCCGTTGAAATTGGAATGCCTCCCACAGGGGGTGTCGGTTTGGGTATTGACCGACTCACCATGCTTCTGATTGGGAAGACAAATATTAAGGATGTTATTTTCTTTCCGGCCATGCGTCCACAAGATGATGAATAAAGATGAGCCTTCTCTACTTTATCGCCCGCCGACATCTCGGTTCTAGACATAGCCTTAGTTTTATTTCACTCGTTAGTTACCTCTCTATAGCCGGTCTCGCCATCGGCATTGCTGTTCTCATTCTGACGCTTGGTATTCTCACAGGTTTTGAACAGGAAGTTCAAAGAAAGATCATCAGTTTTGACGGACATATTCGCGTGAAAGGGTTTCTGGGTGATCCGGTGGCACAGTTTCAGCCTCAACTTGATTCCATACTGGCGCAACTCCCTCAAGTAACCGGAAGAATGCCCTACATCCACCACCCTGCCACAGTCCGGGTGAGGGGTCAGACCGAGGCTGTTTTCGTGGAGGCTTTTGAAGAAGAAAAAGCTCAAGGTGTGCTGGGAACATGGAAGAATCTCATTTCAGGTGAATTTACTTTGGGCGAGGAGGGTGGCAAATCCGGGATCGTTTTGGGTAGAGCACTGGCGGAGAAACTAAACGCCAGAACAGGCGGGCGGTTGACTCTCATGGATTTGACCTCGTTAGGGAAACCGGGCCGTGCGCCGCGGATCGGTCAGTTTGAAGTGCGAGGCATCTATGAAACAGGTCTGAACGAATACGATGAATCTATAGTTTACATTGATCTGTCAGCGGGTCAGCGACTGTTCAATTATCGTGACCTTATCACCGGTGAGATTTTGTCCGTCTCAGATAGAAATGAAACAGTTTCTGTGGCAGGTTATCTTGATGATAACCTTAATTATCCTCTCATGTCTTCAACTTGGAAAGAGCGCCATTACAATCTTTTTGCCTGGCTCTCCCTTCAGAAGTATCCCATCACCGTAGTCTTTGCGCTTGTAGCTCTTGTTGCTCTGCTCAATATCATGTCATCCTTAACAATGATTGTTATGGAAAAGTCAAAGGACATCGGTGTTCTTCGGGCTGTGGGGTTCTCAAGGAAGAAAATTTCTCAGCTTTTTTTCTTCGAAGGTGGTATAGTGGGGCTTCTCGGTGTTAGCCTCGGCGTGGCGCTAGCCCTTCTGTTGGGGTGGATTCAGGTCCGCTTCGGCTTGCTCTCCATCCCTGAAGAAGTTTACTTCATGGGTAATCTCCCTATCCTTTTCACCATTGGGCATGTTCTTACTGTTGGCTTGTTTGGATTCATCGCTGCTGTTACAGCTAGCCTCTATCCGGCGTGGAAAGCTTCCGGTATCCAACCGGCTGAAGCCGTCCGTTACGAATGATGAAACTTGAAAGTTGGCTCGCCCGGCGTATGCTTCTTTCCCGTAAGAAAGTGGGATTAATCTCTTGGAGTGGAATCATTTCAATTCTTGGTGTAGCTGTGGGATGCTTTGCACTGATTATTTCAGTGGCTGTCCTAAACGGGTTTGAACGGGAAGTTCGTAATAAAGTGGTGGGTTTTGAATCTGACCTGAGGCTCACTTTAGGCGAAACCAAGCTGAACATGGATAATCTCGGCAGTGCCTTTGATCAGGAAAGTGACATTGCTGGATATTCTGCTTTTATCGAAAGGAAGGCCGTCGCCATCGCCATGGATGAGCGGTCGCTTGTCAAAGTAAAAGCTGTTGAGGAAGGAAGCCTACAGAAAATATACAAGATTGATGGTGTTGGAGAGATGGAAGTTATTGGAAACAAGGCGCCCGTCTATGTTGGCAAAGGAATCGCTGACCGCCTCGGCTTGCAGAGCGGAGACCGTTTGCGCCTCATGAATCCGCTGGACAATCAGATCTATCTCGGAATGCCCACTGTCTTGGATGGCCGTGTAGCGGGTGTGTTCGAAACTCGCATCCTGGATTTCGATCAGACCTATGTCTTTGTTCCTCTTGNNGTGGGTCAGGCCCTTTTTAAATCCATGGACACCTTTGACGGTATCGATTTNCGGCTGACGTCTTCTGCCAGAAAAGATACAATGAAGGCACTCATTCTTTCCAAAGCGCCTGCTGGTGCTGTTGTCTCCGGCTGGGAAGATATGCATCAGACACTCTTCCAAGCCATGCAGATGGAAAAGCTCGGTAGCATGGTTGTGCTGAGCTTAATCGTCATTGTGGCCTGTTTCAACATTGCTTCCACCCTCACCATGCTTGTATTGGAGAAAATTCGCGAGGTCGGAATACTGAAAACCATAGGCTTTTCACAAGTCAGAATTGGGAATATATTCCGCCTGCAAGGGATATTTATCGGTGGTTTTGGATTGCTGCTGGGAGGCGGATTGGGTCTTCTATTCGTTTTGGGGCAGGAGCGCCTGGGATTGATTCGATTGCCGGAAACCATCTATTTTGTTCAGTCACTGCCGGTGGCAATTTCTTTAACTGATGTGATCACGATCTTTCTAATTTGCGTTATTGTTATTGCTTTGGCTGTCTATTTCCCCAGCAGGGAGGCTAGGCGACTTTTGCCTACGGAAGCCATACAGTACGAAAAATGATTCTGAAAGCTGAAAATATTTGCAAGAGCTACCCTACCAACGCCGGCCCGTTGGAGGTGCTGAAAGATGTTTCTTTATCTCTGAAGGAGGGAGAAATGATTTCCGTTGCCGGGCCGTCCGGATGCGGTAAGTCGACTTTGCTCAACATACTCGGTACTCTGGATCATCCTGACAAAGGGACTCTTGAAATTACTGGAATAAATGTAGCGTTACTGGATGATGAATCTGTCTCTAGGTTGCGCAGTGAATCCATCGGTTTCGTGTTCCAGTTCCATCATCTTTTGCCTGAGTTCACCATTGCGGAAAATCTTATGATACCCCAACGGCTGTTGGGTCGGAGTGAAAAGGCCGCTACTGATCGGGTAACGGAACTTCTTTCAAAGGTAAATCTCTTGCCTAGATCTAATCATCGTCCCAACGCTATCTCTGGCGGTGAACGTCAGCGGGTAGCAGTCTTGAGGGCTCTTGTGAATGAGCCGGGTATCGTGCTGGCTGATGAACCGACGGGTAATTTGGATGTGGAGACGGCGCGGCAGTTGATGGAAATGATCCAAAATTTTGCGAAAGATTTTAATCAGGCCTTTCTTATTGTCACTCACAATCCGGACGTGGCGGCACTGTGCGAAAAGAACCTCACAATAAATGGAGGCACAGTTATTCCAGCACCATAAAAGTGATTTGATTGGGCTCTGAGAGGAAAGTAAATTTGCTCAGGCTTATCTTAGTCGTATGAAAGAAAACTTTTCCAAACGCGTTCAAACGATCATGAAGTACGCTAAGGAGGAGGCTATCCAGCTTGGCCACAGCTATGTGGGGTCGGAACATCTTCTTCTCGGGATTCTCCGCGAAGGGTCGGGCCGCGCCGTCGGAATGCTTGAAGAGCTTGGCTGTAATTTGGACGAGATTCGGCTCATGATTGAGGATATGGTGAAACCCGCCGGTGGNACCATGACCTTGGGTCATCTTCCCCTCACAAGACGTGCNGAACGTATTTTGCGCAATACATTCACTGAAGCTTCAAATCTTAATGCAACCATTGCAGATGANTATCATCTGTTGCTTGCAACGCTACAGGAGAAGGAAGGNGTTGCTTTTGAGGTTCTTACCGCCTTCGAAATTGATTATTCATCCGTTGTTGAGTTGCTGAAANAAGAAACGGAAACTTCTTTACCGCCGAGATCAAAAAGTTCCGCTACTGCCAAGAAGACCAAAACNCCGGCTCTGGATCACTTNAGTAGAGATATCACCGAGCTGGCCCGCAANGGTAAACTTGACCCTGTCATCGGCCGGCAGCAAGAAATTGAACGTGTAGCGCAGATTCTTTGTCGCAGAAAGAAGAACAACCCAGTGCTCATTGGTGAGCCGGGCGTAGGAAAAACAGCCATTGCCGAAGGCCTAGCCCAGCGGATCATCGAACGTGATGTGCCGCGGCTGCTTCACAACAAGCGCATTGTTGCGCTGGACCTTGCTGGCATTGTTGCCGGTACCAAGTATCGCGGTCAGTTCGAAGAACGAATGAAGGCTATCATGGCGGAATTGGAGTCCTCTCGCAAGATCATTCTTTTTATTGATGAGCTTCACACTATTGTTGGCGCTGGTAGCGCATCGGGCTCTCTGGACGCTTCTAACATGTTCAAACCGGCGCTTTCGAGAGGTGAGATTCACTGTGTTGGTGCAACAACCCTGGATGAATATCGGAAACACATTGAGAAAGATGGGGCATTAGAGAGACGGTTTCAAAAGATTNCTGTGANCCCGCCGACTATTGAGGAGTCAGTGGCAATTCTCAACGGTCTCAGGAGCCGATATGAAAAACATCACAATGTCAAGTTTGATGATGATGCTATTCGAGCCTGCGTTGAGTTGAGTCACNGATATATTACAGACAAGTATCTACCGGATAAAGCTATAGATGTATTGGATGAGGCAGGTTCCCGCCTGCATCTGCAGAATCTCACAGTACCTGATGAAGTAGTGGAATTTGAGTTGGAGATTGAGCAGATCAGGTTTGAAAAGGACACNGTTNTTTCTAGTCAGCAATTTGAGAAGGCGGCTAGTCTTAGAGATAAAGAAAAGGTCCTGTTAAAGTCCCTTGAANTAGCACAGCGTAAATGGGCCAAAGAGGAGACGAAACATGCACCGTACGTAAGTGAACAGGACATAGCTGATGTTGTTTCCATGATGACGGGTATTCCTATCTCTGCAGTGGCTGAGACGGAATCGGAAAAACTCCTCAAGATGGACGAAAATCTCAAAGAATTTATCGTGGGTCAAGATGAAGCNATTAATATGCTCGCCAAAGCAATCCAAAGAGCGAGGGCCGGCCTGAAGAATCCTCGCCGACCCATCGGTGCTTTCCTTTTCCTCGGACCTACTGGTGTCGGTAAGACTGAGACAGCTAAAGTACTGGCCAAGCACCTATTTTCTCACGATGAATCCCTCGTGAAGATTGATATGTCCGAATACATGGAAAGGTTCTCAGTATCCCGGCTCATTGGTGCACCTCCCGGCTACGTTGGATTTGAAGAAGGGGGTGAACTCACAGAGCGAGTACGCCGTAATCCCTATTCGGTCATCCTGTTTGATGAGATCGAAAAAGCACACACTGATGTCTTTAATCTTTTACTCCAGCTTCTTGATGAAGGTATCCTCACGGACAGCATGGGGAGAAAGGTGGATTTCCGAAATACGATCATCATCCTCACCTCCAATATCGGCACCCGTGGTTTTGGAAAAGTGGGGACTTACGGCTTTGGAGATTCCTCAAAAGATTCAACTTTTGAGGCGATGAAAAACCGTGTNCTGGAAAAATTGGAAGATGTGTTNAACCCGGAATTCATCAATAGACTCGATGAATCCATTGTCTTTAAACCTCTCGAAAAGGACAGTGTTCTGAAGATCATCGACCTTCAGTTGAGTGACCTCGNGGACAATCTCAAAACAAAGAAAATGGAATTCCAAATTACCGATGCCGCGAAAACTCTACTTCTGGAACAAGGTTTCAGTAGTGAGTTTGGCGCCAGNCCCATGCGCCGTGAAATTCAGTCTTCCATCGAGGCGCCTCTCTCTGAATTCATCCTTGAAGGGAGATTTAGGGAAGGAGATACTATCAAAGTGGATGTCCTAAAGGGACAGATACACATTGNAAAACCGAGAAAACGTACGAAAAAAACTGTTGTGAAAGGGTCTAAGACCCCCCGCAAGACCACGAAAACTGACAAGAAGTCATAAAAGCTTCCGTCGGGTCTCTTTAATATTCTGACATAATCGCCCACTTTTTGTCTTTGGCACACTATTTGTGCCTAACAGAACGATAATTGATCAAACTTTAAGGAGTTTCAGGTATGTCTAAAATCATTGGAATCGATTTAGGAACCACCAATTCTTGTGTCGCCATTATGGAAGGCGGCGAGCCAAAGGTTATTACAAACCCAGAGGGTGGTAGAACGACACCTTCAGTTGTTGCCTTTACCAAAGATGGGGAAAGGTTGGTGGGTCAGCCTGCTAAGCGGCAAGCTGTTACCAATCCCAANAACACAGTCTACTCCATTAAGCGGTTCATGGGAAGGGAATTTGATGAGGTTCAAACAGAGATTAGCGAAGTGCCCTACGAGGTCAANAAAGGGAAATCAGGCGCTGTTGAAGTTGCCATAGAAGGGAAAAAATATCTACCACCTGAGATCAGTGCAATGATTCTTCAAAAACTTCGCCAGACCGCTGAGGAATATCTTGGTGGNACGGTAACNGAAGCTGTCATAACAGTTCCCGCCTATTTTAACGACTCACAACGGCAGGCGACAAAAGATGCAGGTAAGATCGCAGGCCTGGACGTAAGGCGAATTATTAATGAGCCTACTGCCGCAGCTTTGGCTTATGGCTTGGATAAAAAGAACGATCAAAAGGTGGTCGTATTTGATTTGGGTGGAGGAACATTTGATGTTTCAATTCTTGATCTCATGGATATTGATGGTGAGAAGTCTATTGAAGTAAATGCTTCCAATGGTGACGGTCACCTGGGCGGCGATGATTTTGATCAGAGAGTTATNGATTGGATGGCTGATGAATTTAAAAAGAGTGAAGGGATCGATCTTAAAGAAGATCCNATGGCTCTCCAGAGGTTGAAGGAAGCGGGAGAATCGGCAAAGCGTGAACTGTCTTCTTCCAAACAGACAGACATTAACCTCCCTTTCATTACTGCAGATTCAACCGGACCGAAGCACCTCAACATGACATTGACCCGTGCGAAATTTGAAGAGCTTGTGGATGACCTCGTTGAGCGTACAAGGAAACCTTGTGAACAGGCGCTTAAGGATTCCGGGCTCAAACCGGGCGACATTCACGAAGTAATACTTGTTGGTGGATCTACCCGTATCCCGAAAGTCCAGGAGGTTGTGAAAGATATCTTTGGGAAAGAACCCAACAAGGGTGTTAACCCTGATGAGGTGGTGGCTATGGGGGCCGGAATNCAAGGTGGCATTCTCGGAGGCGATGTTGAGGATGTCCTTTTGCTGGATATTACCCCTCTGTCACTTGGTATCGAGACACTGGGCAGTGTTTTCACCAAGNTGATCGAGCGGAACACCACTATCCCCACAAAGAAAAGCCAGATCTTTTCCACNGCTGCCGATAACCAACCGTCGGTTGAAATCCATGTGCTTCAGGGTGAAAGAGAGATGGCCGTATACAACAAGACCATCGGTAAGTTTCATCTTGATGGTATTCCCCCGGCACCGCGCGGGATCCCTCAGATCGAAGTCACCTTCGATATTGATGCGAACGGTATTCTCAATGTAGGTGCCCAAGATAAAGCCACTGGAAAAGAACAGAGCATCCGTATCGAAGCATCCAGCGGACTGAGTCAGGAAGAAGTGGATNAAATGGTGGATGATGCGAAGAAGCATGAAACTGAAGACAAGGAAAAACGTGANGAAGTGGATGTAAAAAATCAGGCCGACCAGCTCATCTACCAGACTGAGAAAAACCTCAAGGAATTCGAGGAAAAACTCAGTGATGACGATAAGAAACGTTTAGAAGAAGCAGTCGAAAAGCTAAAAACGGCCTCTGCNGGGAGCAATTTGGAAGATATGAAGTCAGCTACTGAAGACCTCAATTCGGCTTGGAACGAAATTGCAGGCAAGATGTACGAAAGTTCCAAACAGGAAGGTGCCGGTTCTCAGGAGCCACCTGAACCCACCGGCGAATCCAAGAAAGGGGACGATAAAGAGATCGAGGACGCAGACTTCGAAGTCGTAGACGATTAANCTCTATATTATTATATCTACCTACTGAATGGCGAGTCATTTGATTCGCCATTTTTGTATTTGGAACTTCATTAGGTTAAATTTGTTTTGGAATAGTCTGTTTTGAGAAAAAGAAAAAAAGCACTCCTTATTCTTGCGCTTGTGCTGGTTTTGCTCAGCGGTAGNGTCATTTATATTGTCTTGGCNCCTGGGCGATGGACAAGGGANATTGTCCAATATGTAAATCAATCACTCATGTCAGACAGTGGGTGGAATCTTTCGATTGGAAATCTGGAAGGTCAGTTAATCTCTGATATCNACCTTGAAAATATTTATCTTCGAAACAACGANGGTTCCCTCGTCTTTTTTTGTGAAACAAGTGCTCTAAACCTNGATTTTTCTCAGATAATCACCGGTAACTGGGCACTATCTNATCTTGTTCTTGACAATGTATTGATCACGCTGAAAGAAGCCGAGGAGGAAATTGACCTCGACATGAAATTTATGGAACGATTGGCCTATAACGGTTTGAGGGTAAAATCCTTGTCTGTCAACCAATCTTCAATATTGGTCAAGGAAGGATTAAACGAAAAGCTGTACAGCTTTGAAGCGTCCGGTCGCCTCCAACCCGATGGAGAGGCAGTGTCATTTCATGTCTCTCATGCCATGGTCCACGATTTTCAAACTGACAGTCAGCTTGATCTGGAAAGCGGTAAACTGAGGCTTGGGGCTTCTCAAGCTAGTGCCAGCAATATTTCAGCTGTTTTCAACGGTTATCAAATCTCATTGGATGGTGATGTTCAATTTTCTCCTAAAACAGATCTTNCAATGGAATTGAGTATTCAAAATATTGATTTAACGGAATTCAAATCGTGGCAACTTCCCGACATCTTCGATGCGCAAAATGCTGATCTTCACATTGAAATCAAGTCTGATTTAACTCAAGTGTATGTTGAAGNGAGACTGGATGAATCGGCTACTTCCACTCTCATTGCCGATATTGAGACACATTTTGAGNTAGATAACGGTGTTTACCGGTTATTCGATTCTGAGATTGATATTAATGAGGCTCGTTTCTCCGGCACTGGTANCTGGGAAGAAGATTCTAACCTTTCTCTTGATCTCTATGTTTCCGATCTCGATCTCTCCGAGTTTGGTCTCTCGGCAAAGAAGACCAATATTCAGGGTACCACCAAGATTAATNTCNCTCTTAGTGATGCCAATGACCTTTNTGNCGTCACTGCCAAGGTTGCCCTTCAGAATGACAACTTTGGTAGCGCCGAATTCCTGGCTGTTTCAGGAAGAATTGACTATAGTAACGGCATCGTTTCTTTTCCTGATTCACTGACTATAAACATGGGATTGGGTACCCTTCAGGCAAAGGGTAATGTTGACTTGGAAAGGGNGAAAACAGATCTTGTCTTTGTATTACAGGAAACCTCTTTNCCGGTATTTGCATCATTCGCCGGTTTGGAGGGGAGCCCGGATGGTGTGACTTATGGCACAGTGGAATTGTCTGGCTTTATCGATGACCCTTCCGTCAAGGGAAATCTGACCATNCGCAAAGCATCTTTCAGAGATATTGAGATCTCTTCATTAAAGTCNAACTTCATGATTAACTCAATTTTCAAGACACGGCACGGCTCACTAGCTGCTGAGGCCGGAAACACAATCTTTGGTAACGTGAATGTGGATGGTGCCTCTCTTAATCTATACTTTATGGGAGANACTGTTCTCATNGCCANTGCAGATGTTNAATCAGGTGACGAGAATCTTAGACTCTCTGGTAAAATTGTGGNATTTCAATNGCTGGAAGTTGATCAGNTNCAATCTTCTCTGCAGGGACAGTTCGTTTCNAGNTTGGAGCCCTTCTTTGTTTCCCGAAANAATAATCAATTNAAGATCGGACCTGTCCGTCTGAAGATCAATGAAGGATTGCTNGAAACAANACTTNCATTCAAAGNNGGGATCCTTGAAGAGGGTCATTTTTCGGCAATTAATATCGATTTAGATGGTGTCAGCAAACTGTTTAATCAACCTCTGCCGATTACCGGTTCTGCTTTTGCTGAATTCACCGCCAGCACGTCAAGTGAGCAGTTGTCCTTTGCAGGTTCCTTCCAGATTCGCGATGGAATTTGGGAAGGTTTTGCTTTTGATGATCTTCTTTTCACTGCCGCACTTGAAGGCGACCAGGTTACACTCAAAGAGATGCAACTTAGAAGAGGCCAGGATATTGTCTTAGACATTTCCGGTTTCTACACTGTAGAGGTAGGGACGGATCAGTTTCTTGCTGCAAAATCCGACGGCCTTTTGAGCTTCTCAAGTAGTTTTAGGGAATTAGACCTTAAATTGCTATCTCCTTACTTGCCAGGATGGTGGGCTCTTGAAGGTGAAGCAACAGGAAGTTTCGCCATGAGCGGTACCTCGGAATCATCTGAAATCGGTTTTTCATTTTCCGTTACTGATCCCCGCTTTTCTCTTATCGAGGCTCAGCAAATTTCCGCCACCGGGCGATACATCGATCATCGTCTCTATTTTGAGGATCTTGTTGGCTTGACCAAAACTGGTGAGTACACTGGTGAAGGATATCTTCCTGTCGATTTAGAAGTTGTACCCAAGGATGAAGACCGGTGGATTGAATCTGATCCCATAGCAATGCANTTTACTTTGCNAACCTCATCCATGGATTTTCTGTCACCATACTTTACAGAAATCGATTCTATAACGGGCGATATTGAAATTGCACTCCAAATTGAAGGAACCCCGGAGAAACCGGTGAGGAATGGTTCTATCGATATTTTGGATGGCAAGGTTTACTATACCTGGCTGGACATTCCCATCGCAGGCATTAGCGGTAACGCTTATCTCAAAGATAACATGCTCATCGTTGATAGGCTTACAGCCACTTCAAATATTCCCGATGACACCAATTGGGGACAGGATTTACGTTCTAACCTAGCCAAGATTTCCGGTGGCAGGCTTTTCGGGGAGAAAAAAGAGAAATTTCGGGACAATCTCAGGATCACCGGAACCATGGATATGACCCATTTTTTCAATCCAAACCTGGCTTTTCTGGTAGATGGCTCGGATGTTTATNTGCGGACACTTCTTGGCGAAATAGAGGGCANAGCTGATTTGGATCTCTCAGTTACCGGTAAGGATACCGTAACCATTGCGGGCGATATTGTGTCCAACGAAGCGGTTCTCAGAATGGAGTTTACAGGGGGAGAAGACTATGGCGAGATCCCGACCGAAGATGGTACTGTGTTCAATTATAGGATCAATTTTCCCATAGGCGACAAACTTTTCATTCAGAATAGCCAGATCGATGCTGAAGTGTCCGGCAACATGTCAATTCAAAAGCTGGGCAATGATCCTTACCGTTATGCTGGCGAGCTCGATGTGGTTGAAGGAAAATTCTACTATTACTCCGATGTATTCAACATTGAAGAAGGTCATCTCGCTTTTGATCCCACTGAACTGAACCCCAAACTTGATATCAGAGCTACCACGGATATTTCGGGCGAGCAAATTCTTGTCAGTTTAACGGGCGAACTTGATGATCCTGTTCTTGTGCTGGAACACAGCGAAAACTTCTTTAGCCAAGAGGATCTGCTCCAGCTCCTGACTCTTCAGAGGCGGTTTGATGATGAGGTCACCGGGNATATCGGCAGACAGTCTGCTTTTCTTTTCGGGAGATTTCTTGAAAATGAACTGGAAAAGAACCTTGCTCGATCAAACCCTCTTTTCGATGAGTTCGAAATTGAGGGCTCCAGTACGCTAATCGATCCTACAGACGAATC
The DNA here is from genome assembly GCA_002729175.1 of Fidelibacterota bacterium. Taxonomy (GTDB): domain Bacteria; phylum Fidelibacterota; class Marinisomatia; order Marinisomatales; family S15-B10; genus UBA2125. Next base: position 30,472 of record PBTS01000028.1, read on the forward strand.
AAATCTTGCCGTGAAAGTTGGTACCCGTCTCACATCAAATCTCTCCCTAAGCTATAAGAGAAGTTTTTCTCTTGTGCAACCGAACCAGTTGGGTGTAGAGTATCGTCTTAACCGAAACGTTTCTCTTATGGTGACGTACGATGAAGACGGTCAGGTCCACCTCAAATATCGGCGCAAGTACCGGTTCTAGATTGATCTCCAAAATCAGAACGCCTCTGGCGGCATTGGCACTTGCCGCTGTGACATNCGTTTCTCTTCACGGTCAAATCTNCACTNTANAATATATTGTGAGAACTATCAAGTTTGAAGGGAATGAGACACTCTCAGCTAACGATCTGAAAGAAGTNCTCAAACTGAAAGAANCAATACTCTGGAANTCTACNGAGTTCAATCGCAGATCTCTGAAACTGGATGCTTTTAGCATAAGAAACTATTACATCTCAAAAGGTTTTCTCGAAGTTGAGGTGGAGGAATCTTTCGAGACTCTAAATGATAACGGCGTCGATATTGTCTTTAAGGTAAACGAAGGAGCGAGGTCCATACTACGATCTGTTACTGTCCAGGGTAATCGCTCCATAGAAGAGAAACAGATTCTTCGGCTGTTGGATCTAAGGATAGGAANACCGCTGAATCTCTCCGCCTTGGGNCGCAATTTTTCCGAGCTGGAATTCAAATATCACACACTAGGGAAACTCTTTTTCAACATGGAACAAGTTTATGTTCCCGGAACGGATATTGACCTCACACTCCTCATTGAGGAAGGTCCCGATGTGTACATTGATAACATTAAGGTAGTGGGATTAGACAATGTGGACAGCACTTTTCTTCTGANGGAGTTGGATTTCCGTTCCGGTGAATTGTACAATGCTGAAATGGTCCAACTCTCTGAGCGGCAAATATTTGAAACCTCTCTCTTTTCTCTGGTAAATATTCTTCCCGAAAAGAGTGAACGGACAGGTAACTGGGTGAATGTAATAATTGAGGTTCGCGAGATGGAAAAGCGGAATTTGCTTATTGAACCTGGTTTTGCCCACATCCCATCCAGTAGTTCGGGTGGTGAGCCTATCTCCGGTATTGAGGNTGCNGTTCGTCTTGTGGACAGAAGTATNTACAACAGTGGCGTCAGGATGGGACTGAAAAGTTCAGTAGACTTTCCCATTGATGTGTTGATAAACCGTGGATCAGTCCCNGTAATTTTCCGATCAGATCTCTCTTTCACCAATAACTGGTTNTTGAAGTTCAGAGCTCCCAATACATTGCGATTTTTTGTNGACCGCGCTCCTGAGCTTTTGCGNGTTGACGAGCCGATTCTCAGGTACGGTACGGAATGGACAGGTCTCCACAGATTTTCTGAAGAGTCTGTCCTGAGAGGCGGATTGCGATGGACCCGCATCAAATCTGATCGAATGACGGCGGAGCAGCAGCAAAAAGAGCAGCAACGCAGTTTGTCTCTGCGCTTCAGGCACCGTGACCTGGACAATCTCATCATACCGCAGGATGGGTGGTCCCTGACAGTTGATTCTGAGGTGGTTGGGTGGATTCTTGGAGGAACGCAGGATTATTACAAGGTGGACTTTGATTATCGAAGATATCAACCTCTTTCGAAGGGACGTGTTTTTGCTTTTAGGGNAAAAATTGGCCGAATGGATCGTCTTTTCGATAAGGCTCCCTANATTCCATCTTATGATNTATTTTATCTTGGNGGAAGTACTAGCTTAAGAGGATGGACAGCGCAGCGTTATCTCACATCGAAAAGTGACGGTCNGGTACGTCCCGTAGGTGGCTTGATTAAGGTCCTTTTCAACAGTGAATTAAGGATTCCCATCGGGGGTATTTTTGGTGTTGATCTGTTTGTGGATGGTGGCATNCTTGCCGTCTCTTTGAGTGAGCTAGCAAATCAGGTCGAGGCCTGGAAAGAAGGTGCAGGGTGGAATTACGGCGCCGAACTAACAGTAAGCACACCGTTGGGTCCCATTCGACTCTATTATGCAATACCTTTTACCGAACCTGGAAAATCAGTCATCAACCTTGGTGTCCCATACGCATTTTAACGANTGGAACTTTTCCAGAACNGCTTCGTATCTTCAAATAATTTTCCTTAGGTTTCGGTTTGTGGAGATAAAAGTAAAAAGTTAAATTCCCCCTCNTTTTTNACTATGAGAACTGANACGAATAGAACTTTGAGAANAGTATTTCTCACCTGCCTTTCGGTAGGNTTTCTTGTGGGNGGTTGCNCTAAAGAATCTCCTGCCGATCTTCTCTCACAAAGCAAATCCTTAATTCAGGAAAAAAAATATTCCGACGCGATTACCCTGTTGCGTCAGTTGATGGATAAGTATCCCGAATCAGAGCAAGCTGCNGAAGGACAATACATGCTTGGTGATACATACATTGCTTTCAACAAAAATTTCGAGCNAGCGCTGAATGAGTATCNTGTAGTGGTTCAGAATTATCCAGAGACCCGCTTCGCCATCAATGCTCAATTTATGATAGGTTATGTACTTGCTAATTTTGTGGGTGACTACAAGCAGGCCAGGATGGAGTATGAACGATTNCTGGAGCTTTACTCTACTGAAGCTGATAGTGGCCTAGTTCAATCCGTGAAGTTTGAGCTTGAGAATTTGGGAAGAGATTTAAACGAAATTCCTCAGCTCAAACATATTTCCTCATAACTTTTTTCAAGAATCAACNATGACCGATTTCAGCCTAACAGAACTCAACGATAAGATATCTAAAGAATCAGCTTTTGTGAAGCCGCTCATGGATGAGATCGGTAAGGTCATAGTCGGACAAAATGANGTCNTTACAAAAATTCTCATTGGTCTATTGTCAAATGGACACATCCTCTTGGAAGGTGTGCCGGGACTGGCGAAAACAACCATTGTGAAGACAGTGGCACAGCTCATTGACACCAAATTTCAAAGGATNCAGTTTACGCCTGATATGCTNCCCGCTGATCTNATTGGCACCTTGATTTATAATCAGAAAACAGGNGGTTTCGAAACAAAACAGGGTCCTATTTTTNCCAATATTATTCTCGCTGACGAGATCAATCGGTCCCCGGCGAAAGTGCAAAGTGCACTTCTTGAGGCAATGCAGGAACGGCAGATCACTATTGGANAANAGACTTTTNTTNTGGATGATCCGTTCCTTGTTTTTGCTACTCAAAATCCCATTGAACAAGAGGGTACATATCCGCTCCCGGAAGCACAGGTAGACAGATTCATGATGAAACTCAAAGTTGATTATCCCTCAAAAGATGAGGAGCTGGAAATTCTACGAAAAATGGCTGTGATAAACGGGGAAACTGAACTAACGCCTGTTGTACATCCGTCNGCCATAAAAGAGGCAAGACAGGTGGTTAGTGACATTTATGTGGATGAAAAGATAGAAAAGTATGTGGTGGATCTAATCTTGGCNACAAGGGATCCGNACGACTATGAGTTGGGTGAAATNNCNGACTTAATAGCTTATGGNGGTTCACCTCGCGCAACGATTTTTCTCGTTTTGGCATCCCGTGCACGAGCATTTCTCGAAGGCCGGGGTTACGTGGTGCCGGAAGACGTAAGGTATGTCGGTTTCGACATTTTGCGTCACAGAATCATACNGACTTACGAAGCAGAAGCCGAAGAAGTCTCCTCAGAGGATCTGATACAACGACTCTTTGATACCATTGAAGTGCCGTAATTCAGAAGTATGATTCCCAAAGAAATCCTAAAAAAAGTTCGACACATAGAGATTCGGACNCGGAACCTAGTCAACGATCTATTCGGTGGCGAATATCACAGTGTTTTCAAAGGTCGAGGCATGACCTTTTCAGAGGTTCGAGAATACCANCCGGGAGATGATATCCGTCTTATTGACTGGAACGTNACGGCCCGCTATAACGCTCCTTTTGTGAAAGTTTTTGAAGAAGAGCGAGAACTTACCGTTTTAATTGTTTACGATGCCAGCCGCTCAGGACATTTTGGAACACGATCGCAATTCAAGTCTGAAATGGCAGCAGAGATTGGTGCTGTCCTCGGTTTTTCCGCCATNAAAAATAATGACAAAGTGGGGCTTCTGATTTTCACGGAAGACATAGAGCGTTTTATCCCGCCTAAAAAAGGATCTTCCCATGTGCTACGTGTTGTGAGGGAACTGATCTATCATGAACCCNAGGCAAGGGGAACAAATATAGAGGCAGCCATGAGCTATCTCTTGAGAGTANCGAATCGCCGGAGTGTCGTNTTCCTCATCTCAGATTTTATGGACAGTAAGTTTGACCAGACTTTGAAAGTTGCGAATCAGAAACACGATATGGTGGGTATACAGATTTACGATCCCAGCGAACAGGATGTTCCTGACGTAGGGCTTGTTAAGGTGCACGATGCAGAAACTGAGGAAACATTCTGGCTGGACTCCACATCCTCCCNGGCNCGCAAGGAATACCGTGACATGGTNAAGCAAAAGGATATNGAATTCCAGAATGAGTGNCGGAAGATGAACTTNGATCTCATNCCCATCTCNACAGANGCAGATTATGTGGAGCCTCTCATGGCTTANTTTCGTTCTAGGGAGAGAAGATTTTGATAANGAACACCCGATTCGCNNCCGTTGNGCTNATTATTGCAGTCGTGCTCATGGGATGTGGCGAGGGGAAAATAGCCTCTAAGTCNTTCCATGTTTATAGCAANCTGGACACANCAGACNTAGCNATTGGAGATATAGCCCGCTTTCANGTNTGGGCTATGGGGGCCGGTGAAAGAAATATTGAATTTCCGCGGCTTGAAGTGGATAATGCCAATATATNAGTAGGTGAAGGCCAAAATCTTACCGGAGAAAACGAAGGGGATAAGGGCATTGAATTTCAGTTGACCTTCTGGGATACGGGCGCATACGATATTCCACCTTACGTAGTTCAGATTCTTACCGAAGATGGAAAAGAAGTTGATTATGCAATTCCCACCGACCCTGTCACTGTAACAGTCCATTCACTTATTTCAGAAGCACAGCCTACACTACGTGATATTAAACCGCCAGTGCCCATACCTACCATCGTTCCCTGGAAGATCATCCTTTCTCTACTGGGCATTGGGCTGTCTATGGCGATCTTGTTTTGGATGTGGCGGAAACGTGTCAAAGAAGAGCAGGTAGAAAAAGAGGAAGTTTTTATTCCTTCTCGGCCTCCTTATGAAATCGCTATGGAAAAACTGGACCAGCTCAAAGAACAGACCCCCACAGGTCCCGATCAGATAAAAAATTTCTATGCTGTTCTTTCTTATCTTGTCCGNGAGTATCTGGAATTCCAGTATTTTGTTAGGGCTATTGAAATGACAACTTCCGAGATCGAGGACGCCCGTTATCTTGTTCCTACGGATCAGGANAAGCTTCACGATGTAATCACGGTCTTGAAAAGAGCAGACCTTGCAAAATTCGCCCGCTTTCAACCGGATTTGAATCAATCCAAAGAAGATTTGAAAATGATTGAGGATTTCCTCAAGTNCACCAGACTATCGTGGACAACTGTAAAAAATGGTGTTAAACCNATGGAGGCTGTATGATTGAGATCAGAAATCTGACAAAGCGCTACGGCTCTTTTCTGGCTGTGGATGATATCACCTTTGAAGTGGAAAAGGGAAAGATCCTCGGCTTTCTGGGACCTAACGGTGCNGGTAAAACAACNACNATGCGTATTGTTACNGGTTTCATGCCGCCNACAAAAGGGACGGCGNTTGTATCGGGATTCGATGTTGTGGANAATCCGCTCGANGTNAAAAGACGGATTGGCTATATGCCTGAAACGCCGCCTCTNTACGTTGACATGACTGTAGAAGAATACCTCAACTTTGCAGCTCGGTTAAAGCAGATTCCTGCGAAAGAGGTCAAAGGTGCCATGGAATTGGCTTGCGAAAAAGTAGATCTCAATAACGTACTANGTAAAGTGATTAAGGCTTTGTCAAAGGGTTACAAGCAGCGGGTGGGNCTTGCGCAGGCTATCATCCACGATCCCGAAGTGCTCATCCTTGATGAGCCNACCATNGGNNTGGATCCNATCCAGATTCGAGAAGTAAGAGAACTTATCAGATCTCTTGCAGGAGAGCATACNATCATTCTTTCCACACACATTTTGCCTGAAGTCGATATGATTTGCGATGAAGTGGTGATTATACAGAATGGTAAGATTATTGCGAAAGATACCCCGGACGGTCTTTCAAAATCCATGAAGGGTGCNGAAAGATTGACCGTTGTTGTAGAAGGNCCTACCGAGGAAGTTTCTTCGGTTGCCTCCGCCACTGAAGGCGTCAATTCAATTCTNGAATCAACGGCAGAAAATGGTCACTGTTCACTGGTTTTGGAGTGTGATTTCAAATTTCATGTAAGAAAATCACTNTCGNATGTTTTTTCANAGAAAGGGTGGAGTTTGCTGGAAATGAAAGTTANAGAGTCGACACTAGAGGATGTGTTNATTCATATGATGTCNNGTTCTGANGAGGAGGAAGTATGAAAAATGTAATCACCATATTCAACAGAGAATTCCGGTCNTACTTTTCTTCGCCNATTGCTTATGTGGTNATNGGCNTGTTTCTGGTNNTNACGGGNGTNTTCTTTTATTTGCTGATGTCCTCATTCCTTCAGTACTCNGCAAACCTTCAGTGGCAGGCGGCGAGAATGCGCCAGCCNGCGCCTCCGGTGAATGTGAACCATATGATTATCCGGCCTCTTTTTTCAAACATCAGTGTCATTACGCTCTTTGTNGTGCCCATGATCACCATGAGAAGTTTTTCTGATGACAAAAAGACAGGCACACTGGANCTTCTGTTAACATCACCAGTAACCACGGCTCAAATTGTNGCTGGGAAGTTCCTNGCNGCCTTTNCCCTTTATGTCATCATGGCTCTGTTAACNTGGGTTTATCCGCTNGTGATNGTNTTCTTTGGTGATCCCGATGTGATGCCTGTTGCTATTTCGTACATCGGCATCCTTGGTATGGGGGCTGCGTCGGTGGGTATCGGCGTATGGATTTCATCCATGACTGAAAACCAGATCATTTCAGCTATGGGGACGTTTGTGGTNCTGCTTTTCCTCTGGCTTGTGGGATGGTTTGCCAATTTTTCTTCGGGAGCAATNGGAGGNTTTTTCCAATATCTCTCTATTGTTGAACATTTTGACGATTTTGCTAAAGGAATCTTCGATACGGGGCATCTCATGTATTACCTCTCTCTTTGCGGTATNACTTTGTTCCTTGCACATCAANCCATTGAAAGCTTGAGGTGGAGGTCGTAATGAAANCTTTGAAACTTTGGCGTGGAGNAACATTTGACGGACTGGGAATNTTGTTNNTGGGATGGCTNTANGGNGTATCNATNGTGAANTTTGACTGGGTNGCNTGGNNNCTTATTGNTTTGGGTGGAGNNTTACTGCTGTTNCCTTTNGCTACCAACTACCAGAAAGTATTCAACACCGTCAAATCCCGCCGNACCCAAATTGGTGCAAANNCACTTGTTATCATTGTTTTGGTTCTANTGATAGTAGGNTTGCTTGACTANNTAACNATCCGTCATTCCTGGCGGGTGGACACTACTTCACAGCGGGAATTTTCTCTCTCGGAACAGACTGTCAGCATACTCCGGAATCTGGATAGAGAAGTGACACTGGCGGCATTTGTTAGTGATTCGGAAATGCGCCAAATGGAAGACAGAATGATTGAGTATACCCATTACTCCGGCAAGTTTAATTATGAGATAATTGATCCGATCAAGGAGCCGGAACGGGTACGAGAATTCTTCGGCCCCGATAAACAGTATCTTGATCTCCCAACGGTAGTATTGAAAACGGAGCTCAAAGATGAAGAAATTAACAGTACGGGAGAGGAAGAGATCACAAATGCACTTATTAAGGTGACCAGAGATGAGAGCCGGAAGGTCTACTTTGTCCAGGGGCACGGTGAAAAGACCATTTTTCCTGATGAGCCTGGAATGGCCAGTTCACAGTTTGTGAAGGATGAACTGGAGAAACAACATTTTCAGGTGGATGCTCTGAATCTTTTTCAGGAAAATAGTGTTCCGGAGGATGCCGATGTTTTGGTTGTGGCCGGACCTGTGAAGATGCTAGCCTCCAATGAAGTGGAAGCACTAAGTAATTTTCTTTCCAGTGGCGGGAACGTTCTTGCAATGCTGGATCCTGAAACAGAAAGTGGCCTCGAAGAGTTGATGAATGACTGGAATGTAAAGCTTAATAGAGATTTGGTACTTGAGTCTCACTCCAGTTTTGTTCTTACCTCATCCGGTTTGAACCGGCAGAGTAGTGTAAGTACTGCACCTTCAGCCGCTGAGTATGGTGATCATATGATCACGAAGAATTTTCGTTATGCAACTACCTTTGTTCAGTCCCAGTCCCTGAGCGTCGTAGATGAGGAAGATTCTGATACGGAAGTAACAGACCTTGTCTATACTAGTTCTAACAGTTGGGGTGAAATGGATTTAAAACGATTGTACGAAGAAAAGCAGGCGGAGCAGGATGAAGGGGATTCTGAAGGGCCTACGACCCTGGCAATGGCAGTGGAAAAGGATGACTCAGTCAAAACTCGTTTGGTCGTTGTAGGTGATTCTGATTTTGCTTCGGATGTTTATGTAGGGCAAGCACCAGGGAATATGGACTTTTTTCTTAATATTGTGAGTTGGCTTGCTGAAGAGGAGGACCTGATCTCTGTGCGACCAAAAGAACCTGAAAACAGGTCTCTCACCATGACCATGCGTCAACAGAAGCTGACCCTCTTTTTTCTCATCATTCTACTACCCATTGTGGCTGTCAGAATGGGAATCCACATATATATGAAACGTTCCTGAGGCTCTAGGATCAGATGAAAAAGATTCTAATTCTTGCTGGTATTGCTGGTGGACTGGGCGCATTCGTCTATTTTTATGAGATAGAAGGGAGTAAACAGAGAGAGAAAGCTGAACAGTTTGAAGCATCACTCATAAAGATAGAACGTGAAGATATTCAATCAGTTACTTTGATTCAGGAGGAAGGCGAAATCATAAAATATGAGCGGACAGGCGATGATTGGGAAATAACAGAGCCTGTTCGAACTTCTGTTGAGGAGTCTGTTGTCAACGGAAACTACTCGGCATTTGCCAACGCAAAAATTAAGCGCCGGCTCAATACAACTTCTGACAAGCTAAAAAATTTCGGCCTAGAACCAGCTCATGGGGAAGTAATTGTAGAATCAATAGATGGCAATAAAGTAGAACTCCTCATAGGTGNNGAAGCNGCTACCCGTGGCGATCTTTTTATTTCATTCCGTGATTCTAACAGTGTCTTTATTACATCCGACAATCTGAAAACAGANGCAGAAAAAACACTCTTTAATCTTAGGGATAAAAANATAGCACACTACGATAAGGATNAGGTGAACAGGATCGAACTGGCAACTAAAGATGATACTATCATCATTGAAAAATCGGGTGAGGANTGGTCCATGANTTCTCCCNATTTGCCNGTAGAGGTGAGCCGTGTCAACAGCTATCTNAATTCCCTCACGAACTATTCAGCNAAAGAGTTTGTGGCGGAGGAGTTTGACAATCNGTCCCAATACGGCTTCGATGCNCCGGAGGCTAAGCTGACACTCAGTCTTGGCGAAGAAAAGGCNACCAAAGAGTTAGTCATCGGTAAAGCGGTAGAAGACGGAGANGACACTAATTNTTTTGCTTACGAATCGGGACGAGCNCCTGTTTTTACCGTTCGNGAGTCAAACAAAANCAATGTGGCTCGCGATCCTTTNTACTTTCANGANAAAAANTTGGCACAATATAATNAGNATGCTCTGAGTGAGATTCGGATATCTGGTGCCTATCAGATTACTCTGACCCCTCAAGACACGCTGGGGTGGTATGTTTNCGGTGATACCACTATCAAGNTGGAGAAATCGGANATGAATCGNCTNTTCTCAGCTATTGGAGGCGTTACAGCCACGGAGTTGGTTTCAGAAAATAGTAAAGATNTGTCCAGCTATGGCCTTAAAGANCCNTTTCTTGAAGTTGTTTTGACNGATACTGCCGGTTCCTCGATAGGTTATAGNATCGGTGACTCTGATGAAGACAATGACCGTTATGCGGTTTCCAGTTCTCGTCCTCGCATCTANAAGGTAAGNATTACAACAGTCGAAAGAATCAAANACTGGATAGAAGAGATTCGGGAAACTGACNCTACCCCATCAACAGAATAATAGNACCNCCGGATAGGGTACAGAATAGGTTCACCGTATCGTTGTTGATGAACCTGGACCCGGATATGAGGGTTGCGGGTTCGTCACAGTGATGGGCTACTTCAANTCTTTTGCTGCATCCGCCACACGTGTATGATGCCTGAACTGTGGCACCNANGATAGAGTCNAACACATTCGCAGCAAAACCGACCGCTACCACCAAANACAACACCTTTACATCCNGAATAAAGAACCAAGCCGAGGCTGCTATAACGGTAGCTCCTAGCAATCCTCCAACAGATCCAAGAAACGTGACGCCNCCCGACGCACCNGAGTCTACTTTTCTGAAAGTAACAATATCTCTCGGTACATATGGGGAAAAGAAGCCGATCTCCGTGGCCCANGTATCNGCTGTAGCCGCTACCACACTGGAGAGNTAGGCGAAGTAGATAATGTCAGANGGGTTGTAGAGCCACCAGATGGTCAGGATGAGCGGAATGCCCCCATTGGCATAAACTTGAACCATATCNCGCTCGGATNCCTTCCCAAAAGATTGCCGCTGATCCTTCTTNGATTTCTTACCTATCCTTGANAGCAATGAAGAGAGCACAAAGAAGACAGCAAGAGGAATCATGAATTTCCACCCGCCTATTCCGAAAACAAAAACACCGAGGACAAAAGCAGCCAGGGCACCATCCGAAGTGAGAACNCGAAGTGAGAAGGCTCCTTGAGCCATGATGAAAGAGANTAATATCCACATGATCAAAACTGCTACACNGCCGTTTCCAACGCTTTCAAAAAAGAGATCATAGGTGACGGCGGTAACGATTGGTATAGAGAGATTATCTGATCCCGAATCGGAAACNGCTTCGGCTATGGTTGCCATAGCAGCCACAAAAAGAGACAGTGGCACTAACAGCTGGAGTTCAAGGGGTTCCATGCCGGCAAGACTCCTGAATAATNTTGTTCCAAGACNTGTAAGCAGTGCCGAAGTCAGCGCCATCACAATTGTTCCCTGAATGGTCTTCTGGTCACGCCACGGGCGGTACGATTCGGGATTTCGTACCCCTTCTCCAACAATGGCCGCTGCTGTGTCAGCAAAGGTGAGGAGCAGGAGGGCGATCTGAAATNTAATCTGACGTTCCCACCAAAAGAGGCATAGGATGAGATAGGCCAGAGGGAAATAGACAGTGCCGTAGGATATTCTTTTTGTGGCGTGCATCCCTTCAAACTTTTTCGATTTGATGGCCACCAGATTTACNANAATAAAAATNATTGCGAGGGNTACCGGNGGTCCGTTACTAACGAAAAGGAAAGGAGACATAAGGACAAACAATCCCACCANAACGTGGACAAATTTCCTGCNTAGTTCCGGAGTCCAGTTGAGTTTGACCCGTGCCAGTTCACTCAGACCAATGAGTCCGAAGATCCCCAGGAGGAAGACGACAGATGTTATCCATTCGTTGGAGAAGGGAGAAACGNTAGGGAGCATAAATAAAAGTACATGACAAAGTGTAAAGAGAAAAGAGCTTGCGTNAAGTGATNCACCAANATGACGCAANGTTTCNACCAANGAAGAATTNCTTTGTCTGTTANTGATTTCTCNGCGAATTATCCATCGGCAAATCACACNTCAATTCTTATCTTGATANATGGATTTCACGGTACTTATCACTTTGATNCTCGGCGCTCTCGTGGGTGGTGTGGTCGTGTTTCTTGTTTTATCTCAGATGAAGAGTAGCGGTCAAACGTCCAGTGAGGAAATGAAGAACGCCTTTTCTTCCCTTTCTTTCGAAGCACTTGAAAAGTTTAATGCGCTTGCCTCAGAAACATTGAAAAATCAGCTGGAAAAGGGTGAAGCGACCTTAGAGGAAAAAAAGAAGCTTATCGATAGCAATCTGGAGACAGTCTCAAAAACTTTAGAGGAACTGAAAAAGCAGTCAACCGCTCTTGCCACTCAACTGGGTGAAAGCCAGAAAGAGACAGGCAAACTTCGCTCTACCGCAGAAGACCTCAGGAACGTTCTTTCCAGTTCACAAGCGAGAGGGCAATGGGGAGAGCGGATGGTAAAGGACATTCTGGAGCTTATGGGTCTTGTGGAGAATGTGAATTACGTTTCACAAAAGTCTTTGGAGTCAGGGGAGAAACCGGATTACACATTCAACCTTCCAAAAGACAAAAAATTGAACATGGATGTCAAATTTCCACTGGCCCATTACGAAAAATACGTCTCCGCAGATAGTGAATCAGAACGTGAGAATGAAAAGAAGGCGTTCTTGAAAGATGTGAAAGGGCATGTAAAGGATGTGGCCGGCCGGGGGTACATTGATCCGGAAGCGGGGACGGTGGACTACGTTCTTGTCTTTATCCCAAATGAGTCCATCTATTCCTTTCTTCATGAAAATGACCCTGAACTGCTGGATTTTGCTCTCAGCAAGCGGATCATTCTTTGCTCACCTATCACACTTTATGCTGTCCTTTCTCTCATCCATCAAGCAGTGGAAAGTTTTGCCATGGAAAAGGCGGCAGGTGAAGTGTTGTCACTGCTTAAGGAATTCGAAAAACAGTGGCAGCTCTATGTTGAGGTCATGGAAAAAATGGGCCGCCGTATCGATGATGCCAAGAAAGAGTTCGAAAATCTGACTACTACTCGGACCCGCCAACTGGAGCGGTCACTGACCAAAATTCAGGATCTCAAGCTGGGTCAGGATGGGAGTTCACTTATTGAGGAGACATCTGGAGAAAACAAAGAGAGTTAAGACATCTTCCTGAGACGAATTTTGAGATATATTCTGTTCTTCTCAGTTTTTTTATTTTTTACAGCTTTTCAGTTTTCACCTGAATCGTTCCGACCCTACTCTCAGGCTATGGGGGGCTCTGATTATTCCTTAGCCATGATACCCATAGAAGGGGATGTTTACCAAATGGGCAGCCCGCCTGATGAACCGGGCAGGAGAACCGATGAGGCCCCCGTCCGGAACGTGGAAGTCGGTGACTTCTGGATGAGTCAAATGGAAATTTCATGGGATGTCTATGAGCTTTTTCTCTACCGGGAGAATGACAATATTTCTCAATCCAAAGGGAATGTTGACTTGGAAATAGATGGTATTTCCGGTGCTACTATGCCCTATGTTAACATCAACAAACCGGGCTACCCGGTTGTGAATATCACTCAGTATGCTGCCTCCCAATTCTGCAAGTGGCTCACGGCCAAGACAGGTTATTACTACCGTCTTCCCACAGAAGCTGAATGGGAGTATGCCTGCCGCGCCGGAACACAAGGTGCTTATTCATTTACCAAGGATGATCTTTTCCTGGATGATATAGCGTGGTACAAGGGAAACAGTGATGGTCATTACCACAAAAGTGGGCTCAAAAAGCCCAACGACTTTGGTCTATTCGACATGCATGGAAACGTGGCGGAATGGGTTCTGGATCACTATAATCCTGAGGGTTATTCATCTAACCTGACATTTACAAGGGGAACGAAACTCTATCCCAAGGTGGTCCGAGGTGGTTCTTTCAAGGATTCGCCGGAAAGACTTCGTTCAGCTGCGAGAGGATTTTCAGAAAAAGCGTGGAAAAAGCAAGATCCACAATCACCTAAAAGTCTATGGTGGCATACGGATGCTCCCCATATAGGTTTTCGTATCGTAAGGCCAAAATCCGTACCTTTCAGAGATCAAATGGAAAAATATTGGATCAAGCCCATAAAGGAATATTGAGTTATGAAGAAAAATCCCAAAACCAACCAGATTAACCGGCGAACATTTATTGAACAGTCAGCCAAATTAGCAGCTGCCGGTATTCTTATGAATCGATTGCCGGCCTCAACACGGAAACAGATTTCTCACGAAGGTGAAATTAAAGTGGCCTTGGTGGGGTGTGGAGGCCGCGGCACGGGTGCCGCCGCTCAAGCCATCCTGGCGGACGAAGATGTTCGTCTTGTAGCTATAGCCGATGTTTTCGAAGACCAGGCCACCCAATGTTACCAGAATCTTATTGATAGATTTGGCGATTCTGGTAAGGTGAAAGCAAGTCCGGAGACCACCTTTATCGGTTTCGATGGCTATAAAGAAGCTATTGACATGGCTGATGTGGTTATCCTTACTACGCCTCCAGGCTTCAGGCCACAGCATTTTGAATATGCTGTCGAAAAGAATAAGCAAATCTTCATGGAGAAACCTGTGGCGACAGACGTGTCAGGTATTAAGCGAGTACTTGAGGCGGGTAAACAGGCTTCCGCAAAAAAACTCAATGTGATTGTAGGACTTCAACGCCATTACCAGAAAAACTACCGGGAAGTGAAGAAACTGTTAGACAGAAACAGGATTGGAGAAATTGTTTCTGGCCAAGTCTATTGGAACAGCGGCGGAGTGTGGGTGAGGCCCAGAAAACCTGAGCAGACCGAACTGGAATATCAGATGCGGAACTGGTACTACTTCAACTGGGTCTGTGGTGACCATATTGTAGAACAGCATATCCACAACATCGATGTGGCCAATTGGTTTATCGGTTCTGTGCCAGCCTCTGCCCAGGGAATGGGGGGCCGCGAGGTGAGAAAAGGTCCGGATCACGGCCAGATTTTCGATCATCATTTTGTGGAATTCACTTATCCTGACGGGCAGGTAATAGCTAGCCAGTGCCGCCACCAGAAAGGGTGCATGAACCGGGTGGAAGAGGTGTTTCAAGGAACTAAAGGGAATGTTCATGTCCACAGTGGAAATTATGGTTTAGTTACTTCAAGTAAAGGAAGAAATATCTACAAACATCAGGATGAAAATGATATTGACCCATATCAACAGGAACACAATGAGCTTTTTGCCGCTATCAAAGCTGGAAAGTACAAGTACAATGATATAGAGAGGGGTGCCCACAGCACTATGACTGCTATCCTTGGCCGCATGGCTACCTACTCTGGGCAGGTTATTACTTGGGACGAAGCCATGGCTTCAAATCATAAGCTGGTCCCCGAACTGCACTCCTTTAATGATACCGCCCCGATTTTACCGGATGAAAATGGGAACTATCCCGTGCCTGTTCCAGGTAAAACCAGATTCATCTAAACTGAAGGTAGAGAAGATGAAACGAAGAGAATTTATCAAAAAGGGGGCGGCTACAGCCGCACTGCCTTTTGCTGGCACCGTATCTCTGGTCAAGTCTGACAATGGTGCGAAAAAGAAGGGAAAAATATTCAACCTCAATTACGCACCTCATTTCGGCATGTTCAAACAGAGTGCCGGTGAGGATCTATTGGATCAGATCCAGTTTATGTATGACCAGGGATTTCGTTCAATGGAAGACAACGGCATGAAGGATCGGTCACGATCGGATCAGAGCAGTATTGCCAAGAAAATGAGTCGCCTCGGCATGACCATGGGTGTTTTCGTGGCACACAAGATATATTGGCGGGAACCGAACCTTGCCAGCGGCGACAAGGTCCTTCAGGATGAGTTTGTTCAGAATGTGAAAGATTCGGTGGAAGTGGCTAAGCGGGTGAACGCCAAGTGGATGACCGTGGTCCCCGGCTATGTGGACTTGGGCCTGGAAATGGCTTATCAGACAGCCAATGTGGTGGAAGCACTTCGGAGAGCTGGCGATCTACTGGAATCCCACGGTCTTGTCATGGTATTAGAACCACTGAACTGGTGGGCCAACCATGCGGGTCAGTTCCTCACCGAGATTCCCCAGGCTTATGAAATCTGCCGGGCGGTGGACTCTCCATCATGCAAGATTCTGTTCGATATCTACCATCAGCAGATCACCGAAGGAAATCTCATCCCCAATATTGACAAGTCCTGGAGTGAGATCGCTTATTTCCAGATCGGTGATAATCCCGGGCGAAAAGAACCGACTACAGGGGAGATCAATTATCTGAACGTTTTCAGGCACATTCATAGCAAAGGGTATAGAGGTGTCTTGGGTATGGAGCACGGCAATTCCAAGCCCGGGCAAGCGGGGGAGATGGCTGTTATCGAGGCCTACCGTAAAGTAGACGCTTATTAGAGTTTGTTAATCAAATCTTTTTTGACTCTAACAGTAATATTCCAATTGGAAGATAAACTGTCTGTAATAGTCGTGTAAAGGGTAACTCAATCGCATGTTTATTGCATGCGAATACCGCCGTCAAGTCGAATTGTTTCTCCGTTCATATATGAGTTTTGAACAATGGTTGATACCATTTCCGCATATTCTGACGGCTTGCCTAGGCGCTTGGGAAAAAGTACCTGGTTGGCAAGGCCTGTAACAACCTCTTCTCCAAGTCCTTGAAAAAGAGGGGTGTGGAATATTCCTGGTGCAATGGTGCAAACCCGAATTCCATACCAGGCGAGATCCCGTGCAACAGGCAATGTCATGCCCACAATACCACCTTTGGATGCCGCATACGCGGCTTGCCCTTTTTGCCCTTCAAATGCAGCGACAGATGCGGTATTGATAATTACGCCGCGCTCCTCGTCCTGATTTGGCTCGTTTATTGCCATCTGTTCAGCTACAAGTCGTAATACATTGAATGTTCCATTGAGATTGATATCGATCACTTCTTTGAATGTATCCAAGGGATGAGGGCCCTCTTTACCTAAGGTTTTAACCGGTGGACCAATCCCGGCACAGTTGACCAAAATATGCACAGCTTTAAATTGTTTCATTGTGGTGGTGATACCGGCCTGTACTGAGACATCATCCGCTACGTTAACCTCCTGAAATAAGACAGCTTCACCTAGTTCTTCAACAAGAGTGTCTCCCTGTTCCTTATTGAGGTCAAAAATCACTACCTTGTTGTCCATCTCAACCAGTTTTCGAACCGTTGCTTTACCCAGGCCGGAGGCACCTCCGGTTACAATTGCTATTTTATTTTTTAGTTTCATTTATTCTGATTTCATCTTTTCATCAGTATGATCAAAATTACCTCGTACTATTGATTTTCCTGTTTCGATTGTTGTAACGGACCTGTTAAATGGCCGTAAGCCGAAAGCAGGAGAATGACAGGTAGAATTTTATCCGAATGAAAATCACCATCAAGGATAAAAAGATTCGTAATTTCCGCAGTCGGCGATCTGGGAAAAAGTTTTGAGTGGGGATACAACTGAAAACAACAAGGAGTACATGATGAAAAAGTCATTACTAATGATCTTGGCTATCGTTACAAGTTCTTTTATTTATGGCAAGGATCGTTCTTTACCACCGGACACCACCATCGTTTCTTCACACAGTATCACGGTGAAGGGTGATCGTTTCAACTATAAAGCAACTACCGGCACTCAACCCGTCTGGGATGAGAATGGGAAGCCTGTTGCGTATTGCCACTACACATACTATGAGAGGTCAAATGTTAAAGATCGCGCTTCCCGGCCGCTGATGATCTCTTTTAACGGCGGCCCCGGTTCGGGCTCAGTCTGGATGCACTTGGCCTACACAGGTCCTACGATCCTTAAAATTGATGATGAGGGTTATCCAGTTCAGCCCTATGGCGTGAGAGAGAATCCCTATTCGGTACTGGATGTTGCCGATATTGTCTACGTGAATCCTGTGAATACAGGTTATTCAAGAATCGTAGATGAAGAGGTGAAAAGAGAGAAATTTTTCGGTGTGAATAGTGATATTGAGTATCTGGCGGAGTGGATTAATACCTTTGTTCAGCGTTATAATAGGTGGGAGTCACCCAAGTATCTTATCGGGGAAAGTTACGGTACCACTAGGGTCTCCGGTCTTTCGCTGGCACTGCAGGGTCGTCAGTGGATGTATTTGAACGGAGTTATACTGGTTTCCCCAACAGGGCTGGGCATTGATGGCTCTATCGGAAGAAGCGGACCTGTAGGCGCCGCCCTCAAAGTCCCCTACTTTACTGCCGCTGCGTGGTACCACAAGAAACTTCCTCCGGACTTGCAGCAACAGGATCTGGCGAAAATTCTCCCGGAAGTGGAAGATTATGCCGTCAACGAATTGATCGCCGTCATTGCCAAGGGAGGTTTTGTTCAGGAGAACGATAGGAAGGAAGCGGCCAGGAAGATGGCCCGCTATTCCGGGATTTCAGAAAAAGTCATTCTCCAACACAATCTGGACATTCCTACTTCCTTTTTCTGGAAAGAACTTTTGAGGGAAGAAGGGTATACGGTGGGCAGACTCGATTCCCGCTACAGGGGGATAGACAAGGCAGATGCTGGGGAGAGTCCCGATTTCAATTCAGAGCTCACTTCCTGGCTCCACTCCTTTACTCCCGCTATTAACTATTATTTCAAGAACATTCTGAAGTTTGAGACAGATGTGAAGTATAACATGTTCGGTTCCGTCCATCCGTGGGACTGGGATAAAGATAATACGGGAGAAAATCTTAGACAGGCAATGGCACAGAATCCTTATCTACACACTATGATTCAGTCAGGCTACTATGACGGTGCCACCCGGTACTTTGATGCCAAATATACTATGTGGCGGCTGGATCCCAGCGGCAGGATGAAGGCGCGCCTTAGCTTTAAGGGGTACCGAAGTGGACACATGATGTATCTGCGTCGGGAAGATCTTGAAACATCAAATGAGGACATCAGGGAATTCATTCAAAAAACGATCCCAGGCAAGAATGTACCGGCAAAGTATTAGGCGAGGTTTTCTTTAGTTTCCACTCCAGCCGCACCAGTCATCACCGCCCATGCCGATGGGTGAACCTGCCGGCGGATCCACCGGCTCCGGCACGGTGACTGAAGACGGGTCGTCCGTGAATTGCTGGATGAGATGGGTGGCATAGCCATAATGGGCTTTTAGCCCCTCGTTCCGTTCCCGTTTTTCCTGACTGTTTAGCCATTCATTCAATTCACCGATTTTCATCATAGCCACGGCCTTTGCTTGATGGGAAGCTGACCCGTGACTGGCAAGCCCCATAAGGTAATGCAGGGTTACCATGTCCACCACTTTCTGGATCTCCCCGTCAAGACCGCTTTTACGGCTGGCATACCAGGTGTTTTTGAAAACGGTGTTAATCACTTCGTCAAGGTCAGGATTTTTTGAATCTCTGGCGTGGTATTCCACAAGTCGGGCTGCTCTTTCGTGATGAAGGACCATCTGCATGGTCAACCCGGCTGCTGTTTCCGCTGCCGCGAGGGCGTCGAAAGCAACACCGGTGTGAACGTTGAATGTTTCCCTTGTTCTCGGATAACCGAAAGCTCGGGGAGGGATTAGATCGAGCACATCTGCCGGAATGGCCAGCGCCTTAGGCGTCACTGTATTCATGAGGGCATCCAGAGCTCTCCGCTGTTCCTTTGGATCTATAATCTTTACTACTGGCTGACCGTCTCCCCGAACAGCGTAACGAAATTCCAGACCACCCACCACTTTCGAGGCAGCCTCTAGCTGATAGCGGTGATGGAGATAAAGAGGTACCAACACTTCTTCCAGAGATGAGTAGGGTGCTCCCTCTCTGATGTTGGCTTCACCAAAGTTGGACAGGGCAATGCCTCTCACTTTCATGAGGTGATTCAGCTGATCAACAGCGTTTTCACCGTTGTCCCAAAGATGTGCCTGGGGGTGGGCGCTTCCCAGCGGCCGGGCATCCTGATCCGTGATGAACCAGAGGCCCCGATTCCAAGCATTACTTAGAACTTTTTCCAGTTCGCTATTTTCATTGGTTCCTTTAGAAAAGTCCCTGTAAGCGTACTCCACAGCTACCTTATCCCATTCACCGATATCCGTATCGTAAGCATGGGACCAGTCCAGAGTGCCGTTGCTGCGTATTTTCATCATGGGATGCGGATAGTCCATGACAGAAGCCCGGCCTTGAGCACTAGAGATGTAGTTATGAGGAAGTCCTAAAGTGTGACCAATTTCATGAGCTACAAGCTGGCGAAGACGGGCTAGAGCCAACTCTCTCATGTCATCAGGAACCTTAGTGCCATTTTCGTAAGGTGCCATAAGGCCCTCGGCAATGAGGTAATCCTGTCTTAGTCTGAGGGAACCCAATACTACGTGACCTTTGAGAATTTCCCCTGTTCTTGGGTCGCGGACAGAACCACCATAGGACCAGCCTCTTGTGGCCCGGTGGACCCAGTTAACAACATTATATCGGATGTCCATGGGGCTGACGTCTTTCGGAAGTAGTTTGACCACAAATCCATCTTTATATCCTGCTGCATCAAAAGCCTGGTTCCACCACCGGGCTCCGTCAAAAGCGGCGGATCGGACTGGCTCCGGCATACCGGGATCGATGTAGTAAACGATGGGTTCCACCGGTTCTCCGCGCCGACCGGAGGTATTCTTTCGATTGAGCCGGTGACGGCTGATCACTTTCTTTACAATGCGCTCATCCAGCGATGTTGCATAGTCCATGTAGGTTAGACCATTCATACCGGCACGGGGATCAAACTTCCGTGTTTCATATCCAGCCTCGGGAAGTTCAACAAATGCATGGTGTTGTCGAACCGTGACAGCCGAGGCGGTAGGGGAGACGTCCCGGATGTAGCGTCCTTCGGGAGTCCCCACAAATGTGAGAGTTACCTCGAATTCAGAATTATTAGGGAAGTTCTCTGTCCTGGGTAGGTAAAAAGCAGACCGGGACTCATCCATTTTATAGCTTCCCTGTCGTGACTGTTTCAGTCTTCCTGCCACATTATGGGCATCTCGAAGGAAAAATTTTGTGGCGTTTACAAGCACGGTCTTGCCGCTTTCCGCCTCAACTTTAAAACCCCAGTGGGTGGATCGAGCGAAGGCATCCTCTACAGCTTTTCTTTCAGCTTCATCTTCGGAGACGGCCCGATAACCATAATTCTGTTCCACCATGAGTACTTTGGGACCAACTCGTTCAAACAGTACCAGATGACTTCCGCCCAGCTGTGCTCTATCCAGACCGATATCGTTTGAGCCGATACCAGCGGACAGTGATCTGATGTAGAGCAATTCAGAATCGAACTTGTCGATCTTCATAAACATCTCACCGGTGGCATCATTCCAGTAAAAGTCCATGAAACCTTCATAGGGTTTCATCCCTTTTGTTTTTTCCTGGATGGAGGGAAGGTCAGCGCCGTAGAGTGAGACGGCGAAAAGTGGCAAGACGAACCATAAGCTTATTTTTCTGTTATTCATGATTAACTCCTTTTCATTTGAAGATTTGAAAGAACAATATACAAAAGTGGGCTATGATTCCCACGCCGGGCAGGCGAGATTTTTGTAATCGCACCAGTCGCAGTGGTACCCACTACAGGGTTCAAATCGTTTGGCACGAATGCCCCGGGCTACATCGGCAATCTTTTCCCGTATGGCATCGAGGTCCTTTTCCGTGAAAGTGTGGCTGTGCTCAGGCTGTTCCTCATTGCGGAGGAAGTAGAGTGTTGCCGTTTCCGGGATGCCTGCCAGCTTTTCATCTTCAGTCTGCTGGAGATAAAGGCTGTAAATACCGAGCTGGACAGAGTTTTTGGCTGGTGTGGATCGCTTGCTGGTTTTGTAGTCGACCACCTTGTTCCCGTTTGGGGAATTGTCTATACGATCGATCATGCCAACGATACGGATGCCATCAAGGTCGAAGGAAAATTTTAATTCCGTATCCAGAACATGTGGAGGTTCCTGTTTGGTATTATCGACATATCGTTTCAGCATTTCCACCGCTTGTTCCTTCAGCTTTTCTTCACGTTGCATGTAAGTAAATTCTCCACTTTTCCACTCTTCATCGAGAATCTGAAGAATTTGATCTTCAGTTATTTCTCCTTCGGAACCATGGAAGCGTTCCAGCACCTTATGAATAATATTCCCAAATGTGAGCTGTGGTCGGCTGGCTGATTCGGGGATCTTGTCTATCTGTTTAAATCTGTATTTCAGGGGACACTCCAAGTAGGTCTCAACGGCACTTGCGGAGAGTGACAGGGCTTCTCCTGGAGAGGGGACAAAGTTGTCACTGAGTTCATTTCGCAACTCTTTTTCCCACGGTTCGTCACCCCACTCTATAGTTTCACCGGCGTGAAGCTTGTGGAGGGCATCCAGTGCCTTGATTATCATTTCAGCGTTGGTGTAGTCATTCTGAGCCACTGCTCGCTGGAGCCTGATCTGATACTTCTTTTTCAGGTCTAACGTCAGTTAGGCTT
>PBTS01000029.1:0-24538 GCA_002729175.1 Fidelibacterota bacterium
ATCATCTCCCTCGATATATAAAACAATATCTACCATATGCTCCAACATTTTAGGACCGGCAATAATGCCTTCCTTTGTCACGTGGCCAATAATTATTACAGCTATATTTCTTTGCTTTGCTAATTGAAGAAGTTGTTGGCCACATTCACGAATCTGACTAACGGATCCGGGTAGGGAATCCAATGCATCACTGAAAACGGTTTGGATGGAATCAATCACCAATAGCTCAGGTTGAACTAAAGAAACTTGATCTAGTATACCCTCTAATCGGTTTTCAGATGAAAGGTGCAAGGTATCCGAACTAACATTTAACCTTCGGGCGCGCAATCCAATTTGTTCTTCACTTTCTTCCGCAGAAACATAAAGAACCGGTTTTGAAAATGCAGGTAATATTTGAAGTGCCAATGTGGATTTTCCAATTCCTGGGTTCCCGCCTAATAAAATAAGTGATCCCGGCAATAGTCCGCCGCCCAAGACTCGATCCATTTCTGCAATCCCTGTTGGAATTCGATTTAAGTCTTCTCCTTGTAGAATATCCGTTAATTTGTGAGAATCACGAACAATACTACTCATATCTTTATTGCGGTTTTTTGAAACCTTAAATTCGCCGAGTGTTCCCCATTCCTTGCAGGATGGACACTGACCATGCCATTTGGGGTGGTCATTTCCACAGGCTGAGCAAAGGTATACAGTTTTAGATTTTAATTGAGGCATTTGGACGGAAGAAATTGAATCAGGAAAAAGGTAGAATCAAGCTGAAAGGTATTGATTTTCTACCAATCATACCCAATAGATAAAAACCATTGGGGCTTAGAGAAACCGCTATCAGTCCAATCATATGCCGCTTCAATCCGTAATAAATAGATAAAGGGGACTTTTATTCCATAACCAATAGATCGAATCCACGGTGAAAAATTTTCTGGTATATTATTTCCGTATTTAGCTTGTAAAAATGCAAAGTCTGAAAATTCACGGCGATCATCCCAAGCGGCACCAATATCCATAAAGATATGCCCACGGATATTCCCTAAAACCATTTTCATGGGGAAACCCAATTGAAAATATTGGATAAATGGAAAACGAAATTCAAGATTGGCTAAAAGTACATTTGTCCCAAATCGCTCTGAATAACGTGCCCCACGTAGTGGATAGGCAAATTCAGAAAAATAAATATCCTGAAGCAAAGTATTATTATTACTATCTAAAATAACATTCCGCCAGCGCGTTTCTCCAGATGTTTCATCATCAACGCCATCAGTAGATCCTGTTCCAAAAATCCAGTTCTGCATGCCGCCTAAAAAGTACTTTTGTGGGTTTTTCCCTGTACTTGTCCCAAAAAATAATCGCCCAGCAAATGAATAATCTCGAGTAATCATTTGATATTTTCGCATATCAATCTTTAGTTTTTGATAAGAAATTCCCTTATCACCCATGGCGGGACTCATTTCAAATGTCGTATTTTGACGAAATCCATCCACAGGGCCCGTGTAGCCAAAAACAGCATTGTCATATATATAGCTCAGAGTGGGATTGGCCGATACAAAACCATCATCCTGTATAATTTCATTTTTGTTAAGGTAGGAATCAATATTAAATAATTTGTAATCCAAATTATGAATAATTAAACCCGCATCAATTCGATGAAACCGGTTGAATGGTCGTGATGCCATAGCCGCCAAACCGTAATGACGCATTCGAGCTGTTAAATCAGTCGGCAATCCCATTTCATTAAACGCATATCCTGCATAAAAGAAATCGGCTTGATGAAAAAGAGTAAAATAATAATTCAATCGATTTTTTAAATAGGCGTAATTCAGATAATAATCGCTATTTTGCAATGAAATTTGCGATTCCATGGCAACAGATATTTGGTGATCTCCCATAATATCACTGAAATAAAACATGAATAATCCTTGATGGCCAAACACATTATTATACCCATAAGCACCCTGAGCAATATCGAGGCTAAATCGAGTTTTATAAGCTTGTGGAATGTAATCACCATCATCCTTTTTATAAATTGAATCTGGCTTAGAATCCAAGGGCTGGTCTCTCATAGATTCTTTATTATACTGCTCATATTCCCAAGCAAATATATATGTGGAATAATCAGTCGTATTTGCGGCAGTACCTTTCAACTTATGTTTCCGTAAATCAGCCAACTCTTCCTGATCATTTTCTTTGCGATTTGCAATAAAATTGGTTGCAGAAACAGAAGTTGAATCTAAAGCCAACGGATTGTTGATACGGTAAATATCCCAACCAAGACCAGCGTACCCCGCAAATACCAAGGTGCCATCATCACGAGTAAGACTCAATTGAAAAAGACCTGTGAGTAAGTTAGTAACAACTTGCGATCTACCTGAATTCAAATCATGGCGAAAAAGATTCCAAGTCCCTTGGTAATCACCTGTATAAAATAAGCTGTTATCTGTATTAGCAAAAATTGGATAATTTTCATTATAATCCGTATCTGTAATTCGAGTTACATCTCGAGAATCAACATCAATTGTATAAATATCTTGATGGTCGTAATTATGGCTCAGCATGTCTATAGCTGTTGTTTCACCTTTGTTACTAAGCCCGCCACGATCAGAAACAAAAACAATAGTTTTCCCATCCGGACTCCAGGATGGTTCTGTATCAGAAAAAACATCAGCCGTAATGTTTATTTTTTCTTTGTTGTCTAAATCATAAAGATAAATATCACTGGCACCGCCTTCGTTACCTACAAATGCCAATTGTTTACCATCTGGACTCCAAGATGCTGTAAATACACCATCCAAATTAAAATTTATTTTTTTCTCCTTCCCCGTATTGACATCAATCAAATATAGCGCATCATGGGCCCCGGATTTTGCAGCAATCACGATCTGTTTACTGTCCGGTGACCAACTGATTCCGGGCTGAAGAAATTTTAATTCCTCGAAGTTAATTGACCGATTTCCCTTAACAACTCTGTCAATTTTTTTGCCTGTAACCGCATCCAATATATAAACATCCATATATCCTGACCGATCAGAAAGAACGGCAATTTTGCTTCCATCTGGAGATACAGTAGGTGAAACATTATAAAAGTTTTTATCTTTTTTATGATCAGTTAATGGTTTTGCAATATCTTTTACTTCATCCCGGCCTGCAACATCGGGATAGTATTCTTTTTTAATATATTTATGCCATTGTTCAGTCAATTCTTCAAAATCCATTCCCAATGCTTCTTTAAATCCCTTTTCTGCATTTCCATGACGTTTCATAGCTTGGAATATTTCACCAATTTTTTCCCGTCCATATTTTGTTGCAATAAACCGCCAAACAGATTGTCCACCTTTATAGGCTAAAAAATATTCCAATTCACGGATCGTTGGAATTCTCTCATTGATGGCCAAATCACGAATGGTCATATCTGCCTGAGTATCCCAATTCATAGATAGATACTCGGCCAAACCTTCATTTGCCCAAAGCGGAATTCGAAGGTTCATACCTCCGGCAATCACATTTTGCATTCTACCACCATAAACCAAGTCATTAATCATTGCATGGACCAATTCATGATGAATCACATGCCGAAATGCAGCATAGTCACCTTCAAAAGGAAGGACCACCCTATTTTTAAATAATTCAGTTACACCACCGATCCCTTCCTGCATGTATTGACCAATCACATTCGTTTGTTGAAATTCATTATGTGAATGGTATACAATTATTGAGACGCGTTTTTTTAAATTCCAGCGAAGGTGCTTTGCTATTTGTTCATAAGCATCTGCTGCAACTTCCATCGTAAAATGTGCCAATTCCATTTCATCGCCATAATAGTAAACATCAAATTGAGGTGATGATATAAATTGCCAATCATAATCACGATACTGCACTTTATTTTGCCCAAAAGATTGGGCGTTGAGCATCATGGATGAGATAAGAAGAAGTATGAATATTATTCGTTGCATGCTTTTATATAGTTGAATTTAATCTATTAGTTCCTCAATTTCGACGATTATCAACGAAAAATGTTAAAATATTTTTTGTTAAAATTTTATAGTTTCCAGATTGACTAGCCCATAAGCGAAACAGTATTTTAAGCACTATGGATTTGCCCATCTATTTTATTTCCGACATCCATTTGATGCTGAACAGGTCAACATCCGAGTTGAAACGACAAAATAAGTTGTTCCAGTTTTTTCGTCACGTGAAGAAATCAGGTGGAACACTTGTGATCAATGGAGACCTCTTCGATTTCTATTTTGAATACAAAGATGTTATTCCAAAGGTCTTTGTTCCTTTTTATCATGAAATATTAAAATTACGTGAAGCGGGAATAAAGGTACATTTCATTCTAGGGAATCATGATTATTGGGTTCGAGATTTCATCACAGATACTCTGTTTGATTATACGTACTTCTCGGATACATCATTTGAAATAAATAAAAAGAAGTTTTATGTAACCCATGGGGATGGTTATTTATCCTGGGACTTGGGATATCGAATACTCAAAGGGTTTCTTCATTCCAGACTATTCATATGGTTTTATCGTATGATTCATCCAAGAATCGGATATGCTTTTGCCCGATGGATTTCTAAAAAAGGTGAAAATTATTTACATTCAGATGCCTATAATAAAAAAATATGTGACGAAATGGCGATTCATGCGCAAAAAAAGTTGGATCAAGGGTTTGAATATTTTATTACAGGCCATTATCACCAAGCGAAGGATTTACCCCTGAATGGTGGTAAATTAATGATTCTCGGAGACTGGCTTAGTTTTTTTTCTTATGCAAAATTCGATGGTCATGATCTGAAATTAAAATTTTGGGACAATCATGAAACGCCTTAATATTATAATTCTACTATTTGTTTCGCTCGTTTTTATAGACGGCTGTTCCATGATAAAAAAATTCTGGCCGGGGAAACGGGGCCCCAAAGATGATATTTCATATGAGTTAATTGAAAACCTCAGTACCGCTTTTAGTGAAGGAAAACTCCAAGCACTTGAGGAAATGATTGCCATTTACGATGACACAAACCAACCATTCGATGTTCGAATTGCCGCGGGAAAAGCTCTGGCAGAAACCCAACACCCTACCGCTTTAAATGCTATTTCAAAAACCGTAGGAGATGCGGCAGCGCTGGATGTGACTTTTATGATCGCTTCGATTGAATTGTTAGCTGAATTTAAAGATGATCCACGTGCAGCAGATGCAATGGTCAACGCCATGAATAAAGTTGAAGTGAAAACCAATTCTCTCCAAATGGCATTGGTCCAAAATTTGAATCGGGTTCGAACCAAAGATCAGGTGTTGGCTTTGCTGGATCTTTATGAGGTCAGCCGAAACAATTTTAATCGTACCGAAAGATTGCTGACAGAAACATTGGGTGCCTTGGGAACGGATGAAGTAGTTCCGATCCTCACAAAAATCTCAAGAGATCCCGATGTAAACTTGGGTATTCGTAACCGCGCGTTGGAAATTCTCGGAAAGAAAGACCCGTCTCAAGTGGCCGGTGCTTTCGCCGAACTGTTGGGAGATCCTCAAACCAATTTGGAAGTTCAGGATTTCGCCCTAAACACCATGAAAGGCGTCAAAGAGGAAAATCTTATTCTTGCACTGCTCCAAACTTATCGATCCGGCAAAGACCAGTATTATAATTTGCTCACCACATTGTTAGAAGCATTGGGTGAATTCAATGATCCTGAAATTCGCAGCGCTGTGAAAGCCATCGCCATGAATAAGGACTATCCTTTGGACATACGGATGAAAGCAATTGAAAAACTATCGGATTTAGGGGATAACACTGTGATTCCAACCATCATGCCCATCCTATCGGACCCGGAACAATACAAGCTCCATGCCGCTGTGATTCAGACCGTTAAGAACCTTGGTCAATATGACGCTTATGAACAAGAAATTCATCGGCGGACTTTTGAGGCACATCAAAAAGCGNTGACCTTAAATGAATAAATTTATTTTATCCATCATAGTAGTTGGTGTTTGTTTTGGCCAAGATGAGGCCGACACCACCGTTACCGCTCCTGTTGATACAACTGACCTTGTTNAGCCGGATACAGTTCAGGCAATCATCCAGGAGGAAATTCCAAAAACTACGGAACCGACTGCTAATGATACATTGGTTCCCTTGCCAGATGTTCGTGAACTGGGTGACAAGACAAATAAACTCCCTTTAGGCGAACCTTTTTTTGAATTGAAATCGAGCATTGATTTACTNCACCAACAAATGGANTCTCTCAAGCGGGTTATTTCCGTTTATGAAAAAGGGAAGGGTGCNATNCCNACNATCGATGAAGAATTACTGAACCTNATTAANNTTCCNCAATTGCGCCATCGNATTGAACTNCAAAATGGTACNATNGTTAANGGTGAAATAATTCAAGANGATNATTTAGGCATCATTGTTCANACNTCCATCGGCCAATTGTCCATTGAAATGGANCGGGTTGTAAACATCGTAGAAGATTTGCCACCCAATGCNAAGGTTGAAATAATGGGAGAGCCTTTTGTAAATGCGTTCCCGGATCGGGAAGAAATCTCTGGCGTCGTTAAGAATGTTGGTTTAAAACGGGCAGACTTTGTCCGAGTGATTGCTCATTTGTGGACAGCGACAACAGAACTGGTTCAAACAGATTCTATTTTTGTTACAGGGAAACAACAAAAATATTTAACGGGAATACGAACAGATACGGCACTTGAGCCAGGATCAACCAGCGAATTTAAACTCACCATCCCTTTGTCCGATGAGGATAAAGTTTCCTATCGAACCTATGAAGTCCGTTGGGAAACATATAAATAAATCTATTTATAAAATAATTTGTTGGGAAAATTTCTCATACCATATGTGCTAATTATTGAAGTCCGGCAATTTTAACCATAATCGCATTTTGAGCATGCATTCTATTTTCAGCTTCATCAAATACAATTGAATTCGTTGATTCCATCACAGCATCGGTCACTTCCCGACCTCGCTCCGCTGGAAGGCAATGCATAAACANGGTTTCTTTTCCTGTTGAATTCATCATAGCAGAATTCACCTGAAAGTCAGAAAAAATCTTCTCCCGCTCTTCTGCCTCTTCTTTCTGCCCCATGGATGCCCACACGTCCGTATAAATTACATCCGCTCCAGCGACCCCGGATTTTGGCTCATTTGTTATTTCTACAGTTGAAATACCCGCCGATTCAACCAGTTTTATGGGTTCAGCATCAGGTTCAAAACCTTCAGGACAAACGCAGGTAAAATGAAAAGGAATTCGAGTGGCCAAGTGGAGCCAGGAATGCACAATATTATTTCCATCTCCCACATAAACAATTTTCATATTATTCAAATTACCTCTATGCTCATAAATGGTCAATATATCAGCCATAATTTGGCAGGGATGGTTATAGTCCGTCAAACCGTTTACCACTGGAATTGACGCATATTCCGCNAACTCTATCATATGTTTATGATCAAANAGTCGTGCCATAATCATATCATTGTAACCGCTAAATACACGAGAAATATCTTTGATTGCCTCTCTTTTTCCAATTCCAATATCGTGGGGTCCTAAAAATAGGGCGTGCCCGCCCAAGCGNAAAAATCCTGTTTCAAAAGATACCCGTGTTCGAGCAGATGGCTTAGCAAAAATCATCGCGAGAGAATGATCCTTAAACGGTTTATAATCTTCTCTGTTTTTTAGCTTTGCCTTAATCTCTTTGGCTAATTCAAGTGTTTCCCAAATTTCATCGGTTGTAAAATCGGTTATATGTAAAAAATCTTTCTTCATTATTCATTTCCACTTTTGATTTCTTGTTCCATNTTCCCTGACCTATTATTCCTATAATATATATTTACTTAAGTCCTGATCCTCAACAATATCTTGCAATTTTTTCTCAACCATTTTTTTCGTTATGGTGATTGTTTTCTTTCGACCACTTGATTCTTCAAACATATATTCATCCAATAATGTAGTCATCACTGTATGAAGCCGTCTGGCACCAATATTTTCCATCTTTTGGTTTACCTCAACGGCGATCTTGGCAATAGCACGAATGGCATCCGTATTAAACTTTAACGTNACATTTTCGGCACCTAATAGGGCCATATATTGCTTAATTAACGAAGATTCAGGATGCTTTAAGATTTTAACAAAATCATTCATGGATAACTTATTCATTTCCACACGAATAGGAAAACGTCCTTGGAGTTCTGGAATCATATCTGATGGAGAGGAGACATGAAATGCACCAGCAGAAATAAATAAAACATGATCAGTTTTAACCATACCATATTTTGTAGGGACTCGACTACCCTCAACAATTGGCAANAAATCTCGTTGAACACCTTCCCTGCTCACNTCGGGACCCGATCCTCCCCCATCTCGATCGACGATTTTATCAATTTCATCCAGAAAAACAATACCGTTATTTTCAACTCTTTCTTTCGCAGAGCGCACCAGTTCATCTTGATCCATGAGATTATCTGCTTCCATTTCAATCAATATATGACGCGCATCCGAAACGGGCATTTTACGCCGCTTGGTGTGGTTAGGCATGACGTTAGATAACATATCTTTAATGTTCATTCCAATATCTTCACCGCCACCAATTGGTCCAAATATTTGCATTGCAGGAGCTGTATCTTCTGTTACTTCTATTTCTATTTCACGATTTTCAAAATCACCATTTTGTAATTTTTGGCGCAAACGATTTCGGGTTTTCTTATGTCTGGCGACCTCTTCTTTTGTCGGTTTATGCACACCATCATTTGGAAATAAAGAATCCAATATTCGTTCTTCTGCGAGACTTTCGGCTAATCCTTTTACTTCAATTTGTTTCTCTCGCTTAACAATACTCATTGAGACATCAGTCAAATCCCGTATGATCGATTCTACATCGCGCCCCACATAACCTACTTCTGTAAATTTACTTGCTTCCACTTTTACAAAAGGCGCTTTAGCTAAAGATGCCAACCGACGAGATATCTCAGTTTTGCCTACACCTGTGGGTCCAATGAGAATAATATTGTTCGGAACAATTTCATTTCGCATTAATCCTTCAACTTTTTGGCGCCGCCAGCGATTCCTTAGTGCAATGGCCACTGCACGTTTGGCATCCGACTGTCCCACAATATATCGGTCCAATTCCGTTACAATTTGTTTAGGTGTGAGTTGGCTCATTTGGACTCTAATACCGTAATAGCATCATTGGTATAAATACATAACTCAGCTGCAATTAAGAGGGATTTTTCCACAACCTTTTTCGCGGGATAGGTGGTGCTTTTCATATAGGCCGTGGCTGCAGCCTGGGCAAAACCACCACCAGAACCAATCGAAATAATTGGACCATCCGGCTCAATTACATTTCCATCACCGGATACAATAAAAGCGTGTTTTTTATCCATAAGGGCCAACAAGGCTTCCAAATGGCGAAGAAATTTATCTGTTCGCCATTCTTTGGCTAACTCAACAACAGCCCGGGTTAAATTCCCTTCATATTCATCCAATTTAGATTCGAATTTTTCAAAGAGAGTAAGTGCATCAGCGGCGGCACCGGCAAATCCACCAAGAATGATTCCTTTTTCAGATTTAAATTTTCGAACCTTAATCGCTTTTTGCTTAAAAGCCATGTCACCAAAGGTGACCTGTCCATCACCACCAATAGCAATTTGACCTTTTTTTCGCACACCTAAAATGGTGGTTGACCGAATTTTTACATCCATCTATTTACCCAATAACAATTTAAATAACCGTGAGTCTGAGGGTAAAACCAACATTGTTTTATCATCAATTATTTTCTTATAGGCATCCAATGTACGTACAAATTCGTAGAATTTTGGATCAGCAGAATAGGCATCAGCATACACTTCTACAGCCTTCGCATCTCCTTCTCCGCGAATCCGTTCTGCTTGTTTATAAGCATCGGCTAATATAATGGTTTTATCTCTATCAGTCGTGGCGCGGATTTTTTGTGCTTCTTCTTCACCTTCTGAACGAAATTTATTGGCTTGCCGTTTTCGCTCTGCATCCATTCTGGCATAGATGGATTCCTCATTTTGAGATGGGAGGTCAACACGACGGATTCGAACATCCACCACTTCTATACCGTAATCTTGAGTTGCCCTATTGCTGGCCACAGTCACTTTTTCCATGAGTTCTTCACGATTCTCCGTGATGATTTCAACCATGTCATGGGTTCCCAACTCACGGCGGAGTTCAGAATAAACAATATCATCCATACGGCTGAGAGCTGTGGGGATTGCCTGGACTGTTTTAAGAAATTGAAGCGGATCTACAATCTTCCATCGGACATAATTATCAACAATGAGGGATTTTTTATCTTTGCTCAATATTTCTTCCGGTGGAGAATCGTATTCCAGGAGACGGTTATCAAAAACATTTTTTTCCTGAATGGGAAAAGGTACCTTTATGTGCAGCCCTGGTTCAGTAATAATCCGGACTGGCTTTCCGAATTGAAGGACAACAACCTGTTCTGTTTCATCCACAATAAAAATGGATGTTAAACCGAGAAAAACAAGGATCACCCCTATGGCAGTTAATATTTTCTTCATGATTATTTATCCCCCTGAGGTTTTAAGTTCAACAAATTAATCAGATTCCCACTTTTTGCATCGGGAACTATGATTTTTTCTTTATTTGGTAATATCTCTTCTATCGTTTCAAGATACATTCGGGTTTCCGTCACCCCTTTTGCCTTACGGTATTCTTTAAGAATTGCACTAAATTTGGCAACGTCACCTTCAGCCCGAGCAATCCGAGCTTTTTTATACCCTTCTGCTTCACGGATCATGGCCTGAGCTTCACCACGTGCTTTTGGAATTATATCATTCCGATATCCTTCCGCCTGGTTTACCATTTTATTTTTATCCTCTTTCGCCGATGCCACATCTTTAAATGCCGCAATCACTTGTTGGGGCGGGCTCACATCCTGTAGTTGAACGGCCACCACTATGATACCCGTCTTATATTTATCCAGGATACTTTGAACCAATTCCTTTGTTTCTTCCTGAATCATGAATTTTCCCGATGTGAGTGCTTCGTCAATATTATGGCGTCCTACCACGGTTCTCAATGATGCTTCCGATGCTTCTCTCACTGTTAATTCAGGTTGAATAAAATTAAATGAATATGCTTCCGGATCTTTAATCTTGTACTGAACAATCATTTCAGCATCAACGATATTTTCATCCCCTGTTAGCATCAAGCTTTCCCGTTCCACGGTTTGATATTGATTCTTTCCGACGGAACGGAATCCAATTTCAATACGCTTTACTTCTGTGACTTTGGGCGTTTTTACCGTTTCGATAGGATAGGGAAAATGGTAATTTAATCCCGACTGTGCGGCCCGAGAATATTTTCCGAATGTTTGGACGACACCAACTTCATCTGGCCCCACCACATAAATCCCTGTGAGTAGCCACAGGACTAAAGCAATTCCTAAAATTGGAAGTGCTCCTATTGTTATTGAGGGGACTTTTATTTCCTGATCCCCTACGATAATTCGTTTGTATTGCATATACTTCCTCTTCTTTATTGTGTTAATTGTCGTCGCAATCGTGCGACAGGTAAATTTAATTGTTCTCGGTATTTCGCAACCGTTCTTCTCGCCATCGGAAACCCGACATCCTTTAGTTTAGCAGCTAAATCTATATCCGTAAATGGTGAATCTTTATTCTCATCATGAATCAATTTCTTGAGTAATTCTTTAATCGTTTTTGTGCTGACTTCTTCACCACCTTCAAGTGTATACCCTTCCGTAAAGAAGGATTTTAATTCAAAAATACCATAAGGTGTATCCACATATTTCCCTCTTGTGGAACGACTGATGGTTGATATATCCATATTAATTTCACTGGCAATATCCTGAAGTTTCATCGGAACTAAAGAATCAACCTTTCCATCAAAAAACTTAGGTTGTTTTTTTATAATTGTTTCCATGACCGCAGTCAGTGTATGCCGTCTTTGTTGAATTGCCTGAATAAACCAGTTGGCTGAATCAAATTTTTCTTTTAGATAATTATGCGTTTCTCGGGCAGTGTCCTTTTGGTTCAATAATGTTAAATATTCATTACTTAAGTTGAGATCAGGAATCCATGAATCATTAACAATAACAACCCATTTACCATCTCGTTGAACGGCGAGTAGATCTGGAATCACGGTTTCAATTCCTGAACCAATTTTACCTTCACCGGGTCTAGGGTTCAAATGGGTGATTTCTTCAATGATGTTGCTTAGCGTTTCTTTAGAAATATCCATGTTTTTTTGAAGACATTCATAGCGGTGATTCGCAAAATCATCAAAATAATTTAATACAACTTGGTAAGCTAAAGATTGCTCCTTCCCTCTCATCTGAATTAAAAGACAATCTTGCAGATCTTTGGCCGCAATGCCCGAAGGGTCTAGCTGCTGTACTTTTTCTAAAACAAGACTTACGTCTTCGTTCGACCGATTATAACGGTCGGCAATTAATACCATATCCACCGCTAAATATCCATTTTCATTCAGATTCCATAGTAATTCTTCTGCAACTGCCCGTTCCCAATCTGATAAGGAAAAACTATCCAACTGGCGCACCAACCCCTCCACAAAATCCACTTGTTCCGCCATCGGAATATCTCTGTCTTTTGACCTCGCATTATCATATATATTCGCAGGCTCATACTCATCTGGATCTTCTTCATAGTCAACTTCTGTAGGTTCGACTTCTGCCATTTCTTCACTTTGAGATTCATCTGGCTCTAATACAGGATTACTCTCTAATTCATCTAATATTTTTTGCTCAAGATTCGCCACATTAAGTTGAAGAATACTTGCCTGGAGCACCTGTTGAGGTGATAAAGTATGGCGTTGAGATTGTGTCTGCTTTAATCGAACCATCAGAGTCGGAACTTTTCACCGAGGTATAGCCGGCGTGCTTCTTCATCATTTGCCAATGATTCAGAAGTACCGGATTTCAAAATTTTTCCATCAAATAATAAATAGGATCGATCTGTAATGGATAATGTTTCTCGAACGTTGTGATCAGTAATTAATACACCAATGTTTCGTTCTTTCAATGATTTTACAATGGATTGAATATCCTCGACCGCGATGGGATCAACACCTGCAAATGGTTCATCCAATAGGATAAAATCCGGATCAATAGCTAAGGTACGAGAAATTTCTACACGACGACGTTCTCCACCAGACAAATTATTTCCTATATTTTTTCGAATATGTTTAATGGATAAATCATCCAGTAATTTTTCAACTTTTTCCGCTTGTTCTTTCTTGGTCAAGTTTGTCATTTCCAGAACAAGACGCAGATTATCCTCAACAGAGAGTTTCCCAAAAATAGATGGTTCCTGGGAAAGATAGCCAATTCCTGAACGACTGCGTTGGTACATCGCTCGGTTAGTTATATCACGTTCATTCAAAATAATGTGACCTTTTGTTGGTTTAATCATACCGGTAATCATATAAAATGTTGTCGTCTTTCCAGCACCATTTGGACCCAATAAACCAACAATCTCACCTTTGTTTACATTCAAATCCACATCACGAACCACCCACCGCTTACCATACCGTTTATACAGTCCGTTCGTACTTAATTTTTGATTATTATTTTTCATTTTCGTTCTCATGAAAAACACCGGTCGGCTTCAGTATTTTCCAATTATTTAATTCCACATCCGATTCAAACCCAATCCCATAAAGTGTATCTTGACTATCGGTAATAAATTTAACAGGATCATCTGTAAACACATTTTCTTTCACATTATCCCATGCTAGGGTATCTGTAAACAATGTAACACCACTATCTGAAACCACAACAACATTCCCAATCGCAATCAGAAAATCTTCCTCTTCATCAACTTCCGCCATTTCTGATTTTAAGTTTGTCGTATATACTTCTTCTGAATTAAAAAAATCGGCATCCACATTTTGGTCCAGTAAAATATAATGTCGTTCGTTATATTTTTCCAGATGTCCTGATCGAATAATTGCCCGTTTCGCACCTTCGTTTGTAAGCGTAATTGTGGCTTGCCAACTTTCAGCATCAGGACGGCCGATTCGAGATTCTCCAGATTTTGTATTTTCTGTTGTTTCACAACTTAAAATAAAAAACCCAACGAAAAGAATTTTAACCAAATTATTCACTATTGGTTTTGCACCTTTTCCCTTANGNCGTTAATGACATCNGTTAAGCGACCTTGTTCTGAAAGAATCCATTCCACAGCTTCTCTAAAAGCACCATGTCCGCCTGGATTTTTTGTGACATGAACCGCCACATCTTTACAGGAATCAGAAGCATTTTCCGTAGCAATGGGTACCCCCACAATCGCCATAACTGGAATATCAATCATATCATCTCCAATATAAGCAATTTCATCATCTTTTAAATTGTACTTCTCTTTTAAGATTAAATAAGGTGGAATTTTATTTAAAGTACCATTATATACATTTTCTATCTTGAGTTCTTTTGCTCTTTCTGCTGTCGCATCTGAGTATCGACCAGAAATAAGTGCTAATTCCATTTTTGCTTCCCGGAGAAGTACCACACCTGCGCCATCCATTACACAAAAACGTTTTAGTTCAATACCATCTTTTCCCTTATATATCGCACCATCAGTCCAAACGCCATCTACATCTGAAATAATCATTTTTACTTTTTTGATATCGTACTTCATCCATTCACCGCTTCGTGTATTTTCATCAAATTAAAAAGCAAATCTTCCAGTTGATCCAATGGCCATTGGGTAGAAGCGTCAGATTTGGCCTCAATTGGGTTATCATGGACTTCTAAAAAAAGGCCATCACACCCGGTAGCCACAGCAGCCTTAGCCAAAGTGGGGATCATATCTCGTTGGCCACTTGTCTGATATACATCGTGTATTCTCAATAATCCAACACATTCATTGTCATTCCCTTTTATTACAGGTAGAACAGATATTTGAGATTCCCGTTCTTCCATTGTGGTTATCGTATCCAATAATGATGTTTCAATATTAATGGAAACTGGGTTAGAAGTCATTATTTCGCCAACAGTCAATTGGTCAATATTCCCATTTTCGGCCAAACACCTTCGCAGATCTCCTTCTGTGACAATGCCTGATAAAACCGACCCTTTGTCTATAACCACCGCCGCGCCTTGAGGTTTTTCTGTCATATCAATGATAACTTTTCGAATATTATCGTTTTTACTTACTGTCGCAACATTTTGAATAGGCTGCATGATATTTTTTGCTTTAAGTCCAACTGATTTATCGCTACTGGGTATTTGCGCAGAATGGGTGGCATCAAATACCACCGGAAATCCTAATGATTGCATAGTGGGAATAGCCGTCATATCCGACACAAGACCATATCCGAAAGAAGTTCCTCGTTCTGTAAGTAAAACATTATCATTCCCTGTGGATTGTACTTTCTCTATCGCATGGGCCATAAGACCCGGTGCCAGGAAATGACCTTTTTTTATATTTATTGCTTTTCCAGTTTTACCGGCCGCAACTAACAGGTCTGTTTGGCGACAAAGAAACGCGGGTATTTGTAATACATCCACCACTTTCCCAACGGCTTGACATTGACTTGGAAGATGGACATCAGTCAATACAGGTATACCTATTTCACTTTTTACTTCAGCAAGAATATTCAACCCTTCTTCCATATTCAGCCCTCGAAATGACCCAACTGTAGATCGATTGGCTTTATCAAATGAACTTTTGAAAATAAAGGGGACATTTAATCTATCTGTAATACTTTTAATTGCTTCTGCCATCTCCAAGCTATGGGCCCGGGACTCAATAACACAGGGACCTGCAATGAGGGGTAACCCCTTACCTCCGAAAGTGACATTACTAATGATAACCTGTTTACCCATTTTTATTTTCCATTTAAATGTTTTACTGACGCTTTTAT
Organism: Fidelibacterota bacterium; assembly: GCA_002729175.1. Lineage (GTDB taxonomy): Bacteria > Fidelibacterota > Marinisomatia > Marinisomatales > S15-B10 > UBA2125. Next base: position 15,899 of record PBTS01000029.1, read on the forward strand.
AAACTCTCTGAAAAGCGGATGTGCCTTACTCACACGGCTTTTTAACTCCGGATGAAACTGACCCGCTACATACCAAGGATGGTTTGGCAATTCAATGATTTCAACAAGGTTCAGTTCCTTGTTTATTCCAGAAATCTTTAACCCATTTTTTTCCAATCGATCCCGGTAACGATTATTAACTTCCCAACGATGGCGATGCCGTTCAGAAATCTGTTTTTTTCTATAAGCAGAAAAGGATTTAGTTCCCGTTTCAATTTGGCAATCATAAGCACCCAAACGCATGGTGCCTCCTTTACGTTTAATGGCTCTTTGTGATTCCATTAGATCGATTACAGGGTAGGNTGTCTTTTTATCAAATTCCGTACTATTGGCTCCTTTTAGTCCACATACATTCCGTGCAAACTCAATCACAGCACATTGGAGCCCAAGGCAAATCCCTAAAAAGGGAATTGAATTTTCACGGGCATATTTACAGGAAAGAATTTTGCCTTCTGACCCTCGGGAACCAAAACCCGGCAGTAATAAAACACCATCCATATTATCAAAAATTCTTTCAGCGTCCTTATCCGATTTTATATCTTCCGTCGCGACCCAATTGACATTTACGCGGGCATCATTTTCAACCCCGGCATGGATAAAGGCCTCCAGCACACTTTTATAGGCATCTGGAAGTTCAGTATACTTTCCGCACATGGCAATATTCACTTGATATTTCGGTTTTTTGTACTTTTTGATAAACGTCTCCAAATAAGATACATCTACTTTGCCTGGGAGCTCCAGACGATCCATTATAATATCCCCCACCTTTTGATTATAAAGAGTCAAAGGAACCTCATAAATGCTTTTAACCTCTGTGCCCTCAATCACATGATCTGGATTTACATTGCCAAAGAGACCAATTTTTTGTTTCACCTCTTTGGTTAATGGATATTCGGTTCGAGCCAAAATCATATCTGGGGTCAAACCAATTTCCCGTAACTTCATCACCGAGTGTTGAGTCGGTTTGGTTTTTAATTCTTCGCTTGCCTTGATATAAGGAACCAATGTTACGTGCATAATCGTATGGTTATGGTAGCCAACCTCCAAAGATAATTGCCGAATCGCTTCCATAAAAGGCAGACTTTCTATATCACCAACTGTCCCTCCAACTTCACAGATTACTATATCATATTTTTTGGGTGTGTTAACCGCTTTTATTCTGGAAATAATTTCATTGGTAATATGTGGAATCACCTGAATAGTAGCACCGAGATAATCACCCCGCCGTTCACGATCAAGAACAGTACTGTACACCTGCCCAGAAGTGGCATTATTATTCTGGCTCATATTCACATCAATGAATCGTTCGTAATGACCCAAATCCAAGTCTGTCTCTGAGCCGTCATCCAAGACAAATACCTCTCCATGCTGGTAAGGGTTCATTGTGCCTGGATCCACATTTAAATAGGGATCCAGTTTCAAAATCGTAACACGAAGGCCGGCGCTCTTTAATAAATATCCAATGGATGCAGCAGCAATTCCTTTCCCCAAACCGGAAATGACACCACCCAATACGAATATATATTTAACAGGTTTTTTAGCCACGATTTAGTTCCTCTCAAACTGTTTTAAATCATCAATAACATCAATCCCCTTGGTCACTTTATCTGTCAGAATCACTTTAATTGGTATCCCGTTATCCAATGCTCTATATTGCTCCAAATTCAATAATCGCTCATTATCAGATGGTTCTAATTCTGTGTATTTCTTTAAAGTGAATTTTCGATATGCATAAATTCCCATATGATGGTAATAGCCTCCCATCTCACTTGGCACAGGCACCCGTCTGAAATTAACTGCAAAACCACCCGCATCCAGCAATACTTTTACCGCATTTACATCCATGATTTTTTCTACGTCCATATCTTTACCTGCAACTGTAGCCATTTCAATTGTTTCATCTTCAAACTGTTGTACCAATTCATCAATTAGGAGGGGGGGTATCGTGGGCTCATCTCCTTGAATATTCACCACCACATCTGCTTCAATATCAGCCACGGCTTCCTGAATTCGATCTGTCCCTGAAACATGGTTATCCGAAGTCATAATCGTTTTTACTTTCCAATCGGTGAGTACTTTATTGGTTTCATCTGCATCAATCGCTACGATAACATCTTCTAATAATTGGGATTTTTTCGCTCGTTCATAAACATGAACAACCATGGGTTTCCCATCGATGAGGTGTAGAATTTTTTTGGGNAAACGGTTGGAATGGAGCCGTGCCGGAATCACACCNATGGCTTTCATCAAGATTCGCCTCTACTGTATAGAGGCAAAGGTGGGACGAATGTGAAATGCATCCGATGTTCCTCAATCTTGTACCTATAGCTTAACATTATCTAATTGTATGAAAAATATTGGGGAAATTTAGGTGAACCATCTTGCCTCCACAAGCAGGTTCAGAGAAGATTTTATTCGAATCTCAGAGATTCGATAGGATCCAGATTGGCAGCCCGATATGCAGGGTAAATGCCAAAACCGATACCAATAAAAGAACAGACCGCCATACCGTAAAAGGCCCAATCCATGGGGATCACGGCGGGGACTTTAAGGAGGAGGGCAATGAGGTTCCCCCCGGCAATCCCTAGAATAACACCCACAATGCCACCGAACTGGCTTAAGAAAATGGCCTCCATGAGAAACTGGGTGAGAATATCTCGTTTTGTAGCGCCAATGGCCTTTCGGACGCCGATCTCCTTGATCCGATCCGTGACGGAAACGAGCATAATATTCATAATGCCGATCCCGGCCACAAGCAACGCAATAACGCTTACGGCACCGGCAAACAATTTNATTCCACCAGTAAAACCGGCGAATGTTTCCATGAGTTCCTCGTTGGATATAACAGCAAAATCATTCTCTTCTTTGGGAGGCACCTTGCGAATAACACGCATCAGACCAATCACTTCATCCATGGTTTTTTCATACAATTCAGTCGATTCTGCTTCAACATTGATAGCTAAGGATGTCCATCGATTAGAAAACCGTTGGATATAAACTGAAATCGGAATCATTACAAAATAATCCTGGCTCTGACCGAAAGCTTGTCCTTTTCTTTCCGTAATACCAATGACTGTATAATCCAGTCCTTTAATTTGAATGACCTTCCCAATGGGATCTTCAAAGGGAAACAGGATATCAGCCAAATCTGGCCCAAGGATGGTAACGCTGCGATAAAAACGAATATCATCTTCCATAAAATTTCGTCCATCTGCCAGATATGTTTTGAATGAACGCAAGCCCCACTCATCCACACCGCTCAATTCTGCAGTTTTCTTTAATCGTTTATCTTTATACTGAATATTTCTTTCACCGGTCCCATCTACTACACTGACCTGCCGTGGTAATTTTGCACGTTGCTTTAGTTCTTCATAATGGGCATATCGAATGTTTTTCCGTTTTCGGATTTTATTATTTCCTGGACCGTGAATTTGTATAGCAGGTGATTTTTGAATCATAAAAGTATTGGTACCAAAAATATCGAGTTGTGAATTCACTGATGATTCCAAAGTGCGTATGGCGGTCATCACACCAATCACGGAGAATACACCAATACTGATACCGAGTAAAGTCAGAATCGATCGAAGTTTGTTTTGACGAATGGATTCGATGGCCATTCGAAAACTTTCTTTAATCGTATTTTTTAAATGTGATTGCTTGGCCATCACTCGTATCGCAGTGCATCAATGGGATCTAATCGAGCTGCTTGATAAGAAGGAACCAATCCGGATACAATACCTATTACAACGCTGATAATAATGGATCCAATGGCCAATCCCACTGGCATTGATGAGGGGAAAAACTGGTTAATAAGGAGACTCAATCCCCCGGCCAATCCCATCCCCACCAATCCAGCAATGAGACAAATTAAAACCGCCTCCATGAGGAATTGTCCTAAAATCATGGACTGTGTTGCGCCCAATGCTTTCCGGACACCAATCTCTTTCGTTCGTTCTTTAACTGATACAAACATAATATTCATGATGCCGATTCCACCTACAATCAACGATAGTGCCGTAATAAATAAACCTGTGCCACCGATTGCCAATTTAATTGCTTTATATTGTGCTTCCATAGTGGCCGATTGATTGATGGCAAAATCATCCTTTTCCATTGGTTTTAACCCACGTATTTGTCGCATAACGCCATAGATTTCTTCTTTTGCTTCATCATAATTATCCGTATTCACCTTGACTCTCACATTCATCCATCCTCGACGAGAAAATAAGCGTTGAAAGGTGCCAAATGGTAAGACAACTTGATTATCCAAACTGAACATTCCCATAAATTTCCCCTGCTTTTTAAGTACACCAACCACTCGAAATTTATGTGAACCAATTTTAACATATTCATCAATGGGGTCTTCATCTGGGAATAGGGCATCAGCCACATCCCCACCAATGACCATTACCCGAGTACCCGATCGATTTTCCCCGTCAGTAAAATATCGCCCTGTTTTCACGTCTGCCGATTCGTTTGTAGCCATATATTCCGGCGTTGTTCCAAAAAATCGAGTATCAATTCGTTTGTCGCCTCGAATAATACTCCCCCCCCGCTCTGCCATTGGCGCAACCGCCGCAACAAATTGAGATTTCTCCCGAAGTTGTTCCACATAATCTTCTTTAATGCGGGGACGATTTCTCAACTCCCACCAATCCATATCACCACCAAACCAATCCATTCGACTGATAATCAAGACATCCCGGCTAAGGAAAGACATACTTTTTTCAAAGGTACGATCTAATCCAGAAATAAGGGTGCCCATCAACGTCACCGATAAAACACCAATTACAATACCAAGGGCGGTTAATATTGAACGAGATTTATTCCCAAAGATTGAACCCAGAGAAATGCGCAAATTCTCCCAAAAAAGTGAAATCAAGCCACTACTCGTTTTCTTTTTTTTGTTTGACGATCTTCTTTGATCTTACCATCAAAAAGGTTAATGGTTCTGTCCGCATGTTCTGCAATATATTCTTCGTGGGTCACTAAAATAATGGTATTACCGTCATCATGTAGACTGTCCAGTATTTTCATGATCTCAACACCACTTTTTGAATCAAGATTTCCGGTTGGTTCATCAGCTAAAAGAATGGAGGGATTATTTACTAGTGCACGGGCAATAGCCACACGCTGTCGCTGGCCACCGGAAAGTTCATTGGGTTTATGGTGCATTCGATCACTAAGACCTACAGCCAATAGTGCTTTTTCCGCCTTTTTTACCCGTTCACTTTTGGAAATGTTAGCGTAGATAAGCGGCACTTCCACATTACGCAGGGCCGTGGCCTTGGGTAAAAGATTAAAGGTCTGGAATACAAAACCGATTTTACGATTCCGGATGGAAGCTAATTGGTTGTCATCCATCTCATGAACTAGTTCGCCCTCGAATTCATACACACCTTCTGTTGGCGAATCCAGGCAGCCTATCATATTCATCATGGTGGATTTTCCTGACCCTGAGGGACCCATGATGGAAATATATTCATTATGATTTATAATCAGATCTACACCATCGAGTGCACGAACGACTTCGCCTCCTACATCATAATGGCGTTTGATTCCTCGCAAGGAAATAAGATCAGCCATGGTTATTGCTTTGAATCCGAATCTTCAGATTCATCTTTAGATCCTCCAATTTGAATCTTAAAGCCTTTCCCATTGTCTCCATTATCTTTATCAAAAGTAACTGCCTTATTGTGGGACAAATCTTTACTGATGGCTCGATATGAACCAGTGACGATTTCATCCCCTTCTGAAAGCCCATCTAAAACTTCATAATGGGTTTCAGATGAAATCCCAACTGTAATGGGGCGGATATGAACTAATTTACCATCTTTGGGTGCTTTGAATTTCTTGCCTTTCTTTTCATCCCATGCGGACATTTTCCCGTCCCGTAGTACACCTCCAGGTTTGTCCGCTAAGATAAAAACCAATTCTTCCATTTTCTTAGCTTTGGAGTTTTTAACTCCCTCTTTTTCACTGGATGATTTTTTCCCTTTACCGAATGAAGATTTTTCGGATCCTTCCGGACGTACTGTCAGGCTTTGGATTGGAATAGCTAAAACATCATATTTCTTATCTGTAATGATATTGGCAGTGGCGCTCATACCAGGGCGAATACCATCCGGCACATCAATGATACGAATCTTGACTTCAAAATTTGTTACTTGTTCTGCTGAACCCATGGATGTGGTCTGGGCCATGTGAGCAATTTCACTTACTACCCCGTAAAAAAGTGTGTCCTGGAATGCGTCAATTTCAATCTCCGTTGTATCCCAAAGTGATACGGAAACAACATCATTTTCATTCACATCTACGATAACTTCCATACGATTCAGGTCGGCAATGATCATAAGCGTCGCTGCCTGGAACATGCTTCCTACGGCCATTTCACCTACTTCAATATTTATTTTGGTGACGATTCCATCTGAAGGGGCAGTCATTTTCAACTTCGATAATTCATCTTCCCGTGATANTAACGCTGCTTTGGNTTGCCGCAATTGGTTCACGGCCAATTCATGCTGNGCAGTGATAGATTCCAATTCCTGTTCTGAAATCANTTTTTGATTGTAGAGTGATTCCATTCGTTTTTTCTGGGCCCCGACCTGTTTCAAACTTGCTTTAGCAGAATTCACTGAAGATTGTGTCTGTTCTGTTGCCGCTAAATGTTGTTTTTCATCGAGGGTAATCAACAATTGCCCTGTTTTTACGGCATCACCTTCCTTAACTGTGATTTTTGTCACCCATGCGGATGTAGTCGCACTAATCTTAATTTCCCTTATGGGTTGAATTTTTCCACTGGCGTTTACTTTATGAATAACCGTTCCTCTCTGAACTTCCTCCACTTCTACTTTGATGGTATTGTCATCTTCACGGAAAATATTAGCAGCAATAATAATGATTAATAACACCGCTGCTCCGCTGATGATGTATATTTTTTTCTTATTCTTTTTTATTCGCAAAATTTACTCCCTGTTATCTGTAATCTTGATCAAGTGTTCCTAATATTGCTCTTAATTGAGCTTCCTGTATACGTGCATTGTATTTTGTGCTTACCAATGAACTACGCGCTTGGCTGACTGATACCTGAGCATCCAACACTTCCAAAATGGTTGTAGATCCAAGTTTATAACGTTCCTGGACTAAATTCAAATCTTCTTCAGCAGAAGCTAACACCTGCTCGCTGATGGGTATTAATTCCTGGTAATTTCCCAGAATATTGATCAAATTTTCCAATTGAACCATTAAATCATGTTTCTGGGTTAAATAATCGTATCGCTGCTTTCGGACATTTAATTCTGCCTGCTGCTGTTTTGTGGATAAACTATATCCGGTAAAAATTGGGACGGANAATGACAACGAAACGCTCGAAGACCAATCATCTAATTGAGTCATGTTATCAAAATCATTTGTGAGAATTCCATAATTCATTGATGCGTTTAAATTGGGTAGACGTGTTCCAAATAATATTTTNCTGCTTAATTCAGCTCCGGCAATTTGCGACCGGAACACGAGCAGTGTGGGGCTATATTCTACTACTTCAGACATAGATTGCTCAACGTCCGGAACAGGAAGAAACGGTCGTCCAGTATCTACAATTTCATAATGAGTATCGCTGCCCACCAAACCCATACTGTTTCGGAGAGCAAGATTCGCATTTNGTAGATTCGTTTCCTTTATTAATACATCCGAATGAGCATTCCCTTTTAAAACCTGTGCTTTTAATAAATCCNTTTTTTTAACCGCTCCCAATTCAAATTGGGTTTTTACTAGATTCACTTGATGGCGAGCCAGAGTTAAATTTTTCTTAGATACATCTAACAGTTGTTGTGCTTTTAAAAATTCATAGAAAGACTGGTGAACATTGAGGATAACATTGATCTTCTGCTGGCGAGCAAGTTGCTGATTAATGACAAGTGNATTATTTGCAGACCTGATNTGGTTNAACCATTGGCCNCCATCATAAATAGGTTGATTGACAGAAAATGAGGCACCATAATTATTTGATGTACCACCGAAAGGAGTTGAAAAAGATAGTGTATCACCCATGAACACCGTCTCTGATGTGTTCACACCTTTTGTAGAATATGATTCACTCCATGAATTTCCATAACTGAATGTAGGNAGAATATTGCTCAATGATCCTTTTTTCCCNGCAANAGCAGACTGNACATCTAATTCTACAGATTTTAATGATTCCTTATTCAGTAACGCAATCTCAATGCAATCTGCCAAGGAATACACTTGCGCATTCAAGTTTACAAAGGGTAAAAAANAGAATAAATATAATAGACTTTTCATTGTTTAAGTAAATAGTGACCCAATAAATGAGAAAAAGGTTGTCTGCAATATCCAATAAATAACTAAAGCGATCATAAATGGTTTTACCTCCCGGCGATATAAAACACTCATACCAACGGCAAGTACNATTACTCTCCAAAAAGCAAAAAGATCCATTCCTCCCANAAAATTATATAAAAAACTTCCTTTTTCTCCCAACCCCAATAATCCCAAACCTGTATGAATATCAACACGCCATTGAGAAACCATAAGTGGAATTTTTATGAGTGATTCTATAACAGCAATCATGTACGTATAGGA
>PBTS01000030.1:0-37965 GCA_002729175.1 Fidelibacterota bacterium
TTGATTATTAGGCCGCTGGTCTATTATTCGGAATAGTCAGTATCGGTGCTATCTGGTGATTTCTACCAGATCGAACATGAAAGCATATTCCAGCGCTACTTCACGGTAACGGCGAAAGCGTCCCGATTTCCCTCCGTGTCCCGCCTCCATATTGGCATGGAGATACAGTATGTTCTCCCCGGTCTTGATAGATCTCAGCTTTGCCACCCACTTCAACGGCTCCCAGTACTGCACTTGTGAATCGAAGTAACCGGTAGTCACCAGCATGTTGGGATACTCCTTTGCCTCCACATTGTCGTAAGGTGAGTAGGAAAGCATGTAATCGTAATACTCCTTCTTTCTGGGGTCGCCCCATTCGTCCCACTCGTTGGAGGTGAGCGGGATGGAAGGATCGAGCATGGTGGTGATCACATCCACAAAAGGGACGGCCGCTACCACACCTTTGAAAAGGTCCGGCTGCATGTTCACGATGGCGCCCATAAGCAGTCCACCGGCGCTGCCGCCCATGGCAAACAGATGATCGGGACTGGTATATTTTTTATTAATGAGAAACTGAGCGCAGTCGACAAAGTCAGTGAAAGTATTTTTTTTGTTGAACAACTTACCGTCTTCATACCATTGGCGACCGTATATCTGTCCACCACGGATGTGTGCGATGGCATAGACGAATCCTCGATCGAGAAGGCTCAGACGTGATGATCCGAAGGAAGGATCCCGCGTGCTGCCGTAAGAACCGTAGGCGTAGAGAAGGAGATTCCCATTTCCGTTCTTCTCGAACCCTTTGCGATACACCAGAGAAATGGGAACTTTTTTCCCGTCTCTGCTATCAGCGTAAATACGTTCAGTGATGTAGTCCCCGGGATCATGCCCGCCAACCACTTCCTGCTGTTTCTTGAGCGTTTTTTCGCGGCTGATCATGTTGTAGTCGTAAGTTGAACTCGGTGTGGTGAGGGATGTGTAACTGTAGCGCAAAAGATCCGTATCAAACTCCGGATTGACGGATATATAGGCAGAATAAGCCGCCTCGCCAAAATCGAGGTAGTGTTCATCACCCGTCCGCTGATTAATGATTCGTAGTTGTTTCAATCCTGCCTCTCGTTCACTCACTACCAGATTGTCCCGGAACAGTTCAATTCCCTCAAGAAGTACCTCATCTCTGTGGGGTATCACTTCACGCCAGTTCTCTTTCGACGTCTCCTGTTCTGCTGTTTTCATGAGTCGGAAATTATTGGCGTCCCAGTTGGTGACGATGTAAAACTCATCGCCGTAGTGATCGATATTGTATTCGTGCTCAGTCTCCCGGGGTGAGAAGTGGCGGAATTTTCCATCAGGATTGTCTGCTGCCAGGATGTGATAGTCACTCACCAACGTGCTTGAATTCCTTATGATTAGGTACTTGTCGGACTTCGATTTGTAAACACCGTTGTAAAAGGTGACGTCCTTTTCTTCGTAAACAAGCACATCGGTGTCAGAATTGGTGCCGACGCGGTGACGGTAGATTCGTTCAGAGAGGAGCGTTATCTCATCCTTGGCTGTGTAGAAAACGGTTTTGTTGTCGTTGGCCCATGCCGCGGATCCCGTAGTATTGGGAATCGTCTCTTCAAGGATTTCTCCTGTCTCGAGATTCTTGAAATGGATGGCATACAACCTGCGGCTCACTGTGTCTACACCGAATGACAGCCAGCGGTTGTCCTGACTCACCGTTAGACCTGTTACCTGATAGAAATCTTGCCCCTCGGCCATTTCATTCACATTCAGAAGGATTTCCTCGGCTGCTTCCAGCGAACTCTTCTTGCGAGCGTGGATAGGATACTCCTGGCCTTCTTCATAGCGCCGGTAGTACCAATAGCCGTTCTTAAAGTAAGGTACTGTGGAGTCATCTTTCTTGACACGACCGACGATTTCATCAAACAGCTTCTCCTGAAACTGTTTCGTCTGCTTCAGACCTGCCTCAGTGTAGGCATTCTCCTGCCCCATATAGTCGACGACTTTCTGCGTCTGATCGTCAGGCTCACTGGCATTCTTCTGCTCATCCGTGAGACGCATCCAGTAGTAATCATCTATGCGCGTATGACCGTGAACCGTCAATTCCCTGGGGATCTTTTCAGCAGTGGGCGGCATCATTGAACTCTCCTTCTGAAGATTCTGTGTGCAAGAAACAAAAAGGCAAACAGTCAGCAGTGTGGTGATTTTCATTCTTTCCTCCCGGCCGTACCAGCCGTTACTTTCTATCATACAATAATGGAGATTTTCCCAAAACTTACCCTCGATTCAATCTATTCAGACATATTATTAAAGTCAATAAACCTTGGCTGAGAAACCTCATTTTTCACGGTGTCCTCTTGTATCAGGTTGACAGAATTATCTATAAATTTATGAGCTTTGAATCTCCGATGCTATACGTTGGACTTCATCTAGTACGCGGAGGAGGTTCTCACCCCAAAGCTTTGCAATATCCGCCTCAGTGTATCCTCGTTGTACAAGCTCCAAAGTGACTGCGAAGGTTTCTGATGCATCGTTCCAGCCCTCCACCCCACCTCCACCATCAAAGTCTGAACTTATACCGACATGATCTATCCCAATTAAATCGACCAAGTAGTCAATGTGATTTACGAAGTCGGCTACGTCCACGGGTGGAGCATCTGAGTTGACTTCTTCAGAAATTCTCGGTTCGGTCAACTCGTTGACGGCCTCCATTTTGGTTGCATACGATGATCTCTCTTCTGCGCTCATCGAACGCATTGCTGATCGATCTAGCAACTCTATTCCCAGTTCTGACGCCACTTCTTGCTGTAATGCAGTGAGGGCTTCTCGATTTCTAGTGTTCTTATCCGAGTCAACGTAACTGCTGAAAGCCACAGTCTGAACAACTCCACCGTTTGCTTGTACAGCCTTTAACTGTTCGTCATCTAGATTGCGGCTTACGTCGTTCAAACTACGTGCAGAAGAATGAGAAGCCATTACGGGTGCTTTGGACAGTTCAATCATCTGCATGATGGCCTCTTTAGAAGGATGAGAGATGTCCACCATAATGCCCCACCGGTTCATTTCAGCGACAGCTTGTTTTCCTAAATCACTGAGTCCATTGTGCATCCAGATATCATCTCGTTCTCCTGTATTAGAATCGGAGAGCTGGTTGTGGCCATTATGGGCCAAAGACATATATCGCCCACCCCTCTCCTGAAATTTTCTAATATTGGATAAATCCAGCCCAATCGGGTAAGCATTTTCGATACCGATCATTGCGACTTTTTTCCCTGACGCAGCTATTCTTCTGACATCCTCTGAAGTGTAAGCGATCTCGATCTGTTCTGGTGCAATTTCTTCAGCTAACCGGTGAATGGCTTCGAACTTGGCTATGGCTGTGTCATAGGCGTTAGCATAACCCTCTGGATTTAGGGGCCCTTGCCCTACGTACACAATCATCCAGGAGACATCGAGTCCCCCGCTTTCCATCTTAGGAATATTGACCTGAGTGTTCAGGTCCATTGTGTAGTTGCGTTCCGCAGAAAAATTGCTAGGGTTGATGTCGTTGTGCGTGTCTATTGTAATCACTCTGTCGTGGATAGCCCTGGCTGTGGCAACCAAATCTCTTTCTGATTCCTGGCCACAAGAACCCAAGACAAATAAAGCAAAGATTGGGAGGATACTTCTTAAATCAATCGGCCAGCTTTTCTGTAGTTTTTTCATAATTCGTGCTCCCAAATGAGAGTGAAGAGTGATTTCTGATCAATTTTAGCGTTCGGGATTGATGCATGCTATACCTAGCTCTCCTTTGCATAGGGCCGGTACATTCAGCTGCTGTAAAGCGTAGAAAACTACCAAAAACAGCGGAATGGGAATATTTTTCTCAGCCAATTTACTCAAATACTATGCCGGAACCGCCATAGAGGGGACTGGCGTGGTTGCCAACGGTTATCCACATACCGCCCTTTTTTTCGGAGACCTGGGATATGCGGGTCCTGTAGTTTGCCACAACGACTTTGTCGCCCTTCATTATGTTCCCGACAAGGTAGTAGGAGACATATGCAACATCCTTCTTGGAACCAAGGAGCATCACATTGATATGGTACGGACGCAGAGCGAAGGTGTTTGGTCCGCCAACGATACTCTTTGCCATCTCCTCGGCTGTCAGGTCTTCCCACAGACCACCTGTGGAATAGGCGACCATGTTGTGCTCAGGACCCAGTTTGTTCCGGTCCATTTTCCTTTGGGCTGCATCCTTCCAAAATTTCACAACATCACCTTTAAGGATAGCCTCATCCTTGGACTGTCCCTGAGTCTGAAATGGGACCGTCAGTAATACCAGCAAAACAGTCAGTAACTTATTCATAATCTGCCTCCTTATTTAGGTTGGATCTCGATTACGGCCTGAAAATCTCTCCCAGTGAAAGTAGACAGTAACCTGTTGAATATCAAGCTAAAGCAAAAAGAGTAAAAGGGATGAGGAATTACTTAACCGGATGAGGCAAGAAAACAGGTCAGGGTGATGTCATTTCCATGCAGCAATTCTCATCGTCGTTTCTTGGATTATTAACATGTTTTGAGACAGGATATGTATGTATGAGGTTTGAAAGGGAGGAAGTAAAGAGGTCTTCCCCTCCTAACCAGTTTTTGATTTCCGGATCTTTTACTAAAACAGGCATTCGGCCATGTATGTGAGAAAGTTCTGAACAAGCTTCTTTGGTAACAATCAGACACCCGTCAGGATTGTATAAGCCTGCAAAATGAAATACCTCTCCATTCAGATGGTGATAATAGGGTGTTTTACTCTCAGCCTCCTTTTTCCATTCATACCAGCCGTCAGCAACTATCACACATCTCTTGGCTTCTCTGAATGACGGCTTTTCATTCAATGTTTCCGAACGGGCATTAAATAAGTTCATAGGTTTTTTGGCCCAAGATGGTGAATAAGACCATTTCATCATTTGTGGTTTATCCGTTACGGTGAGAATTTTCTGGGAAGGCGCAATATTATATTTTGGCTTAAGGTCCAGGTTGTAGATCTCTTTGACACGGCCACTGTTTTTCAGGGAATACCTACCGCACATTCAATATAATCCCTAATTGTGTATGAATTTCTTCCATCCCGGCCGTCCCTCCTTCACTTTCCATGGTGAGATTGGGAATTTGATTGAAAAGTATTATAGATCTGAGTAACAGTATCTTCCGAACTGGTGGTCATAGAACAGAGCCGAAAAAGAGATATAAAATTATGGTGAGCCCGGCCACGACCAGGCCGTAAGGGAGCTGTGTCCGGACATGATCAATGTGGTCCGTTCCCGCGCCCATGGAAGAGATGATTGTAGAATCAGAGATGGGGGAGCAGTGGTCTCCGAATATACCCCCGCCAAGCACCGCGGCGATGGTGAGACTCGGATTAAGATCCATCAAAGCAATGGTGGGAATGGCGATGGGAATCATGATAGCCCACGTCCCGTAGGAAGTTCCGGTGGAAAAAGAGATGATCCCGGCCACCAGGAACAGGGCGGCCGGTACCACAGCAATGGGAAGATTAGCTTGGGTAGCTTGAGCCACGAAAACACCTGTTCCCAGCTCGCGAGAGACGTCGCCGATGCCGAAAGCCAGGATCAACAGAACGGCCATTGGTACCAGTGAGCCCACCCCTTTCATGAACATGTCTACCACTTCAGTGCTGCTCATAATTCCCTGAAGCCGATAGCTGATGCCGCACACCGCCAGACCGGCAATCAAGGCCCAGAAGGGAGCCAGCGTACCGGAGCCGTCCATTATGTTGCCATCTCCCGTGATCCAGAGTACAACGGGAAGGGTAGCCAGGACTGTCGCCACTGGAAGCACCAGGTTTAGTAGATTAATGGGAGCTCCCTCTTTCGGTGGAATGGACAAAGCTTCTGAGGCTATGAGAGGTTCCGCTCCGTCTCTCAAGAATTTTCCCTCCTCTCGTACACGCCGCTCGGCTTCTTTCATTGGACCAAAAGTCCTATCGGAAAGGGCGAAGAACAGGGCGAAGACAATAGCCAGGATACAGTAGAAGTTGAAAGGAATTGAAGACACCATGGCTCGCATGGGACTGCCCACGTTCTCAGCCAGTAAAAGACCGATGATGTAGGCACCCCAGGTGTTCAGGGGAACGATGGTCGCCTTGGGGGCGCAGGTCGAGTCCAGGATGTAGCTCAATTTTTCCCGGGATATCTTGAGCCGGTCGAAAAGGGGCCGGGTGACAGTGCCAGATATAAGTACTCCAATGACCGATTCCACGAAAATGAAGAAACAGAGGCCCCAGGCAAGAACGCCTGCAGCCCGTCTGGTTTGTACGAGCCCTTTTCGTTCCAGCCAGGTTACGAAACCTGCCATGCCGCCTGAGTATTGGGTCAGGCTCAGCAGGGCGCCGATCATGATGCTCACCAAGATGATCCGGGTCCGTTCTACATCGGCAAAGGTGTCCACCAAGGCATGGACGGCCTGTATGATCCCCGTGAGAGGATTCCATCCACTCAGGATGGTCCAACCCAGCCAGATACCGGTCAGCAAAGACAAATAGACTTGCTTGGTTCTGATGGCCAGGCCGATAGCCAGGAGGGGAGGGAGGACGGAAACGATACCAAAATCGGTCATCAGTATTCCAGCCTACGCCGTACCCTGTTAAGCAACGGGCGATCGGCAAAGAAGCGTCGAATGTTGTTGAAGAACAGATCAAGAGTTAAAGGCATGTACTGATCCCAATCATCGGAAGCAACGTGAGGAGTAATGATCAGGTTGGGTGTCTTCCAAAGGGGTGATTCAGAAGGCAGCGGCTCAGGATCAAAAACATCGAGGACCGCTCCACTGAGCTCACCTTTATGGAGCTTTTCCGCCAAAGCGTCGTAATCCACTACCTGGGCCCGGCTCAGATTGATTAGCCCGGCTTGAGGCTTCATCAGATCCAGTTCCCGGCGTCCAATCAAATTCTCCGTCTCCCTGGTGAGAGGAATGGATATCAATACAAAGTCGGCCTGCGGGAGAACTTTGTCCAGTTCCCCGGGAACGTACATTTCATCCACATAACGGCGGGGATGCCCGGATCGTCTCACACCCACTACTCGCATACCGAGCTCCTTGGCGCGCCGGGCCGCGGTGCCGCCCATCTGGCCAACGCCGATGATAACCAGTGTCTTGTCTGCCACGCAGGTACTGAAGATTTCGTTCCAGTGGGCCTGGTGCTGACTGGTAACCAGGGTCGGAATCCGGTTATTCAACATCAGGATGGCCATGACCATGAACTCACCCGCCTTGGGTGCGTGTACGCCGCTGTTGTTGATCAGGGCAACGCCGCGTGGAAGCCAGTCCAAGGGAAGAAGATGTTCTATTCCAGCACCCCAGATATGGATCCACTTCAATTTCGGGGCCCGCTGTGCCAGATTCTCCAGTGGAAACTGCCATCCCACAAAAACATCGATCTCACCAATCACTGAATTGAAGTTTTCGTCACCGCTGCCGATGCTCCAATCAACTCGTGAGGCGACGTCGGNGTGTCTCCGGGCCGCCGCTTCGTAACGTTCCCGAGTCATCTGAAANACCCCTGGCGCCTGGGGGTTGGTNTTGAAGTGAACGCGCAGTTTTCCGGTGAAGTCTCTTCTATTCACATTATTCCCNCTTCATTTCTTTACAGGTTGAGATGGGGAATTCAGTTAATAAACGTGATGGGGGAAACTACCACTCTGGAGTCAAACTAAGTTTCGGATATGGGACTTCATATAACGACTAATTAACGCCAGTATAATTACCCCAAGAGAGATGCCAATGGCAGCCTTATGGGAATAACCAACAATAGTCATACCTAATGCAGTACCGACGGCAGGCGAATGCTCTGTATCTGTAACCACCATGATAAAGAAACTTATACCCACAGCCAAAGCATACCATAAGCCTGAAAAAAACAACCAACCTGAAAAGGGAAACATTGAAAAACAGACGCCAACGGNAAAACCAATTACATGGCCGCCAATAATACTTCTTGGTTGTGAGATGATACTATTGGGCATGGAAAAAACGATAAAAGCTGTTGAACCGATGCTGGCAATGATGACCGCGTGTTGCAGATTAAGTATGAGNGTTATGAACAATACCGTAAGTGCTGCATAAGCACTCTGTAAAATGTAATCCTTCCAGTTTCCCCGGAATTTTTTATCAAGTATCATATGGTCNTCTAGGGTTTTNTCTGGGAAGGGTGAATTACACCTTCATTTNTTAGNNTGAAGNGGGNANTTTATTTTCAANTTNTTCNANAGCATCTGAAAACACTTTAGGCCGGCTCTCGAGTGTTGGGGGGTGGCGGGTTNTTCATNCCNACGCGGAAATGNTCACCGCTCTCCTTTCGCTTCCACCGNACTCGCTGCATTACAGGGAAGTTGATCCGGATGGCTCCATCTTCATACCATGGGCAGTGCATCTCACAGCAGCCACAGTACCAGCATTCGTCCGGAAACATGATCAGCGGAAGACCGTTCTTGACNGGATTTGGAACCAGAACGTCCATNGGACAAGCCTCGATACAAAGGTTGCACTTGGTGCATGTCTCCTCATCAAATATGAGTGGCCTGTTGGGTGTTACCATATTTGGGGTGAGGGGGAGGGATCGCTTTCTTAAGCGATCCAGATTCGCTTCCAAACTGTCCTCACGACTTTCTTTCACCGGATCAGTTTTCATACTTGTTGTATTGCTCATAGTTCTCCTTCAGGTCACCGGCGTAGTCTAACGGTAACTCACCGTAAATAACCTTCTCTCCGTTGTGTTTGATGGTGATCCATTTCATCCAGGCATCNGTCTCATCTGTAGAATCAATNCGTTCGAAGTAGAGCCAGGGGCAGTTTGTTTTTCGTGCTGAACAGGCGTGCGCAATCATCTCGCAGCACGTCAGGATGTCCATTGCCTCAATGGCCCGCATGAGCTCATGTGGATTGCGTGCAGTCAGTGTGTTTGCCTCCGATTCACGGATTTCTTCCAGGTAGCGCAGGCTGAGCTGGATCAGCTCCTCGTTCTTCTGATCGCCGCAGTAATCCTGCATAACCTTGGCAATCCCCGAGCACAGTTCTTTCCATTCGATCCCGATGCTACGCAGAGCCGGCTCATAGACCCTCAGCTTTTCATTGTCTACCTGCTGGCGGACTATTTCAACGTGCTCCACGCTTAAAGCGTAATCAGCTGCATGAGTGCCTGCCCATCGGCCTGTGCAGGTAGCTTGGGAAACGCCAATACTGTCGAAGAGCTGCTGCCCGGCTGCGTAGAGCCCATCCAGAGTACTCTTAAGCGTCCAGTCGTGCGCCAGGCCTCCGTACCTCAAACGCCGCCAGCCAGGAGGAGCTTCACCCAGGCCGTAAACCTGAAGTTGATCCTTGTCAGGATCAAATCCTCCTCGTGTCAAAGTCCGGTAGACAGTCCAAGTGTGCCCTTCTTGACCCACCATGAGGCCGAAGATCACCCGACGATCGTGGGGTGGCATACCGGGCAGGTCGGCGTAGAGTGGAAGCTTGTACTCGCCTTTTTCGATCCGCTCCTCGAGATCAGGAATCAGCTGTGGAATGGAGGCTGCCTCCCCTTCACCCGGACCCAGGTGGAGGTGAAAGAAGTCGTCTTTGGGACGCGGTTTTGTACGTTCCGCTACAGTTTTCAGCGGCTGACCATCGAGGCCCACCCATGGAACCTCCTTGCCGTTAGCATCGATAATGGAGCACGGAAACCAACTGGCAAAGTTGGAGCCCGAGCCAAACATGACTGAGCCAATTCCGGTGGCGCCGCCCCATTCTTCGTGTGTTGAGGACTCCATCCGTATGAATTCGGCCCCGGCCCGGAACGCCATGGCGTGGCCGTTACCCGCGTTGGTAGGAGGTCCATCACGACCTACCAGACCACTCATTTCGGAAGAGAAGATCCACAGGCGCTCTGGTGTTGCTACACAGAGAACCACCGCCTTGGCTCTGTATACTGTAAAGGCACCTGTTCGATTGTTGATGGCAGTACAACCGATCACTCTCGATCCAGGCTGTCCGTTTTCCGTCAGAAGGGCCGTTGCCATGGTCCGCTCATGTACTTCGATTCGCTTCTTCGCCAGTGCTTCCGCCAACACCGGCTTCATTTTGGTGCCCCAAACGCGGATACAGTTACGGGAATCGTAATCGTATGCATAAAGGAATTTTGTTTCTTCATCACGGAACGGTGCTCCCTTGAACTCATCATTCACATCACGCACTTGCATGCCCAATTCCTCCAGCTCCATCAGCATGCTGTAGCTATCGCGACAGGTGATGTAGGTTGAAATGTAGTTACCGAAACCGCCCTTGAACTTATCCAGTGGCATGCGGGTGTTGAATTCCGGATCCACCTTGCTGGCCGGATTGGCCGGACAATCCATCCAATGATCAAAACCAGATCCTGCTGCGCCACTGGATTTTACAACTCCCTTCTCGAGTAGTATCACATGAGCACCGCGCTTATGTGCGGCCAAAGCGGCCACGGATCCCGAAGAACCTCCGCCGATTACGAGCACATCGCACTCAACTGTGGTTTCTTCCCCGTATTTGATAGGGTAGGGCCAAGCAGCCGTGGATCCTGATGGATTCGTCATGAGGTTTCTCCTTTTTCAGAGATCATAAGAGTTACAAGAATAAATACAACAGTTGACAGGGACCAGGCAATCAACAACGCAAGGTCAGCGTTGAAGAGACCCTCAAAAGGTCCAGGGACCGAGACCGCAAATGCTGTCATGCCCACGATTCCTCCCACGGCCATNGCGCTGTACGCNGCCTTCGCAGTGGCTCGCGGCCATAAGAGACCCCCGAGTAAGGAAACCAGCATACTTGCCATGTATGGCGTGGCGAANACAATCATCGTCCGCAGAAGGCCTTCGAAATGTAGTGCAATCTGAATNCCAAGGAACGCCGANACCGCTACCACTATTCGAGACAGCTGCTTAACGAACGGCANATCATTAAGCTTCTCGTCTTTATGAAGGACTTTGTTGTAGAAATCACGNGAGCAGGAGCCAGCGATTGANATGACAAGGCTGTTGGCCGTTGACATGGCAGCCGCCAACAAGGCCGCGAGTACAATCCCTCCCAGAAGTGGCGACAAGATGGATTGGATCATTTGCGGAAGGACCGCGGTGGCATTGCTGGCCGGATCCACGGCACGTCCGGCCGCACCAATAAGCGCAGCGAAAAACGAAATGGTAATAACGATCAATCCGCCGTACACAGCACCCCACTTGGCAGCATTCCCTGATTTGGCAGACTGGAAGCGCAGATAGGCGTCGTATGACACAGACACCATGAGCAGGAAAGGAAGAATATTGAAGACGGCAGTCGATGCCATACCCTGGGGAACGAACGGCACAGAGAGCAACTCCCCGACTCTCGAGGTCATTGCCATACCTTCGTTGGCCGCCAGTGCCTTGGAAGTGAAGAAAGCGAGTCCAGGGATCGCCGCCACGATGACCGAGACTTGAACCAGATCCGTGACAACGGCACCCCACATTCCGCCGAGCATACTGTAGATCAGAACCACGCCTCCGGCGCACCAGACGCCCGTCTCGAAGCTGACGCCGAACATGGTGGCTACGGTACCTGCCGCCATGAACTGCACACCCAAGACTCCCAGCAGACTGGGAATGTTGGATATCCAGGCCCAAAGCCGAACCCAAAGGTTCTCCCCATATCGCTCCGCGAAGAAGTCCAGAGGCACGTAAGCACCCTGCCGGCGCAGTTTCTTGGCCGCAATGAAGCCGGCGAAGATCAACCCGCCTCCAACGCCGATTCCCGGCCACATACCAGCCCATACGCCGTGTTGTGCCGCCAGTTCGGCGCCCCCAAGAATGACCCCGGCACCGAGCTGGATGCCAGCGAATGTGGCTGTGGTCAGTAATATCCCGAGGTTTCGACCGGCGATCAGGAAGTCGGATATGTTTTTGATCCGGCTCCGTAGGGCTAAACCCACAAGTATCATGGCTGCCAGGTAGATGGCTACGATGGCTGTCTGCACGAATCCTCCTCTGAGAGGTTGTTGTGTAATTCTGAGGCTACTTTACACATTCCAGGCGTTAATAACTCTCCGATTTCACCTTGCCTGTAGTCAAAAACTCATAGATCACTCGATTGAATTTTTCCGGAACCTCCACCTGCGGCAGATGCCCTGTTTTATTGAAGATGACCTTTTGTGAACCGGCAATATCCTGATTGAGTCGATCGGCATTGCTCAAGGGGAACACCCGGTCTTCTTTACCCCACACGATTAGGGTAGGTACCCGAATCGTTCGCATCTCTTCCTCGGTCACATCTCCACCTTCCAACAACATATTCTCTATGGCTCGGGCAGATTTAAGCCACAATGTAAATGCTTCCTGCACCCAACTATCAGTGATCAATTCGGGATCGTAGACCCGGCGCTTCAGAAAATTTCGGGTTGCTGCCAGATCTGATCCCGTTACGATCCGGCGAAACTTGATTTGCGGTTCCGTCAGCGATTTGGCGAGATCACGATTCGGATTTCTATATCCAGCCCCGTCGACTAGCACTATTTGCTCTACCAGATGAGGGTAATGGACGGCCATGTAAGTGGCCGTATTCGCACCCATAGCGTGCCCCACCAGCGTGGCTTTGGGTATTTCCACAGCTTCCAAGAAACCCACAAGAAACTGTGCAAGCAACGCGTTGTGATAATTGGCGTGGGGTTTATCCGATTTACCGAAACCGATCTGATCGAGGACAATCACGCGAAAATTGGTGGAAAGTGGCTCCATATTCAGTCGCCACTCGTTCTGACCACCCCATAAACCATGTAGTAATACAAGCGGCGGTCCGATGCCTGCTTCGATGTAGTGCATGTTGAAGCCGTGGACGGTAACATCTTTTTCCATAAAACCGGACGGCTGAGTGTGAGCGATTGATACACTTCCGATCCACAACAGAATAACAACTCCCAAGCGGCGTATCATTTTTGTGCGGAGCATCATAACACAATTTTTCACCTGCCACTCATCTTTCAGCGGATTTTCCGCCACGTCCATTCCCAGCGGCTCCCATTTGATAGATTGAAATGGATGACGAGCAGATTATTCCGCAACTGATAGGGCAACCGGGACACCGTGCCTACTTCGCGGGGGTTTTCCGAAAGGTCACGGTGCCAGATAAGGGTATCGCCCTCTACCTCATAAGGTCCGGTATGGGCGTTCAGCTTTAACCACTCCTGAAAGAAGGTGATCTGATCATCTTTGGGTAGATCTTCAGGACGCTTCCCCTGTTCAAGCACGGGACGATCCGGTTTTATGGTCATCATCGAATAATAACCGTGGGCCATCATAAGCAAGCCGCGTTGGGTCGGGTCGAGCGCCTGACCTGTGTTCAGATTGATGAGTGAAACACGCTCATAGACCCCTTCCAGATCAGGAATTTCCTGTCCAAAAAGGAACATGGATTGCATGATACAAAGCAATATTGTGGTCAGGCAAAAACGAGGCATCATTTTATTTTACAGTGAGGGCGAGTTTACATCATTAGAGATGAGTGAGAAAACAAAAACCCCGCAGGAGCGGGGTTTTTGTTTAAGAGAGAGACTGTTTTTCGGAGAGGACTACTGCTGTCGCTGTCTCAGGAAAGCGGGGATCTCCAGATCGTCGTCCTTAAAGACCATAGGATCTGGTGCCGGAGCATTTACTGTCGGCCGATCGTCCTCCGGCACCTTTGACTGGTGAGCAGGGACGTTGGGCGTTTCATGGATCTGTTCCGCCTCTACACGGAATTTCGGTGTCAGAACATCTGTGTTGTCGGAATGTCTGACTTCAGCTGCCCGAGCCTTGGCGTTAAAGCCAGTGGCGATGACAGTCACTTGGATCTCCTCACCAAGAGAGGGATCAATGACAACGCCGAAGATGATATTGGCATCCTGGCCTGCTTCCTCAAAAATGATGGATGTGGCTTCGTCCGCCTCCAATAGAGTCAGGTCGTCACCGCCGGTGATGTTTACCAGCACACCCTGTGCGCCGCGCATGTTTACATCATCCAGTAGTGGGGAGGAAATGGCTTGCTGAGCTGCCAGCACCGCCCGCTCTTCACCTGTGGCCATGCCGGTTCCCATAATGGCTTCACCCATGTCTCGCATGATGGTGTCCACATCTGCAAAATCGAGATTGATAAGACCGTGGACGCCGATAAGGTCTGAAATGCCCCGTGTAGCTTGATGGAGGATGGTATCAGCCTGCTGGAACGCTTCTACTACAGTGGTGGACTTGTCCACGATAGAAATGAGCTTCTGATTAGGAATTGAGATGAGCGTATCACAATTCTTTTGCATTTCCTCATTACCGCTGGTGGCCCGGTTCATCCGTTTCGGCCCTTCAAAATTGAAAGGCCGTGTCACGACTCCTACCGTCAGGGCGCCCAGCTCCCGGGCAATCTGCGCTACCAAAGGCGCCGCACCCGTTCCAGTGCCGCCGCCCATGCCGGCGGTGACAAAGATCATATCCGCACCATCAATGATGGCAGCGACGGCGTCTTTCTCCGTCTCTATGGCGGTTTTTCCGATTTCGGCTTTAGCGCCGGCGCCAAGACCCTTTGTCAAATTCTTTCCGATCTGGATCTTTGTCTCGGCCCGGTTGTTGTCCAGGTCCTGGGCGTCGGTGTTTATGGCAATAAAATCCACACCACTCAGGCCCGAGTTGATCATTCTGTTAATGGCGTTTCCGCCAGCGCCGCCAACGCCAATTACCTTTATACGTGCTTGTTGATCTGCTAATGAATCGAATTCGAACTTCATGCTGTACTCCTTTTCTCTCTCCCGCGAGTCAGGTTGTTTCAGTCCTTGAGTGAACTTCCGTTATCGCTATGTTACTAAAAAAATCCCTGGAACCATTCTCCGACATTCTTAACGATCTTGCCCATACTGGCTGACCGTCGATGTACTGGATCATACTGCTCGTGAGCAAGGGTCGGGTGTTGTACCAGCCCAATGGCTGTGGCATAAATGGGGCTTGCCGCCACATCCACCACGCCGCTCAGGCCTTTTGGGATACCAATCTTTACCTGTGCGTCTAAAATCTCTTCACCGAGGCTCGCCGCATTTTTTAACAGTGAGCCGCCGCCTGTCAATACCACACCGAAGGAGGCGGGGTTCTCAATGCCTGACCGCCATGGTGATATTTGCAAATGTTTCTGGATCTCCCGCTTCACCATCTGGAAAATTTCTGTCATCCGTGCCTCCACATAGCGGGACACCTCATGCTCGCTCGCCTTCCTGGGCGTCTCACCGGCGCTGTAGGGTAGTTCAAACTCCAGATCCGTAGATGCCATGGCCGCCTTCGCCGAACCATATTTGGTTTTAATCTCTTCGGCTTCATCGATGGAGACCTGTGTCATCATGGCAAGATCGTTGGAAATGCAATCCCCACCCAGGGCGATGACAGCCGAGTGCCGTACCTCACCCTCAAAATAGACGCAGATGTCCGTAGTGCCGCCGCCGATGTCCACAAGCACCACACCAAGCTTTTTTTCGTGCGGCTCAAGCACAGCCTCTCCCGAAGCGAGAGGCTGGTAGATAAATCGCCTCACAACGATGCCCGCCTCCTCTACACACTTGGTAATATTTTTCGCCGCTGATGTGGCACCGGTGATAAGGTGCACGTGAGCCTCTAATCGCCGGCCCACCATACCCGTGGGATTCTTGATTCCACCCTGGTGATCAACTACAAATTCCTGTGGAAGAATGTGGAGGATTTCTCTGTCAACGGGGAGGGAGACGGCGCGGGCCATCTCCAACACTCTGGTAATATCTGAATTCTTGATCTCGTCTTCGTAGGTGACGGGGTGACCGTTCTTTGAAATGGCGATGGCGCCCTGGGTGTTCAATCCCCGGATGTGATCTCCGGAGAGTCCCACGTATGCTTCGGACACCTTTTCGTTGGCCATAGTCTCAGCTTTATGAACAGCGTCTTCAATGGCCTGGATGGTGGCATCGATATCTACTACCGTTCCCCGCTTTACACCGTGGGAGGGGGCCACGCCCGCACCCAGCAGTTTCATGTCACCGCCGTTCCCATCGGACTGTGCAATGATGCAACACACCTTTGTGGTTCCCACATCAAGTCCAACGCAGGTTCCCTTGTCCTTTACTAACCCGTTTCTCACGTTCTTTCCCTCACTACGATTTGGTTTCTGTAACGAAGATCGACATAGCGATAATCGCGCAACTTTTTCGCACCAGCCAGGGTGAAGTCAAACTGTTTCAGCAAAATGATCTGGTCCAGCATGTTGCCCTCACCGAAGTGGATCCGGGTGGGCATCTCCGCCAGCACCATAACATATTCGTCTGTCTTGTTTACCGTCAGTTCGGAGATGTCTTCAAAGAGGATTGGGAAAAGTTGCCTCAGGGAGCTGAGGTAATTCACAGCTTCCAATGTTTTGTGTGAGAGGCATTTCAGTCCTACAGGATAGAGTTCCTCAGCCGGGTTGAAACCAGTAAGGGTCGGGATATTGAATTCCATATCATCGTGGCGAAGTGGCATAATGACTCCTTCCTCGTCCACCACTAGGAAAACGGGGAGGTTTAAGTAGGCAATGGGCTGCCGTTCAACCACATCGATATAAATCTTTTTCGGAAATTCCCGGCTCACTCGGGCTCCTTTTACATAAGAGTGCTTCTCTACCCGCCGCTGGATGGCTTTAAGGTCAATGTTTGCCAGTGACTGTGCGAAGGGGACCTTCGCCAGGGCGATGATCTCATCTTGCCCTAAAATATCGTTTCCGCGGATCTCCGTGGCCGTCAGATCAAAATCTCCACTCAGCTGTGACCATTTCGAGGCGTAGTTGACCAAAACACTAAAGAGAAGAAGGGAGGTTGATATGAGGCTCCACCGAATGGTTGGCGCTACCCATTTTGGCATCTTCTTTTTTCTGCGCATTTTTTTCTTCTTAACTGTCATCCGTCAAAAGTTCCTTCAGGGAAACCGAGCGTCATGATCTCCAGTTCCAGATGAATGTCAAATTTTTCTTGTACCGTCCGCCGAGCCAGGCGAATAAGTTCCACCAGGTCTTCTGATGACGCATCGCCGTGATTCACAAAGAAATTGGCATGTTTTTCAGAGATCTCGGCGCCGCCAACACGGGTCCCTTTAAGGCCCGCCTGGTCGATGAGTTGACCGGCAGGTTTCTCCGGTGGGTTTTTGAAGATAGATCCGGCGGANCGGAAACGGAGTGGTTGTGTNGCTTTCCGGCTCTCGCTNGCCTTTGATTTCAANACCTGGATCACCTCCGGTGCCNCTTTTTCAAACTTGAATTTCGCCGACACCACTATTTCATCGCTCCTTAGAGAAGAGTGGCGGTAACTGAATTCNACNTCNTTCCGCGAAAGCTCTTTCACCTTACCATCCAGTGTCATNACTCTTAAACTGGTGAGAAAANTGGATATCTCCCGTCCGTAGGCGCCAGCGTTCATCCGGATGGCGCCTCCCACTGTTCCCGGAACACCGATAAGGCTCTCTACGCCGGACAGTTCCGCNCCTGTACAGATNTTTACAAAATGACCCATCATAACGCCGCANTCGGCAAAGACGTTGGTACCGTTGATCTCCAGTGTCTTGAACGTTTTTGCNAGGCTGATGACAAAGCCGTCGAAGCCGNCATCNCTCACCAGCAGNTTGGAACCTGAACCGGNGAAATAGACGGGGATAGATTTTTCTCTGGAGATGGACAGAATGGCTGATAAATCTTCTTCATGGGCNGGGTAGAAGAGGCCCAANGCCGGCCCGCCGATNCCGTANGAGGTGTGTNCTTTCATNGGTTCATTCCACATCACTTTTCCTGTTAAAGTCTTTTCAAGTCGTTTGAATNCAGGATCCACACNTTCCTCAGGCTTCCACCGCCTCTTTTTCCAGCATGGCGGCATATTTATCGCAAATACGCCAGATATCGCCNGCACCCATAGTGATTACAAGATCTCCCGGCTCNACCAGCGCNTTCATGGCNGCAACAAGCCGTTTCTTGTCTTCCACCCAGTAAACATTTTCATGCCCCATCGATTTGGCCATGTTGGTGATAAGTTCGCCTGTAACGCCGGCTATGGGCTCCTCCCTGGCTGGNTAAACATCTGTTACAANTAGAACGTCGCTGATGAGAAAAGANCGGGCGAAATNCTCGTATAAATCCTGAGTTCGGCTGTAAAGGTGTGGCTGAAANACTGCTACCAGACGGCGGTCCCAACCGTTTTTGATNGCCCNCAAAGTAGCAGACACCTCTGTGGGGTGGTGGGCATAGTCGTCCACCACCATCACATCNTCAAAAATGCCNTTGATTTCGAATCGCCGNTTCACGCCACTGAACTGTTTCAGTCCATTACTGATNGTGTTGAAATCGATGTTCATTTCCGTCCCTAGAGCGATGACCGCCAGGGCGTTTTTTANGTTGTGAGCACCGGGAACCATCATCTCCACTTCTCCCAACTCCTNGCCCCGGTGTTTGACGACAAAAGTTGAGCGGACCTCCCGATATAAACGANGTTCAGCCTGGAACTCCGCATCCCCCGAGAAACCGTAGGTAATCACGGGTCGGCTGATGTCCGGGAGGATCCGCTTTATCAAGGGCTCATCCACACACGCCACCACAGCACCGTAAAAGGGGNTGGCGTTCGCGTATTGTGCGAAGGCGTTGAGCAAATCCTCTTCTGAATCGTAACAATCCATATGATCAGTATCGATATTTGTAATGATGGCATAAGTNGGNGTCAGCTGTANAAAACTTTTGTCAAACTCATCGGCTTCCGCCACAATGACGTCACCCTGTCCCAGCAGGGCATTCACGTCCANNCTNTTTACCACGCCGCCTACCACCAGAGTGGGGTCCAGCAACGCTTCCGTCAGCACNGCTCCCATCATTGAGGTGGTNGTTGTTTTGCCGTGTGTACCNCCTACAGCGATGGAGNTCTGTTTCAGCTTAAGTAGCTCGCTCAACATCTCTGCNCGCCGGATGATGGGAATCTGTTTATCTTTCGCACGCTGGAGCTCCGGATTGTCCACCTGCACTGCCGAGGAGTANACCAGCACGTCNGAATCGTTNACATTTTCCGGCTTATGACCCTCGTNNATCACAGCTCCATGTTTCTGGAGNTTTTCAGTGATGTTTGTGGTCTTCATGTCAGAACCTGTNACCTCAAAACCGAGGTTAATGAGGAGTTCAGCAATGCCGCTCATGCCGATGCCGCCGATCCCCACAAAATGAACTTTTTTAACTTTCCCGAACATTACGCTTCCGCTATCACCTCAATTTCATTGACGATCAGATCGACAGCTTCCGGCTTCGCAACGGACCGGGCCGCTGATGCCATCCTGGAAAGTGTCTGGCTGTTACCCATCAACTGTTTCACTTCATCGGTCAGACGCTCGCCCGTAAACTCTTTCTGGTGCACCACTATGGCCGCTCCTGACGCCCGAAGGCTTTCTGCATTCATGGTTTGATGATTGCCAGCCGAACCTGCAAAAGGGATAAGGAGGGACGGCTTGCCGCAGGCTGCAATCTCCGCCAGGGCCAGAGCACCGGCCCGGGAAATGATCAGATCTGCAGCGGCATAAAAAGTACCCATGTCATTCACAAACGGCATCACTTTCACTCTGTCAGTCTCGTGCTTCCGGTAGGTCTCAAGATGCAAGTCACCTGTCTGCCACAGGATCTGCATATCTGTCAAATCTTTCAAGGCTTTCTCCATGGCCTTGTTTAGAACCTGGGCACCCTGGCTGCCGCCTAACAGGGCCAGCACCGGTAACTCTTCGCGCAGGCCGTATGTAAGCAAAGATTTTTTCCTGTCACCGTTCATAACGTCCTCCCGAACCGGGTTGCCGGTGACAACACCACTTTTTTTTTCAGATGACGCCGGGCGTCTTCATAACTGAGGCAGACCCGGGTTGCCCGGGAAGAGAGCCATCGGGTTGTGACGCCGGGATAGGAATTCTGTTCATGAATAACGGTTGGAATCTCCTTATGGATGGCCGCCAGGAGCGGCAATCCGCTGGCGTAGCCGCCAGTGCCGATGACCACCACGGGTGAGAATCTTTTTATCAACCGCCGTGATTTCAGATAAGCGATGGCGAACCTGATAGGGAAAAGGAGGTTCCTGAAAAGGGCCCTTGGAGAAATACCTCTCATAAATCCTCTAATGGTGAGCAGCGTATGGCCATCGCCCCGCTCAGGGAGGATTTTGGACTCCAGCCCGAACTTGGATCCGACGAAATGGATGGCGGCATTTGGGAATCGTTTTTTAAGCGCGTCCCCGATGGCCAATGCCGGGAAAAGATGGCCACCGGTGCCACCGCCGGCAATAATGAAGCTATTCCTTTTATTAAGCAAAACGGATCCTCGCTTCCGATCTTCGGCTTACCGTCCGCTTTGCCATGGATATGTTCAGTAGTATTCCCACAGAGAGGAGGTTCATGAGGAGGCCACTACCGCCAAAACTAATGAACGGGATAGGGAGGCCTGTAGTAGGGACGATCCCCGTCACCACCGCTGCATGGATGAAAGCGTACGATACTATCTGAACCGATAGACCTATTCCCAACATGATGCCGAACACGTCCGTACACCCTTTGGTAATTTTCAGCGCTCTGTGGAAGACCGCCAGGTAGAGTGTAATGAGGACAAAAATGCCGCCAAAACCGATCTCTTCTCCCACGATGGCCAGAATGAAATCGGTGTGTGGTTCAGGGAGGAACAGGTTCTTACCTATGCTGGCACCCAAACCAACGCCTATCATTCCGCCGTTGCCGAGACTGATGATCGACTGCTGAAGCTGATAATTGGCGCCGGAGAAATCGAATATCCCTCTGATGAATGAAGTAATTCTGTAAAGCCTGTACGGTTCGGCGATCATAACAGGTATGAGGATCGTCATCCCCACAGCACCGGTGGCCAGCATGTGGGTCAGCTTCGCCCTGCCGATAAAAANCATNGTTGTCGCAATGAGGCCGATCATGACTGCTGTACTGTAGTCCGGCTGAATAATGATGAGTGCCATGACAATTCCTGTCATTATAACGGGAGGCAAAAAGCCGTTAACATAGTCACCGATTCCGTCCCGTTTCTTGTCGATATATGTCGCCAGGTANATGATAGTGGCGAACCGGGCCAGGTCAGATGTCTGAATTCGGAGGGGCCCCAGGTAGAGCCATCGGGCCGGTGAATAGTTTCCTGCTATGAGGAATATCACCTTGGTAGCGATTAGTAATACAATGCTCGCAATAAAGAGGGGTGCAGCAATCCGCTTCAACAGGCGATAATCGATGAATATGGCAGCCACCATNACAGCNAGCCCCACAAAAACACGTAAGAGGTGCCNCCGGAAGTAAAAGGTGCCACTGCCGAATTTGTCCAGAGAGATGTCTGAACTGGAGCTGAACACCATCACCGTTCCAATTGCAAGAAGTATCATGGTGATGATGAGGAGCGGTCTGTCGTATTTTTCTGANGACACTTCTATGGGCATGTCACAACCTCATCACCTCTTCACGGAACGTATCGCCCCGCTGTTCAAAATTGTCAAACATGTCAAAGCTGGTACAGCCGGGTGAGAGGAGTATAANATCTCCNGCTTCACTGTTCTGAAAAGCTAGGGAAACGGCGGAAGCCATTGAGTCAGCTCGTAGGAAGGGAGGGTGGTTGGAGAGGGTCTTCTCGATGCGCTCCGCCGCTTCACCTAACGTTATTACCAGTTTTACCCCGTCCGCGAGGTGGGGGGTTAGTTCATTGAAATCGCCTCCTTTGTCCCGCCCACCGAGTATCAGCACAACAGGAACGTTAAACGACTGCAAAGCAACTTTCACCGATTCAATGTTGGTAGCCTTGGAATCGTTATAGAAGGTGATACCGTTTAGAGTATTCAGTTTCTCCAGTCGGTGTGGAACTCCGCTAAATGTTTTCATTACCTGCTTTATGGCGGCTTCATCCACGTCTATAATTTCCGCCGCTGTGGCCGCTGCCAGAAAATTGGCCACATTGTGATTTCCCGGGAGGGAGATCTCGTCCAGGTAGATAAAAGGTTCGTGAGATTCATTATATATCTTGGTCTCGTTCAGATTGAACCGGATACCACCGCCCGATCCGGCAGAAAAGGGGACCATCTTCGCTTCCGTTTTCAGAGTTTTGGAAAGAAGTTTATCATCCCGGTTGTAGACCACATGATCTTTATTGGTCATATTTTCCACGATCCTCAACTTTGCCGCGACATACTCATCCATGATGCCGTAGCGGTCCAGGTGGTCGGGGGAGAGGTTCAGAAGTATAGCTACATCCGGCTTGAAATGGTGGATCTGTTCCATCTGGAAAGAACTCACCTCCAAAACGTGCACGGCATTTTCCGGCTCACTNCCCAGGTTTTCCAGCACNACTTTNGAAAAAGGGGTCCCTATGTTGCCACTTTCATAAGTTGTGAGACNCGCCTGNCGGCACATCTCTGCCANGATGGANGTGGTGGTNGTTTTCCCATTTGAACCGGTGATGGCGNCTATGGGAGTGGCTGTGAACCAGCTNGCCAGTTCAATCTCGCTCACTACCGGGANTCCGGCAGATTTTGCCCGGGTTACCACGTCTGAATCCTGCGGCACACCCGGCGACACCACCATGAGATCGTTCCCATTAACCTTTTCAGAATGACCGTCCGTTTCAAACGGTACACCAATTGTCTTTAGTTCATCGGCATCAATATTTTCGTCCGCTTCACTGACAAACACTTTTGCTCCAAGTTCAGTCAGCAGTCTTGTCGCCGAAAGTCCGCTTCGGCCAGCACCGATGACGGCAACGGATTTTCCGTTGAGATCGATGGCTTCTCTGTTACTTATACTCATCACCGAATCTTGAATGTGCTGAATGTCATCAATGCAAAAAGTATTCCCATGATCCAGAACCGGATCACCACCTGGGTCTCTTTCCACCCTTTCAGTTCAAAGTGGTGGTGAATAGGTGCCATGAGAAAAAACCGTTTGGTCTCACCTGTCCTTCTCTTTGACCATCGGAAGTAGCCCAACTGGATCATGACTGAAATGGCCTCCCAGACAAAGACACCGCCCAGGATCACCAGGAGGAGCTCCTTTTTCAGCAGGATGGCCAGGGTACCCAGAGCCGCCCCGGTAGAGAGGGCACCTGTATCTCCCATAAAGACTTGTGCCGGCGGAGCATTGAACCAGAGAAAGCCGAGGCAGGCACCGCCTAGTGCCGTTGAAAAAATGGTCAGCTCCCCCGCTTTAGGAAGGTATATAATGTTAAGGTAATCACTGAAATCGACCCGGCCGGAGATATAGGAAATAGCCGCCAGGGTGAGAGCACAGATAGCCAGCAATCCCGCCGCCAGCCCGTCTAGTCCGTCTGTGAGGTTCACCGCATTGGAGCTGGCAGTCAGCACCAGTGTTACCCACGGAATGTAGAGAATGCCGAAAGGTATCTCCAGGTTCTTAAAGAAAGGTACAGAGGTAACGGGCCCGATGTCTCTGAACTCTGTTCCAAAGTAGAGCCAGGCACCGATGATAAGCCCCAGGCCAATCTGTCCTGCGAATTTGTACCGTGCAATCAGTCCTTCCTTTGACTTCTTTACCGTCTTCAGGTAATCGTCGAGAAATCCAAAGAGGCCCATCCAGATAGTGGCCAGCAGAATGATATGGATATAACTGTTTTGCAGATCGGCCCAAAGGAGGGTGGGGAGAATCACTGCCGCTAGGATAATGATTCCCCCCATGGTTGGCGTGCCCTTCTTTGTTATATGTGTTTTAGGTCCTCTTTCACCGATGGTCTCCAGCACTTGACTTGATTGGAGCTTCCGGATGATCCATGGACCTATTATAAAGCTGATGATTAAAGCGGTGATAGCTGCACCAGCCGCCCGGAATGTGATATACTGAAAAACATTTAGCCCCGACAGCTTGTCTTTAAGCGGGTAAAGAATGTGGTAGAACATCAGTCTCCGAACACCTCTTTGATCACCGATTCCAGCGCCATGCCCCGGGATGCTTTAAACAGCGCTACATCGCCTTTACTCACGGAATCTTTCACCGCTTCTGCCAGAGAACTTTTGTCATTAAAATGTGCGGCCTTAATTCCGTTGGCCGCTTCAGCGGCGGCAGCCGACTCCGGCCCGTAACATAGGAACTGGTCCACACCCCGCTCTGAGACGGCCTGCCCAACTTGGCGGTGATGATCTTCGCTAGCGTCGCCCAGCTCCAACATATCACCGAAAATGAAGTGTCTTTTTCCCGTAACAGGAATATCAAAAAGGTAGTNCAATGCCGCCAGTGTGGAAGTGAGATTGGCGTTGTATGTGTCGTCAATAATGGTGACACCGTTCCGCTTTTCCATCCAGCACCGGCCAGCCACTGCCTTAAAGGAAGCTACCTGCTGTTGGATATCATTAAACGGTATTCCCAATGTGGAGGAGACGGCTGACGCCGCTAGCACATTCTTTGCAAAAGTCTGATTGGCAGAACCTGTGNGCAGTTCTTCTCCATTAATAATAACTGTTATAAGGCCCTCACCGTCCCGGCTCATGTCGCCGGTAAAGTTGCACTCAGGGGTGAAGCCGTAAGTGACTCTTTCAGCCGGGGTGGGCAAATCTTTTACGAGCTCGTCGTCGTTGTTAACAAATGCGATGCCGCTTTCCGGCAGGGACTCAAAAAGTTCACCTTTGGTTTCCCTGACCGCCTCTACTGAGCCGAAGCTGAAGAGGTGGGCAGGGGCGATATTGGTAATTAATCCGTGCCGAGGTAGGGACAGACTACAAAGATATCCAATATCGCCCCGGTGATTGGCTCCCATTTCAAGGAAGGATTGGGAATGGTGGGAGTCTAGCTCGAGTAAGGTGAGGGGTAACCCTAGATGGGTATTATAGTTCCCGCGAGTCCCATGCACTACGTGCCTCACAGAAAAGATGTGTATCAAAAGATCTTTCGTGGTCGTTTTGCCATTTGAGCCGGTGATGCCGGTCACGTCTACACTGTGTGACTGCCGCCAGGCTGTTGCCAGNTGAGAGACGGTTGTGGCAGGATCATCTACCACAATCTGTGGCAGATCTACATTCTCATCACGTGTTGACACGATAGCTGCGGCGCATTGGGCGTCGTGCGCCTGGGAGAGAAACTGGTGACCGTCCACCCGCTCTCCGGCCGTGGCAATAAAGAGATCTCCGGGCCTTGCTTCACGGCTGTCCAGCGTGACGCCAGTGATCTTGGCTTCAGGCTGCTGGCCTGAGATCTCATAAAATAGTTTCATGAATCTTTCCGGATCAGGCAGATCAATTCTCATCTCCAGCCAATTCCTTTACTGTCTTTTTTACCGTTTCAACATCTGAATGGTGTATCCGTTCCACCCCGGTGATTTGATAATCTTCCCGCCCTTTACCAACGATAGCCAGGATGTCACCGGGCTCCAGCCACGCCACAGCCTCCCGGATCGCTTCCACACGGTCAATGTGAAAACTGTGACTCTTTTTTTTAAATCCTTTTGCGATATCCTTATTAATAGTGTCGATGGATTCTGTTCTGGGATTGTCAGGCGCCACGTAGATCTTGTCGGCGTAAGCTTCGGCTGCGGCTGCCATGAGGGGACGTTTCTTTTGGTCNCTGTCACCGCCGCAACCGAAAATGACNCCTAGNCTGCTCCTGCGAGGTAGGAGTGTTNTGAGTGAAGAAAAAAGTTTGTTGTATGCGTCCGGAGTGTGGGCATAGTCCACAATAACAGTGGCGCCGTTGTGGCTCATCATTCTTTCTATGCGCCCCGGGACAACCTCCAGGGATTGGATACCGGACTCTATGGAATCTACCGGTATTTCCAAAACGGNGGCCGCCGCCACTGCAGCCAGAATATTGTGGAGGTTGTAGGAGCCTATGAGGGAAGAGGAGATGTGGATCGTTTCGCCACCTGCTTCAACGGTGCCTCTGATNCCGTCAATAGACATGCCCCAGTCAGAGAATTTTACATCCGCATCTGCTTCCACGGCATAAGTGACCACCCGGGTATTCGTCACCTTTTTCAACTCTTCCGACTTTGGATCGTCGGAGTTCAAAACGGCACATTTACCAGACGAGAGCATGGCAAAAAGCTTGCTCTTGGCTTGGAAGTAATTGTCCATGCTTTTGTGGAAATCGAGGTGGTCTTGAGAAAAATTGGTAAACACCGCCATGTCAAAGTCGACGTCCGCTACCNTGTCCAACTCCAGGGCGTGCGAGGAAACTTCAATAACAGAATGGGTGAGGCCGCCGTCTACGAAAAGAGCCAGCGTCCGCTGGAGCTCCAAGCTGTCTGGTGTAGTGAGACCAGTGTGTGCTTCAATCCCCGGTGCTGTCACGCCTAGGGTTCCCACCATGCCGCACTTTATATCCGAAGCCTTCAAGATGGAATCAATGATGTATCCAGTGGTTGTTTTACCGTTGGTACCGGTAATGCCCACCGCGGTCAGTTTTTCCGAAGGGTGGCCGTGCAGATTGGCGGCAATGCCGGAAAGTGCCTTTCGAATATTCTTCACTCGAACCGAGGGTGTTTTCAAATTATCAAGTATATCGTCAACTTTTGCTCCGCCGTTTGAAATAATGAGGGCGGCGCCGTGATCAATAGCGTCTTGTACATAATCGAGGCCGTCTTCACAGTATCCTTCCACAGCTACAAAAGCAGAGCCGGGCCATACGCGACGAGAGTCAGCCGTTACAGAATTGATGGGGATCTCCACCGGTGATGGCTGAACCACATCGACCCCTTCTAATAATGTGCCTGCCGTAACCATCAGTTCAATCCTATGGTACAGGATGATGTTTCTTTCACNAGCANNCCTGGTGCCGGACTTTGCCACACCACTGTCCCGGAACCCTTNGGNTTAACTTTTAAACCAGCGTGCCTNAGCATGGATGTGGCGTTTCTCAAACTTCTGCCTCTAACGTCCGGCACTGCCACCCAGCCGTCTTTCGGCATGGCGGCTGTTGTAATGAGCGTGACAGGCTTGGGAGAAGAATCAACCTTTTTTTCAACGGTCGGTTCAATCAACGCATCTGCCATCACTTTCTTTTTTTGTTTCACCGGCTTATTGACCAGAATTGAATCGTCTGTCTGAACGATCCGCTTCATGACGGCTTGAAAAACAGGTGCGGACCCTTCACTACCCCAATGGAAGCCGTTCTTCGGCTCATCCAGGATAATGACCGCTACTATTTTCGGATCGTGGGCGGGAAAGAAGCCAGCAAATGAAGTGAAAAACCGATTGTTGGAGTATCCTCCATCCACATATTTTTTGGCTGTACCCGTTTTTCCCGCAACGTTCCAACCGGGCAGGTTTGCCTTTGTCCCTGTCCCCTTGGAGACCACCAGTTCCAGCATGTCGGTCAGCTCATCCATCACTTTCTTTGAAGCGACTCGCCGGATGACCTGAGGCTCGGCCTCATAACTGACAGTGCCAGAAGGGTGGATAATTTTTTCTACGATCTGGGGCTTCATAAGGAAACCGCCGTTAGCCACAGCGCTGTAGGCCAGTGCCATCTGAAGGGTGGTGACGGACACCTCATAACCGATGGAAATTTGAGCGATGGAAATACCACTCCAATCTTCTGTCTGCTTGAAGACTCCTTTCGTTTCACCGGGAAANGAGATTCCTGATAAAGAACCAAATCCGAACTTCCGGCCGATGGANTAAAGGTTCTTGGGGCCGATTCGCTCAGCAATCTTGACTGTTCCCACATTGCTGGAATTCTGGATGATCTGAGGGAAGGTGAGGAGGCTAAACTTTTCCCAGTCTTCGATGACGTGGTGCCCCCGAAAATTATATGAGCCGTCGCCACAGTTGAATTCTTCGTGTTTACCTACTGAGTTATAACTGAGGGCCGCCGTGGCGANAACCACNTTAAATGTGGATCCTGGCTCAAACTGATCTGTNACCGCCCGGTTGCGGTATGTCTCCCGGGGAAAGGTGGCAGGACCGTTGGGATCAAAGTCCGGCAAAGATGACATGGCCAGCACCTTCCCTGTTTGCGGCTCTAGTATAACGCCCATTGCTCCTTTTGCGCTTGTTCTTGTAACACGCTTCTGCAACTCATNCTGAAGGATAGCCTGGTAATCAAGATCGATAGTGAGATAGACATCTGAGCCGTCCACCGGNGCCATGCGGGGATAGGCATTGTTCCGCCTGNTACGGCCCTTGCCGTCCTTCTGGAAAACAATCCAGCCGCTCTTGCCGGCA
This sequence comes from Fidelibacterota bacterium, assembly GCA_002729175.1. Classification (GTDB taxonomy): domain Bacteria; phylum Fidelibacterota; class Marinisomatia; order Marinisomatales; family S15-B10; genus UBA2125. The sequence continues at coordinate 28,190 of PBTS01000030.1, forward strand.
AGGTTCTTGTCAAACTGTTTCTCTATCCCCTCGATACCCACATTATCCACATCGGTAAAACCGATTATCTGTGAGGCGATATTCTGGTGGGGGTATAATCGGTAGCCGTGTCTGTCTACCACGAGACCCCGGTCTTCCAGTTCCAGCAGGGGCCGGGCCACTTTGGTGCGAAGATTTCGGTCCAGGAAAACGTAGGAGGTCGAGTCACTGAATTTTTGTTCGTAATATTTTCGGGACCGGCCGGTGGCGTTGGTGAAAGCAGCGATAAGCTGTTCCCGGTTTTCAACTTCTTTCGGATGGATACCGAAAGAGTAGTGGACAACATTGGTGCCCAGGTCGAGACCGTACCTGTCTTTCACAGAACCTCTAACTGCCGAAAGCATCACTTTGTTGCCGCCTTGCTGCTCACTCCGGGCGCTGAGATCATGGGCGCGAATCACCTGAATATAGAAGAAGCGCATGGTGAGGCCGGCCCACATCAGAATCATGACACTGGAGACTAAGAGGATTCGGGGCCGTAACTTGGAGAAAGATTTGGTCATTTTGCCCCGCTTCCATCACTGAAATCTCTCGGCTCAATAAAGACAACCAGCGTTTCCGGTACCGGCGTTACCAGGTTCAGCTCCTTCTCAGCGATGGAGGTTATCCTATCCGCCCGCATGAGCCGTGCAATATTGCCCTCTAAGCGATTGTTGTCTTCCAGCAGTGCCTCTTTTGTCTTTCTCAGCCCTACATTGCCTTTCTCTGTGAGAATGATCTCATTGTAGACCCAGAGATAGATCAGAAGCCCTGTCACAGACAGCAGTGACACGGCCAGAAAAAGTATGGAGTTAATAAATTCTTTTTGTTTTCGGGAGGCTCGGCGGCGGCGTTTCGTTTTTTGCCTGGCCACTAGATTTTCTCCGCAGCTCGGAGCCGTCCGCTTCTGGCGCGGCTGTTTGCTGCCGTTTCTTCTTCCGTAGGCCGGACCACGCGGGGTGTCAAAACTTTGAGAGTAGGGGAGATGCCGCACCGGCATTCCGGAAATGCCGGGGGACAGACACACCCTTTCTCCAGCTTCCGAAAAGTCTGTTTTACCATTCTGTCTTCCAGTGAGTGGTAAGAAATAATGACAACCCGGCCGCCGNTTTTCAGGTAATCTGCGAATGTGTTCAGGAATTTTTCGAGGCACGCCAGCTCACCGTTCACCACTATGCGAAGGGCCTGGAAGATGCGGGAAAGGGTCTTGGTGGCGGCATGGGCGCCAACGACACTCTTTATAATATGTGTCAGGTCAGATGTTGTATCTACCGGATTTGAATCCCTCACCTTTGCGATTGCAGTGGCAATGGCGGAAGCGCGCCGCTCCTCTCCGGTCTCTTTAAACAGTTTTTTNAGCTCCGAAACAGGCCAGCTGTTAACAATATGCNGGGCGGTGATGGGACCGTTTTCATCAAAGCGCATATCCAAAGGNCCTTCCGTNCGGTNAGCAAATCCGCGGGCTGGTGTGTCCAGCTGGTAAGATGACATNCCCAGGTCTAGCAGCATACCGTCCACCGCTTGAATATTGAGGGAGGAGAGGTGTTGAGGGAAAGTGTCGTAGGGTGCTTGAACGAGGTGACAGGAAGGCGACAGCAATTTTTTACAGTGTCTGACGGCCTCCTCATCGCCATCAAACCCGACCAGCTGCCCTTTGGGAGAAAGTTGCTTCTGAACCGCCGACGCGTGCCCGCCNAAGCCCAAAGTGCCGTCCAGATAAATCCCGTCCGGCTTTACCGCGAGGTAGGAGAGAACATCTTCTTGTAGAACTGGAATATGTTTTTTTGTAGCGCCCCATTCTGAAGTCACAAGCTAAAGGATTACTTTATCTGACAAATCGTCAAAATCGTCTTGAGATAGATCCTGCATTCTTTGCAGATCATCAGGATTCCAAATTTCAATCTTGTTCACAACACCAATAATTTTCACATCCCGGTCCAAGCTAGCATACTCTTTCAAAAACTGAGTGATCTGGATGCGGCCTTGGCCGTCCAACTTGACAGTGGTGGCAAAACGGGTGAGGGAACGGACAAAAAGACGGTTGCGCTGGGATGTGGCTGACAGTTCCCTGAGACCCGACTCCACTCGCTGCTGCCACTCCACCAGAGGATACGCCACAACACAAGGGTCCATCCCCTTTGTAATGACAAAACTTTTGTCATTGTCGGGGGAGAGCGCTGATCTGAACTTCGACGGGATATTTAACCGCCCCTTGGCATCCAGTGTATAGCTGAATTCCCCGGTAAAAGTGTTTTCTGTTATTGTCATACTCGAGAGCTATGGGATAATTACCCACTATTACCCATAATATTAACTTATCACCCCACCAATGTCAAGAAAAACCTTCAACCGCTTACACGGTTTTCTGAAAGGAGAACTTTAAGGGCGAGTTAAGGTGCTACCGGGGTGTGTAGCTGCGGATGAGAAGCTGTTTTCTCTGACCGTCATATATGATATCGGTCGGATAGGGTGCATCCTGGAGGAAAACCTCTGTTCCGTTCAGAAAGACGGTAACATCAGCGGTACGCTCGAGTCGGAGATAGAGGTATTCGTTAAAGCTCATGGTGATATCATTCCCATTGAGTAGACTGGCAGAAGTGATGTTTCCTGAATAGTCCGATTCGAACTCGTACCAAGTTTCACGGGTGGAAGAGAGGGCGAGCCTATACGGCGCCTCCAGGTTCAGTTCCTGATCCACATCGGTCGGTATAAAGCCGGTGTTGAGCTCCTGATCTGTAATTTTCGGTGCCACAATAAAAGGTGTTCCCGTTTCAGGTTCCGTGGACTCAGACTCATCATTGGTGATTTGCCTCACCACCCAGACGCCAAAGAAAACAACGATGATTAGCACCCCAACTTTCACAGCCGATGAAGGAATGTCACCTACGGCTGAAGGTAGAAGTGATTGTACTAAACCGTCCTCGGGAAGCTCTTTACTTTCTTCATCNTCTTCGCTGGGCGGCAGGTCTTTGGTGGGTGTCTTCTTGTCCATGAGGTGATCAAGTTGCTGAAGGATTTCCTCAGTCTCGGCACCGACCTCAACAGTGTAAGCTTTCAAGAAGAGGCGGATGTAAACGTAAGGGAGAAAGGTAAAATCGCCAGCCTCCATCGCTTCAAGATATTCCAGGCTGATCTTGGTACGGGTGGAGACTTCACTGAGCTCAATATCTCTTTCGACCCTGAGCTTTTTCAGTTCCTCGAAAAAGGGGGCTGATTCCTGCATTTTGTTCATCATGGGCTGATGATTTTAAGCGATCTCCCTGTCGGAAGCAAACCAAATGTCGGCGGAAAACNGCTGTTTGAACTCNTNNGACCGAACCAGCTGAACAAATCGTGCCACCGGGAAACCGACTACGTTGTGATAGCAGCCGTTCACTTTTTCCACAAAGCAGGCGGATCCGTCCTGGATGCCGTAGGCGCCGGCCTTATCCAGCGGGGAGCCGGAGGCCACATAACTGCTGATGAGTGTCTCATCCAGTTCAAAAAAGGTCACTTCGGTAGATTCCACGAATGAGATTACCGCCTCATTGGACTTTTGTACCAGTGCCACACCGGTGTGAACAGTGTGGGATTTATTTGACAGTTTTCTCAGCATCGCCGCTGCTTCGGATGAATCTTTCGGTTTTCCCAGGATGTTTCCTTCCAGCACCACAATGGTGTCAGCACCCACAACAATTGTTTCCGGGTGGGCCGCTGCCACATCTCGCGCCTTCTCAAGAGCCCACCACTTTGCCATCTCCGGCGGTGCCATACCGTTGTTATAATTCTCTTCCACACTGCTGGGGATAATCTCAAACGGGAGCTCAAGCCGGTTCAGCAGTTCCTTGCGGCGAGGTGAGGCGGAGGCGAGAATGAACTGTACCATATCAGCGGTACTTAGCCGCCTTGCCGATATGGGTCGTTTTGTCTTCGCCATCGGCGGTGGTCACTTTCAGCTGGTAGAGGTAGATGCCGTTGGCGATCAAGTCTCCGTAGTGGTCCCGACCGTCCCAGTCGATNTGGGCATAGCCGTAGAANGATTCCAGCGGTTCCAGCTGGGTCACCAGTTCACCGGCCAGGGTAAAGATCTTAATTTCTGCAAAAACCTCCCGGTTCACTTCAAAGCCGAACTGTGTTTTATCCTTGAACGGGTTGGGATAGTTGAAAACATTGGTGAGTTTAAGTTCTTCGTCAGAAGTGACACTGAAGGTAATGTTCTTTCTGGCGGCGTTGTTGGCATTGTCCCACGCCTCAGTCGTTACCGTTGTTTCACCGGGCAGGGCATTGNCNAGCGAAAATTNNACNGAGCCGCTGGTGTGGCTTCCTTCATCGTAAACAAAGCCGTCCGTAAGGTCCATCGCGTCCATTTCTTCTTCGCCAGTCCAGAGGCGAATACCGTGTCCGATCTCATCTGTCACGTTGATTCCCAGCGGATCTGACAGGGTGACAATAAGATCCTCATTTTCCGGTATGTTGTCACCCGTCTCCACTGTGCGACCTTCCAGTCCAAAAGAGATGAGTGGACCATCCTGGTCCGTCGGGTTTTCCGTTCCCCCTTTAAAGATGAGCCCTTCTTTCAGTCCGAGACCTTCCCACAGATCATTGCCCTGCTGGCCGTAGAGGTAGACAGACAGTCTGCCGCCTATTGCAGCTGTGCTGATATCTTTGGGGAGGATGAAGGTGCCGTCAAAAGCGCCGCCGGAAAAGGAGAGCCGTCCCCGGAACAGTGTGTTACCGGGGAGGGTGTATGAGACATCTTCAACATGGTTATCAAGCTCATAATGACGGGTTACCTGCCGTGGTGCATCGCGCACTGTAACGAATCCTTCGCCTGCACCTGGTGCCTCACCCGAAACCGTGCCGGCGTAAGTTCCTGTCTGCAGTGCCGTCAGCGTATCCGGTGTTACGGAAGTCACTTCAGCGGACTTGGATGGCAAGGCAATTTTTAACGCCGGATCTCCCAGCAAGTGGAACATTTCAGAACCCTGGGAACCGTCTTTGATGCTACTGTAGATGGCGCCCAGGGAAAGGTCTGTTACTGTGGTGTCGGGAAAGAAAGCGCCGAACAGTTTAAGGATAAAACTTCTGTTGGATGAGAATGTGATAAGTCCATTGGTGGAAATGACAGCCACACCGCCGTTGGCTGGAGCCCGGAGGATTTCCTCACTCATGGCGCTCCCTTCAACATTGTCGTACCTGCCCCAGCTGCAGGTGGCCGCCAGCCAGATGGGGAGCCGATCTCCCGTCTGGATGGATGCCATATCGCCCCGGGCGGATGAGAGGATCCCTTCCTGTGCCCACTGATAAGCCGAGCCGTGCCCAATGTAATTCAAAAGTACTGTCCCTTCGTGGAGTATATCAAACAGCGCTTCAGAAGCGCCTGGCTTGGTGACGCCGTACTGAGACCCGTCATTGATCTCTGGATAATCTTCCATGTACAGTTTTCGGACTTCCAGGGCCCGGGGAATTCTCCCCGCCAGCTCTTCAGAATTTTTTGTGTGAGACAACTCCATAGCTCCGAAGTTGGGTCGNGCGAAGTCGTCAGCAATGAGTGTCACCCGCCGGCGCCAGAGACCGATCTCCGGATCTGATTCGTAGCCGATAATCTTGTCTACCATCACATCCGCTTCATAAAGCGATCCGGCGGGAAGGCGTCCTACGGCCATCTCCGGTGTCATGCCGTCCAGGTAGGCGAACCGGTCATCGGCTGAAGTGACACCCTTGAAGCTGGATTGGAATGTGGGGATGAAGTTGGTGGAGCTGCCGGTGATGTTCCGGTAGTCGTAATCTCCGTCACCGAACAGAAGAACGTAAGACGCAAAACCGGATCCTGAGGAAGCGGTCCAGTTCTCCTTCACCCATTTAAGAAAAAGTCGAACGGCCCGGGGGTCCGTAACTCCGCCGGAAAACTGATCATACACCGCCTGGAGGGGCACCACTATGGAGGCTCCCCGGTGCTCCTTCAGNTTTTCTGCNGANGTGAGAAACTCTTCCGGCGCAATGATGATATGGTCCGTGCCGGACAGTGATGTACGGAGTGTGGAGAAGCTCTGGTCTTCAATTTTCACCACCTCTGTCACGTCAAGCGTTTCAGTTTTGTTATAAACAATAAACCGCTCTGTACCGGCTGATGAGAGTGTTCTTTCGAAATAGCCCCTGTTACCGCTCAACACCACATCCTGCTCAGCGGGTGAATGGATGTCTGTAATGTCCCAGACGGCAATGTCAGAGTTCACCTGACTCACCATGAATCTCACCATAGCCAGATTTGCCGGTGCCCAGAAGTCGAACTGCGTCCCTTCCCACAGAAGCTCACTCCCGTAACGCACTGTGATATAGTCGAGGAAAATTTTGGAGAGGCCATCGGTGGTATTGTTGCTAAACAGGAGGAAATTGGAGCCGTGGGTAAAGAGCGATTCATCCAGATCCAGTGAAACCTCCTTGGTAGTCATGCCACCCCAGGCAACTGTTTTCAAGGTGGTATCGGCAACACTTCGTTGGTATATCTCCAGGAGGTGGGCCGGGAATCCATCGGCTCCAGTGGAGGTTCCGCCGAACAGGGAAACATCCGCTGTGGCGGTGATCTCTTGCCGCGGATGATGCAGTTGTATGGGCGCTGATACTGTCTGCTGCCTCGTAACGCCTGGCCCTACCCACAGTAGGCCCGATTCAAAGGGATTTATTTCATCATTCTCTGCGTGGTTGTATGCCATTCCGTATTCGATGACCACCGGTTCACTGAATTCTTCATTGACCGTTTCGATCCGTTTTCCTTCCGTTTCCGAATCCAGTGGTACATTGAGCCAGTAGACGTTCAGGTCCGTGTAAGGGTTCTGGTTATAGGTGACGGTTCCGTTCTCCAACGTATCAAAGCCCCGGGGGCCCCGACCGTAGAACACTACCTCGTCCTCCTCGTGGATAGTTCCGTCACCACCACCGTCCACACGGATGGCCACTTCCGTCAGGTTTTCGGGTATGGGCTGTCCGACGGAATCTTTCAGCGGCCTGCCGCCACGGGGATTGGTGAACATTCTCAGGGCGTCAGGATTCACTGCGGCAATGTCCATCCCCGCTTCGGAGAGGGCCGTGCCGACAATGCCGTAAATACCGTCAGCCGGGACGGTAATCTTATACCAGTCGCCGGTGAGGTCAGTGCGGCGGTCCAGACGGCGGGTGGGTACTTTTCGGGCCACCCACGATTTCGCTGAGGACCAGTTAAGGATCCGGTGGCGGTAGAGCAGTTCTTCAGACCGGGCCAGTGCCGGTCGGTTTTGGGNTGAACCGGGGAAGCGTATGNTCACCTCCAGCTCCAAGGCTGCNGTGACNGCATCATTGGAAANGGTGGGGGAGAGCCGCATAATTCCCACATTCAGGTTCCGGTACCGTTCCAACCTTTCCCACTTACCGTAACCGATGGCTGGGGAGAAAAATGGGCTCACGTCCGGTTTGTCGGAAAGGGGTGTTGTCCGNATGGGNGTGATGGAGAGCCGAGGCAGCTCANCAGNGGGGAGGCCGATAGTGAAGAGCTGATCTTCCAGTTCGTACCCTTTAGTCGGGTCGGCAAATGTGACCCGAAACTTGAGAACAGAAGTGGAATTTTCTAGGACAAGGGGGTGCTGGGCAAAAAGGGTGCTGCAGATGAGTGCGGCAGTGGTGAGGCGTATCCCGCGAGAGATTGTTAATTTCACTGTGTCAAAGTCGCTCCGAGGAGGGCGAATGAAATTGAAATTTCGCACCGAGGCCCGTAATTTCCAACGGCATCTTCGACGATCCAACACCTCTATTGTTTAACCTAATCGCCACTGGAGAGGCAGCCTAAATAGTATGACAACGAACGGAACACCGAAGGATCTGGAAATGATTAAAGGGGTATATGCTGCCTTTGCGGAAAAAGTTACTGCCGGTAGAACGCTGTTGGATCGGCCCCTCACTTATACAGAAAAGATACTGCTGGGACACCTNCATGAACCACTATCCAGTGCGCCGGAGCGGCTNGTCACCTACACCAATTTCANCCCTGACCGGGTNGCCTTGCAGGATGCCACGGCNCAGATGGCACTNCTNCAATTCATGCAGGCAGGCCGATCCGAAACAGCCGTCCCGAGTACGGTTCACTGCGATCATCTCGTTCGGGCACAGGTTGGAGCAAAGGATGATCTTAAAGAAGCTAACTATGAGAATAGTGAAGTTTATAGCTTTTTGAAATCCGTCTCTCAGAAGTATGGTCTCGGTTTCTGGAAGCCCGGTTCGGGTATTATCCANCAGGTAGTTTTGGANAATTACGCCTTCCCCGGCGGCATGATGGTAGGGACCGATTCACACACGCCTAACGCTGGNGGTCTTGGAATGGTGGCTATTGGTGTGGGCGGTGCTGATGCGGTGGATGTCATGACCGACATGCCGTGGGAACTCTCTTTTCCCGGCGTCATCGGTGTGAAGCTTACAGGGTCCATGAGTGGCTGGACCTCACCAAAGGATGTGATCTTGAAACTGGCGGGAATCATGACGGTGAAAGGTGGCACCGGCCGGATCGTGGAATATTTCGGTGACGGGGCACGGTCCATTTCCTGTACGGGTAAAGGGACTATTTGCAATATGGGGGCTGAGATTGGCGCCACCACGTCCCTCTTTCCGTTTGATGACCGCATGGCCACTTACCTCCGGGCCACAGGCAGAAGTGCCGTAGCGGATCTGGCGGAATCGCTGGGCGACCATCTTAAGGCCGATCCTGAGATCGAAACGGATCCTGAAAAATATTATGACCAGGTGATAGAGATTGATCTCTCCACCTTGGAGCCCCATGTGGTGGGGCCTTTCACACCGGACCTGGCAAGGCCCATCTCTGCCATGGCGGCTGAGGTNAAAGANAAAGATTATCCCGATAAGATATCNGTTTCTCTTATCGGAAGCTGCACCAATTCGTCCTACGAAGATATTGAGCGGTCTGCCCATATCGCCCGCCAGGCGAAAGAGAAGAATCTTACAACAAAGGCACTCCTGCTGGTTTCCCCAGGTTCGGAGCAGATCCGTGCCACCATCCAGCGGGACGGCCAGCTGGACGATCTGACCAACATGGGCGGCGTGGTGCTGGCCAACGCCTGCGGTCCGTGCATCGGCCAGTGGAACAGGCTGGACAATGAAAGAGGAGAGAGAAACAGTATCATCACCTCTTTCAATCGGAACTTTCGACGACGGAACGACGGCAACGCCGCCACCCATGCATTTATCAGCTCGCCGGAGATAGTGACAGCCATGGCGCTGGGAGGGAGCCTCTCTTTCAATCCCCTTACGGACACGGTCACCAACGAAGCTGGAGAAGAGGTTCGCCTGGATCCCCCGTCCGGAAACGAACTCCCAGCCAACGGTTTTGAAACAGGGGAAGACGGCTTCGTAGCGCCCCCTTCGGACCCGTCAGGTGTGGATGTGACAGTAGATGAGGCAAGCGAGCGGCTACAGCTTTTGACACCTTTTGAATCGTGGGGCGGTGAAGACCTTCGGGACCTGCCGGTTCTTCTTAAAGCTAAAGGTAAATGTACTACCGATCATATTTCACCCGCCGGGCCGTGGCTCAAGTTCCGGGGGCACCTGGACAACATTTCTGATAACCTTTTTATCGGCGCCGTGAACACCTTCACCGGCGAAGCCGGCGTAGGGAAAAACGGTCTTTCCGGTGAGACCAGCATTCGCTTCAGCGATATAGGCCGAGACTACAAGAAACAGGGTCTTCAGTGGGTTGTTTTCGGCGATGAGAATTACGGTGAAGGGTCCTCCCGGGAGCA
>PBTS01000031.1:0-26383 GCA_002729175.1 Fidelibacterota bacterium
GACATGGGGAAGATCGTGGTACCACTCGTAATAGCTGCAGTAGATGCCGCCCAATATATTGTTATACCTGTGTCCTGAAATGAAGCTGAGCAAGCTCATGGCAGGGATGGGTGAGAAGTTGGCCATGTGGTCAGGTCCATACTTTTTGATTGTGTGAATCTGGCCTGCTGCGACTAGTTCAGTTGCCTGGTCCCAACTTACTCTCTTCCAACCCCCTTTGCCTCTTGCGGATTTGTATTTGTTTGACTTCTCTTTATCTTCAACAACGCTTGCATACGCTTCAACAGGATCTTTGCCGTTGTTGAGTTCTTCGGTATAAAAATTCCACAGCACTTTGCGTACGTAAGGAAACTTGGGTCTCAAAGGGCTGTAAGGATACCAGGATGCCGTTACGCCTCTTTGGCAACCTCTGGGTTCAACATTCGGGATATCAGGATCAATCTGCGGATAATCTGTCTTTTGAAGTTCCCAGCAAATGAGCCCGTCCTTTACGAAAACCTCCCAACTGCAGGCCATGGAACAGTTCACGCCGTGACCTGTACGCACGCTGTAGTCGTAGCTCCATCGCTTACGGTAAAATTCCTCCCATGACCTGGAATCCTTTGTCTCATTAAACCATTTCATTATTTAAGCTCCATATCCTTTTTTCCTACAACAAGTCCTGTTAAAGTGAACAAAATCACCCCCAACACACCTATAAGGATTGAGAGAGTGTAAAGAGGGGACACTTTAGCGGTCATTACCTGAACATCACTGGATTGCACGTCTTTTAGAAAAGCTATTATATGTCCTCGCTCTTCATTGCTAAGCGGACGAGGATGGTAAAGAGGTGCCATTTCCGGGAAAGGTATTTCCTTGAGGAATTCGGAAAGACCATACTCTTTGAGTTTTAGAAGCGCCATACTCAGATCAGGACCCCAAGGACCGCCACCGGAGGTTATGGTCTTTTCGCCCATCACACTGTGACAACCCATGCAAGGTGGCCCGCCGTTTTCGAAGGGTTTTACACCCATGACTAGATCTCTGCCAATATTGGAATCCCCTGCGACTGTCTCCGAAGATTCATCCCCCCAGTCATCATCATCATCCCCCCAGTCATCATCATCCTCATCAGAGTCAGAAAGTGATAGAGCATAATAGGCGAGTCCCCAATTTTGTTCTTCAGTGTAGATTGCACCATACGCCGGCATTGGAGTACCACCAATCCCAACATAAAAAGACCTGTAGACATCACTTACAGTGGAACCGCCTTTCATTCTACCGGGAATCGTAAAATCATAAGGAGGGATAGGATACCCCCAGTCATCCTGAAGGGTTTCCGCTGATGGGCCATCTCCCTTCCCTGTTGGGCCATGACATGCTCCACAGCCTCCCTCAACATATAGTTTTTCACCCATGGCCAGAAGTTCTTCTGTCTTGGAAGGAGGTTTCGGGAACAAAATCGGTTCTGGAGTTACTCCATCAAACGCGTCAGTGAAACTTTTTACATACGCTACCAAGGTCTTTATCTCTACTTTTTTCAGTTCTTTCTCAAATTCAAATGCGGGCATCAAGGTTCCGGGTATACCCTTGGTAATTATCCGATTAATGTCCTCATCCGTGGGCAAACTAGTCGTAGAACGAATCTTGAACTTACCTGATGTGAAATCCCTGGGCCTGGGGTCGAGGTATTCAGCAGCGAATCCATTTCCATCCCCTTTATCACCATGGCAGACTAAACAATACTCTTTATATAGGGTTGCACCAGACCTTCCAGAGTCTTCCGCCGATTCTAATCTGGTTACAGAGAGTAAGCTAAAAAGGATTAGCCCAAATATTGGTGCCATTAGAAATCTATGTTTTATATTCATCCTATGAATTTTTCCTTACCCTAATTTACCCTAATATACATATAGAAGACCTTTATATCTTATTATAAGTTATAAGACTTTGTTTTTATCTACCAAATTAGACCTGCTAATACTATGTATTAGCAACTCTAATAGGACTCATTGAAGGTTGTTTATACTAACAAAGGTTCACTTTGACGAAGGTACAGGGCGGGATGAAAGAAGCACACATAGNTGGAAAACTTTATGTAATCAGCTAGTCGTTTCTAACAGAATTCTAGTCAGTTCCTTGTTTTTTTCNNACACCAGGNNTGTTATATCCAGNCTTNAAAGATTTGATATCTGATTANAANATTTNTCTATTNTGGNNGANTTTTNTGGAAAAAAAGTGTGTAAAGAATTTGGATTTTTGNTATGTGTTTTGCAACTTTGACAAGCTCGTAGATGGAGCTCCAAACCTCGGAACTNCCTCAAATTTGATATGCAACATACACTAACCCTTAGGGAGATATACCTATGAAAAAGATAATTCTATCATCAGGTCTATTTTTTGTTCTTTTTGCTATTCCTGTATCACTGTTTGCTCAGGCAACAGTGTCTGGCCGGGTAACAGATGCTGAAACTGGGCAAGGTCTGCCAGGAGCAAATGTTGTAGTTGAAGGTACTACCTATGGTGCAGCTGCCAATGTAACTGGAGATTATTCCATATCAAATGTTCCGTCGGGAAATCAAACTGTGACGGCTTCAGTCATTGGTTATGGCTCCGGTAGCACTACTGTGAATGTTCCTTCTTCTGGATCAGTTACAGCAAACTTTTCTCTTTCTAGCGAGGCAATAGAACTTTCCGGATTGGAAGTATTAGCTTCTCGTGCCGATGAGAAAACACCAGTTGCTTACACTAATATCACGAAAGCAGACATGGAATTCCGCCTCGGATCACAGGATATCCCCATGAGTCTTAATATGACTCCCAGTGTCTATGCCACACAGCAAGGTGGTGGTGCTGGAGATGCAAGAATCAATATTAGAGGTTTCAATCAACGGAATATCGCTGTTATGATTAATGGAGTACCGCAAAATGATATGGAAAACGGCTGGGTCTATTGGTCTAACTGGGATGGTGTGGGTGATGCTGCACATTCTATCCAGGTGCAGCGCGGATTAAGCGCGGTGAACCTTGCTGCTCCTTCCGTTGGTGGAACAATGAATATTATCACTGATCCAACAGCTCATTCTAGAGGTGGAAAATTCAAACAGGAAGTTGGTGCCGGTGGCTTTGTGAAATCAACGTTGAATTATAACACCGGGCTCATTGGTGGTAAAATGGCTTTCAGCGGTACTCTCGTTCGTAAAACTGGTGATGGTGTTATCGATAAAACATGGACCGACGCCTGGGCATATTATTTTGGTGCCAGCTACGCCATGAATGAAACAAACCGTTTCGAATTATATGCGGTTGGTGCTCCTCAGCGCCACGGCCACAACCTCTACAGACAGAATTTGGGTGCTTATGACTCGGATTTTGCTGCTTCTGTAGAGGGTTATGATGCCAGTGCACTTGGGAGTGATGGAAAATTTCGTGATGAAGGTGAGGTTAATGGTGTCGGTTTTGGTCGTACGTTTAACCAGAACTGGGCGCCTGTTTCCTCTTCCTATAAAGGGAAACAATACTATTATATGTATGGTGCAAAAACGGTGGATCGTTATAGCCCAGACTTTATTAATGAAAGAGAAAACTTCTTTCACAAACCGTTAGTTAATTTGAACCACTTTTTAACCATCAACAATAATATGAGACTTTCGTCGGTTCTATACTGGTCTGGTGGTTCCGGCGGTGGTACAGGAACCTATGGTAAAATTCCAACGATGGATGCTGATGGAAATCTTGGGGATGATGATTACAAATTCTATTATGGGCGTTCTCCATGGGTCAGGGACTGGAATGCATTGATCGCGATGAATTCTGGTTCTGATGCTACAGTCTATGTAGATAAAACGGCTCTTTCCCGCGATCCCGGTCAATCAGTTGGTATTCTAAGAAATAGTATCAATCGCCAGAACACCTACGGTCTCATATCCAAGCTCAACTTGGATATGAGTGATGCATTGAAACTTCAGTTTGGTGTTGATTGGCGAACGGCCGGTATTGAGCATGCTCGTGAAGTACGTGACTTGATGGGTGGTGATTATTATATTGATTTTGCCGATGATAACTATCCCAGCGGTCACCAAGTACAACTTGGTGATATTATCGCATACCACAATGAAACCACCGTTGACTGGATTGGAGTATTTGCTCAAGGAAACTATACGGCCGGTCCTATATCAGCGTACGGTATGGCGGGTTTTTCCTCCATTGCCTATTCTTATCAGGACCATTTCACTGTTGCGGATGAAAAAATCGTAGCTGACCCTATTTCCGCTATGCAGTTCAAAGGTGGCGCCATGTATGATCTGAATGAGAGCATGAGCGTGTTCGCTAACTTTGGTTTGGTGGAAAAACCGCCCATCATGGATAACGTCATTTACTTTGATGGTACTATAGCTTCGGACCCGGCTAACGAAAAATTTCAGAGTCTTGAAGCTGGAGCTAATTACAGTAGTGGAATATTTGGTGTAAAAACGAGCTATTACAATACTGACTGGATTGACCGTAACCTCACGAAAGCAGTTTTATCAAGTCAAGGATCCAATATTGGTGATACGGACGTTATTTTCCTTACAGGTATTAACCAGAACCATAGTGGTATTGAAGTTGAAGCATCAGCTCAATTAATGTCGATGCTTCGCCTAGACGCAATTGTGAGTCTGGGTAACTGGGAGTTTGTAGGTGACGCCTCCGGTAATTATCAAGAGGATGAGTTTAATGAACAAGGCCAGGTTACTGGTCAAACCACAACCACCTATGATTACGCTCTTGATGGGTTAATGGTGGGTGACATGCCACAAACAATTTATGTTGCCGGTGTTACCCTTACACCTATTTCCGGTTTAAGAGCTCAGGTCCTCTACAACTTATATGATAAGAACTACTCAGACTGGGGACCTTCAGCCCGTGAATACAGTGGTAGTGATTCTGAAGCAGACAGAGAGCAGGTATGGGAAGCTCCCGGATATTCGAAAATGGACGTACATGTAACCTATGATCTTCCGACAATGGGCGGCTTAAACCTCCAGGTTTTTGCTCATATATTCAATGCTCTTGATGACGTTTATGTGCAGGATGCTGTCGATCACAGTCAATACAACAGTTATGGTGATAAAGTCCACGCTGCACATAATGCTGAAGTTTTCCTGGGTGGNCCCAGGTACTTCAACGCAGGTATAAGTGTACGATTCTAACTAAATCATATAAGATCAAAATGAGAAAAGCCCTGCTTCGGCGGGGCTTTTTATTTATAGNCAGGATTACTTTTGGGATAAGAATCAGTTTGTTTTCTTTACCTCCCGATGGAGTATTCCTCCTTTGGGATCTCGGATAAGCGTTACCAGTTCATTTCGCTCAGAATCGAAGATATACTCGATCGTCTCCAGCAGTTTTCCCTTGGCGTCAAAGAACTCTTTTTTCAGGAGGCGTTCGTTTTCATTGAACACCAGTTGATGACTGCCCATTTTTGTGCTATCCGCCAAATAATATTCTGATGTGGTGTATCTGAAACTTACAGGGTTAAGACTATCACCTTCCGTTTCGTATCTGTGTTTAAAGCGGTAGAAATAGTACATATTTCCCACAGGATCAGTCACCACNGTCTCGAACGGCCTGTTTAAACGATTGTGTTTGAAATCAGCAATCCACCCCTGTTTCATCTCACTGGCGGAAGTGTGAAAGAGGTGAGGATCCAAAACAGTGAGAGGCTGCTGTGTTGAGAAAACAATGGAAAGGTGTGGTTCTTTCTCGCCTTCCCGCATCATGAAATAATACGTCCAGAGGTGCCTGTTTCGCCTGCGGAAAAATTCCACTGTTCTTATGGCTGACTCTTCCTCAAAAGAGACCCTGTAGAACGGCAGACTGCCAATCTTGGAGGAGGACAGTTGTCCACCCAGTTTTCGGGTATGGGGATTCCATCTGCGGTAATACTTGTAAGGCGGTCGGGGGCGAGGGAAAATCTCCCGCTTGCGCATTTGTGCAAGGATGCGGTCGCCGTTAGGATAAAATTCTACNTTNATCAATCTTCCCTGGGCGTTGTAGGTAGCTTTAAAATGGTTGATTTTCTCAGCTTCCTCCTCTGGAACTTCTTCTTTTAACAGNTCACTTCGATGAAGGTCAGTTTTGAAATATTTAACGCTTCTTTTCTCCTGTGCCAGTAGAAAAGAACCAAAAACTAAAACAACAACAAGGTATGAGAAGGGCTTCATAGTTCTGATGCGATCATTCGTTATTTTACAGCTTCCAGGAGAGTTTTCCGTTTGGTTTCCAGATCATTCATCTGTTGCCGGAGATTCATAACAGAAACCACAGCTTCGCTAGTGTCCTCACCAGCCCGCTCCATATCGCGAAGTTTTATCCTCGCCTGTTCAATCTGATCCTTCAAAGGATTTTTCTCCAGCGTGATAAGGCAATCAACCGCCACACGGTGAGCATCCTCATCCGTGGTCGTTTCAAGAAGCAGACGTGAGGCCCGTTCTCTCTCTTTTTTTTCTTGGAACAGGTCCAGAGCACCTGAAAGGTTTGAATCACCGTTTTGATTTTCCGATTTCAAAAGATAACCGGCTAACGTCTTCATGACAGGATCAGAGAAAGTTTCGAGGTTGGTATTGTGGCGCAAAAGTTCCACCACCTGGCTGTTACCACTGGCCAACAGTTTAATGATTTCACGTTCGGCTTTTTCCGTTTGAGAACCGGGCCCCGTATCGGACTGTGCACCAGGCGTTTCCTGCTGCCGGCGCGGTCGGCGCAGGTTCTTTTTCAAGATTCTTAGAATGGCTTTTTCGTCCACAGCCATTCGTTCCGCCACCTGTCTCACCATATCTCTCTGGATAATCTCATCGCCGATTCCCGCCAGTTCAGTTGACATTTCTTCTACCAACCGGGACCGCTCAGAGGCGTTAGATAGATCCCGCGGTGTATGCTCAAAATGGAAAGAGATCACATCTTGGGCCTTTGCCTGAGCTTCTTTGAAACTGTCAACGCCAGATTCTTTAACCCAACTGTCGGGATCTTTTTCTTCTGGCACTTCCACAATTTTGGGTGTGACGCCACCTTTCAACAGATTGTAGCCGGCAGTAATGGCTGCTTTTCGACCGGCAACGTCACCGTCATAGGCGAGGTAAACAGTGTCGGCAAACTTTCTTAGCTGGGACACCTGACCGGAAGTGAGAGCCGTTCCTGAGGTGGCAGCGATGTTAGTAATGCCGTTCTGATAAAGTTGCAACAGATCCATGTAACCTTCCACCACCACCAAAATGCGATCCTGCCTGGCGGCGTCTTTTGTTCGGGNAAGGCCGTACAAAATTTCTCGCTTGTTATAAATAGGTGTCTCAGGTGAGTTTAAATATTTGGCGTCGCTTTCNCCTGACATATCTCTGCCTCCAAAGGCCACCACGTGATCACCACGGTTAGTGATAGGGAACATGAGCCTGTGTCTGAAACGGTCGAAAACACCTTTATCGGTCTTGGTGAACAACCCGCATTTTTCTATCACTTCCGATTTCATTTTTTTTGACTTTGCCACGCTCAGAAGATGATCCCAGCCGTCGGCGGCATAACCGAGATCAAACATTGTTACAGTTTCATCTGACAAGCCACGGTCTTTCAGGTATTTTCGAATTTTCTTTCCTGTTTCTGAATCAAGATTCTTTTTGAAGAAACCTACTGCCGTTGTGTGGATATCGTAAAGTTGACTGAAAAACTTGTTGGAGCCGTCATCTTGCTGAAGGTTGAGATCGATACCGTACCGATCCGCCAGTTTTTGGACTGCTTCCATGAAACTGATTTTTTCATATTCCATGAGAAAAGTTATGGCGTTTCCGCCGGTTCCGCATCCGAAGCAATGATATATCTGTTTGTCTGGTGCTACGCTNAATGATGGTGTTTTTTCAGTATGGAAAGGGCANAGGCCGAAATAGTTNCGTCCGCGTCGTCGCAACTCAACATAATCGGAGACNACATCAAGGATCTCNGCAGAATCCCGAATCCGGTCGATGGTATCTTGGGGAACCCGGGCCANTTTTATTTATTCTCCATTTTTTCCCTTACCCACATTTCACTATTGCGGACGGAATCTTCAAGATGGAATGCCACAACGATTCGGTTACGTACACCACTGGAATTCTGATAGACGTAAGAACGGGTCT
Source organism: Fidelibacterota bacterium (assembly GCA_002729175.1). Lineage (GTDB taxonomy): Bacteria > Fidelibacterota > Marinisomatia > Marinisomatales > S15-B10 > UBA2125. The sequence goes on from PBTS01000031.1 coordinate 8,124, forward strand.
TCATTTCTGAAAAGTAGTCAGCGTTGGGGAGAACATCAACNGACCAGCAGAGAATGATTGTCATGATGGATGCCTTCACAGCACCCACAGCGACACCAAGGATCCTGTTTGCCGACCGGATTCCCCGGGCAAGGAGAAACATCTGAATAAATCGTGTCAGCACTCTTGCTGAAAGTAGTGTTATTATGAAAACAATTGCGAATGAGCCTGCTAGTATGAGCCGCCCATCCACAGGAATCCAGGGATAAAGATTCATAGCAATAATGTCGTGAAACTGAAAAGCCACTAATGATGCCAAGATGAGTCCCGTCAGCCGTCCAATTTCTTCCAGAAAGCCGCGTTTGTATCCCACATATCCGAATCCGATGAGTAGAAAAATTGCAGTGAGGTCAAAAGGGTGAATCAACCGGAAAGCCTTGTTCTTACCAGCTCCTGTACAGTACTACCATCAGCCTGGCCTGCCACGCGTTTCATCACCTCTGGCATAACTTTTCCCATATCTTGCATGGATTCAGCACCTGTCTCATTAATGACTGAGTCGACGATTTCCGCTAAAGCTTCCTTTGACATCTGATTGGGAAGATATTCCTCAATGATAGCCAATTCATTCAGCTCAGCCTCGGCCAGTTCATTTCGGCCACCCTTCTCATACATTTCAGCAGATTCTTTCCGCTGCTTGGCGGCCGTCTGAAATACTTTTATNATTTCGNCATCATTCAGATNGTCCCCNTTCTCGATCGATTTCTCTTTCAGTTTTGCTAGCAAGGTGCGGAGGGTACGGACCCTGTCACTGTCACCTGATTTCATNGCGGCCTGCATGGTAGACTGTAGATTGTTAACCAGAGTCATAGATTTACCTCAGAGTTACAGACTTGGGAAATTGACACCTTCGAAGTGTGAAGTCAAGGTGTTTTGATACGATTCAAGACGATGTGACGTGGAGTGATCCTTTCGTTTCATCCCCCAGTCCAAGCATCAGTTCATCGCCGTCATGAAGGGGGCCCACGCCGCTTGGTGTACCAGTGAAGAGGAAGTCACCATCTTGAAAAGTGACAATTTCTGAAAGTACTGAGATCAGTGTGGAGATATCAAATACCATATTGCTCGCATTACCCCGCTGGACTTCGACACCGTTTATTGTGAGCCATAAGTCCTGTTCCAGCTTTTGCCAGTCAACAGTTTCTCGGTCAGTGATCACCGCGGCGCCGGGAAACGACTTGGCGTCAAACCAGGGGAGGCCTTTTTCGCGTCTTTTATTCTGGCGTTCTCTATCGGTGAGATCCAGGCCGAGACACCAGTGCGAGATATGGTTCAGCGCCTCACTTTTCGGGATGCTCTTCCCAATTTTTCCGAAAATCATAACCAGTTCAAGTTCATAATGGATCTCTCGCCCTCTGGGAATTTTGATAACATCACTTGTTGANAGACAAGATGATGCCTTCTGGAAGAAGATCGGATCTTTTGGTACTTCATTGCCTAACTCTTTAGCATGCTTGGCGTAGTTCTGTCCCACACAAAAAATGTTCATGTTTTCCTCTCTTTTTTTCTGGCTGCAGGGAAGAGGATATTGTTCAGGATCAGACGGTAGCCAGGAGAGTTTCGATGCAGTGCCAGATCTGTGGGAGGATCACCTACAAAGTGCTGGTAGTCTTCCGGGTCGTGGCCGCCCAGAAAGGTGAAGCTTCCNCTTCCGTAGTTACCGTGTAGATATTTCACCTGTTCATCCCCTTCAACTTCTCCCATGATCAGCACATGATTCTTGATGAGAGATCTGCGGAAGCCGGTTGTCTGCCCCATGAAACCCTTCACAATACCCACGTGGTTCTGGGTCAGCATAGCGGGAACAGGGTCGTACTTTGCTGAAAACTCGAACAGAGTGAAGTAGTCNGCTTCAGCGCCACGGGTGGTNGGGCGATCGCTGGGTGGCACATCGATATCGGAAAATTCATACACAAANGGATCGGTGATGATAGTGAATTCCCTGAAGGCGAAACTTTTGCTATAGTCCATTCTGTTCTCGGCATTGGGNTCAGCAGGGGTTCCGTCTATAACAGCTTCGGTNATGTCTACACCCTCCGCTGCCAGGGCGATATCGTAGGAGTCGGTGGCAGAGCACATGGCAAAAAGGAAACCGCCTTTGCCAACNTAATCCCGAATAGTCCTCGCCACAGCTTTNTTTTCCTCACTGACTGAGNTGAATCCCAGCCGCTTAGCCATAGTTTCAAACTCCTGTTGCTGATCAACGTACCACGGNGCNTTNTGAAANTTGCGGTANAACTTGCCGTACTGGCCCGTGAAATCTTCGTGATGGAGGTGGAGCCAGTCNAAACGGTCCAGCTTGNCGAGAAANACTTCATCGTCCCACAGCATCTCATAGTCCACCTCGGCGTAGGTGAGGGCCAGNGTAACGGCGTCATCCCACGGCTGTTTGCTTGGCGGCGTATAGATGGCAATTTTCGGTGCTTTCTCCAACAGAACAANTTCCATATTGTTGGCGTCAACTTCAGCATAGATACCGATGGCTGACTGATCATCNANNGGTTCCACGGTAACACCCCGAATCCTTGCTTCCTTGGTAATTGCGGGAAATTCATCCAGCATAAATGAGCCGCCGCGNTAATTCAGAAGCCACTCCACGTTGATGTCTTGAGTGAGGATCCAGTATGCNATNCCGTAAGCTTTCAGGTGATCCTTTTGAGCCAAGTCCATAGGGATAAGAATTTTATTTCCTGAGAGGAATGAANAAGAGAGGAANACNATCAACACAAGCCGTTTCAATTTAATTCATNCCTTTTTGTGATTTCGCGAAGACGATACCGTACTGGCTCTGNCAGCAGACTTTCGGGATACTCTTCCAACACCTTGAAATACCACACTTCCGCTTCTGNGCTATTGAANAGATATCGGTCATACACCTCGCCTGTCATNACNGTGGCCAGATCCCCCAGGGGGGAATCTTGGATGGCGACGAGCAGCTCTACGGTCCTGGTGTATTCCCCNAGCTCAAGTGTCAGCTGCGCCCGGCGGAAGGCNGCCTCGTCGGCGATGGACGTTTCAGGATAGACGTCTACCACAGATCTGAAGAATGAGGCGGCCTCACCGCGCTTGCCTTGCCGTTGAANCCGTTCAGCTAAAACGTAGCTCTGAAACGCATCNTTATNGATCTGATCGCCNTGAACGTAGTTTTCTTCAATAAATCCTTTTANCTCAAGAGCATCGTTAAAGTAGGGATCGCCCAACTTCAAGGAGGAGAGTAACTCGTCCAAAANCACAACAGTNTTGTCAATATTACCGTAGAAAAAGTGAATNTGGCACAGCTTGAACTTAAGTGATTGTTGCTCCTTTTCTTGTCCTGTNGATGNCAATGCNTCCTGGATATGTTTCAGNCCACGTGGGAAGTTATTTTTCGCCATCAAAACATCAGCTAACCTGAGATTTGAACGGAGAGCCAGATCTCTATCCTTNGTTNCGCTAGCGGCAGCNGCGAAGGAGGCCATGGCTCCGTCGAAGTCCCGAGTAATCTTGTATTTAATCTCACCAAGCCGAAAGTGNGCCTGGGGAGGGAAAGTGGTGGAAGGNAGNGTNACNAGGATNGAGTCNTATAGCGAGAAAGTGTCCTCCAGCGGTTTCACTTCTATGGTCTGAAGTGTAGANAGATGATCTTCAAAGAACATATTACCGGGAAAGTATTCCGCCAGCGGCGCCCATTGCTGCCCTGGCGTAATCTGCTGCTCGTAGGTGAGGGCGAGCCCGTAAAGCGCCTCACCGGTGATTCGCTTGAGATTATTATCATTACGGGAGAAGGGAGCACTTTTAAGGGCATCCAGCACCACCGTGAACGCCTTCAGGGCNANGGGAAGAGATTGCTCCTTNCTNAGATTATGGGCAAACTTGATCCACCGCTCCATATNTTTCACTNCNGTCACGCCCAGTGCNAGGTGCTGATTGTAAGCGTCGGGATAGCGCTGNACTTTGAACAGAAAATCACTGTAGAGTAAGCGGACAACGTCCTCATTCATTGGCATATTATTCATCAGAGCGGTTTCGATCTTTTTGTGACTNTCCTCCCGGTCAGACATTCTAAGNATTTGAGATGATACCGNCCGAATCTGTTCAGGATGGTACGACCCGTATGTGACAAATTCATCNGTGGCAGCGNCATAATCGAGATTACGCATATGGATGTTTCCAAGCTCCAGGCTCAAGAAGGAAGGGTCATTGAAATGTTTTCGGCCTGACACCACCAGGGCATCCAGCTCTTCNTCTAGACTGTGCTTCAGGTACATCTGGATCAGCATATAATGGATTGACCTCGTTTCGCCAAACTGNAGGAGGAGATTGTTCCAGAACTGTTTTGCTTTGTCCCGCTCNTCCATGAGAAGAAAAACTTCNCCNAGNTCAACATGGCTCTGTAGGTCTCTACTGAAGATACCCACTCTNTCAAGCAGGAGCGCTTTCAGATCTTCATATCTTTCCTGTTTCCGGAAAAGAACCTTTAACTGTAGGAATATCCGGGTATCTTTCGGATTGGCATCCAACAGTTCCAGGTAGATGGTCTCGGCCGCTTCCAGTTCACCGATTCGCTCAAGACGAATGGCCTGGCGGAAACGGTCTTCCTTTTTATCTAAAAGAGGCAGCGTTTGTGGGACTTGTCCGTTGGAGATTGTTACAGCAAACAGAAGGAGTAAGATTTTATCGGTTTTCATTATTCTTCTCTAAAGAAATATCATCAGAATCCACCAATGAATTAAAATATCTTCGGATCATTTCCTGGTAATCTCTGGGATAGCCCGCCTTCATTGCCGTGTTCAACGCTTCGATGGCCAGGTTGCGGCGCTGACCGAGATCGGTCGGCAGGCCCGCCGGTCCTTGGCGCTCAATATCGCCGACGGTGACAGCACGTCTTTTTTCTGTCATCTCTTGTTGGCGGAGAGATTTCTGAGCATCCAGCATGCGGGTCAGGATGCGACGCTGTCTTTCGATAGTTCGGCGGTTCACGCTGTTTCTGTCAAAATCTATGATCACATCTTCCATTTCATCGGCAATGCCGCCGAGCCGTTCACCCCCCTCATTGGAGCCTCTCATCTCCTTCATCAACTCTTCCAGTGATTTTTTCAGCTGAGCCTGATCTCTCTGGAGGCGGCGCATGAGCTGCTCCTGAGAAATAGCGGCCATTTGTCCCAGTGCCAACTGAAGCGTCTGTGCATTGATTCCTTCCTGGGCCGCCGCCATTTGCTTCATTCTTTCAAGAAACTGCTCAAACCCGGATGCCGAACCGGATTGGCGAATCCCCTCCATGGCAGCAAGGATAGCCAGGGCGGCCTCGTTCAGCGCCTCTACTGTTTCATTCTGTTTCCTGGCGGACTCAGAGCCGTTCCGTTCTTCCAGCTTGGTGAGTGATTCATTCATACCAACAGATGTCCGGCCGATGGCTTTTCCCATTTCAGGAGTAATGGCAAAAGTTTCCCGGGAAAGTATCATAAGACTCGAGATGAGCTGGCTCAGCTGATCTCGGAGCATTTGCTGGCGGGAGGCCATCTGCCCTAACCTCGGGCTGTTCCTTGGTAAATCCCGAGTGTCGGCACGCAGCTGTTCCTGCTCTTTTGAGATAAAGAGCGTNTTGCGGAGAACCTTCTCAAAGCGCTCNGCCATGGCATCCGCCGTCTGAGTCNTGAAGCTTTCAGAAATATCATTTACTTCAGTCTGGAGGNACCGCAAATTCTCAGANGCATCCTCTGTAGACTCAGAAGATCTTTCCATATTGCCGCGTCGGAGAGAGTTTTGAGCTTCCTGCATTTTGTCCGAGATTTTCTCNGCATTTTCAGATTTGGAGAGACGTTCAAGTTCGCCGGAGGGCATGAGGGCGAATGGTTCCATGGCGTCCGACGTTTCCTTCATGAGATCTTTCAGTCGCTCGTATTCTTCTCTATTCCGATCCTGTTGAGTTGAAAGCCGCCCGCTATTTTCATCATCAACTTCCGTAGCCACTTCACTAGCCAGTTTTTCCTGCTGCTCAGCAAGATTGTCGAGCCGAGTCACCAGCTCATCCATTTTCTGCTCAGCGCGGATTCGTTTAAAAATTTCGATAAACCGATCAAGCTGCGCTTCCATGGCAGAACTGTTACCCTGGAAATCTTTCAGCGCTTTCATAAGCTCGTCTGAAGAAAGACTTTCCATGGCGTCATTCAGTCCCATCATCGATTCCAGCATTTCCGACGAGACGATATCCTGAAGAAGTTCATTAAGATTCTTGAATTTTTCCATCAGATCACTGGAGAAGAGTTCGTGTTTCTCCGCCTGTTCCGTAATCTGGCTTACTGCATCCTGAAGTGCCTTCACTTCCTCCAGTTTTTTTCTCATCTCTTCAATGGACTGCCGGAGCGTCTGCCTGTCTTCCCACTCCAATTCTTCTGTTTTAAGAAGCCTCAATTCGACCTCTTCGACTGCATCATTGATCTCTTCCAGATCCTGGAGCATCTCACTTAAATCTTCTTCCAGCAAATCTTCTCCCTGCTCCGTTCTGGCGAAAAGATCTGCTAAGGAGGGAAATCTTGCTGTGAACTGCTGTGAAACGGATTTTTTCGGGCCGGAGACCAGATCATTGTCGTACAATTCAAAATGGAACTTCACCTCGTCTTCGGGCATGAGCTGTAGAAAACTCAAATCCCAGATATAGAACACATCCTGAGATGTGACAACTTTAGACAGGGTGGGGATTGTCTGGACGCTCACCAGGTCCCGGGAACCGACGTAATCCGGATGTTCAGTTTCATAGACAATCTGTAGATTTGAAAAACCGAAGTCATCTTGGATGTGGAGCTGAACAGGCACGGAAAATTCGCTCCCAAGTTCTGTAATTTCTGATGGCATGAGTACTTCAATAGAAGGGAAAGCGTCGGGGATGGGGAGTACCCGGTATTCAATNGGATTAAGATTCCCGATGTTTCGTTTATCAAAAATGTGAGANGTGAAGAAAACTTCTTCAACCATGATAAAATTACCAGAAGCCCGGTTTCTCTGGACGGTGAGACCGATCCTTTCTTTCTTTTTTGACTTGGNATTGAAAGAGGTGAGGTATCCGCCGGTCAGGTTTTTGTCAGATGACAGGCTCACGGCGATGGTAGAGCCTACTAANCCCCGGATCTCAGCCACATTNCCTTCCTGAAGGGTCTTNTCCAAACCTGAATAGGTCGGCGGCTGGACANTGACAGAAAAATTCTCGATGGTGGGGCGGTCGATAACCTCAATAGTGTGAACCGGCGATGAGATTTCACCCCACCGTTCCCAGAAACGGTCCGCCTTTACGAAAGCACGGTATTCAAGATTCTGGAAGACTTGGCTGATCCCGTGGCGGAAAACACCTTTCTCATCAGGTGTCAGTGTAGTNACAGATTCACTNTCNAACTCTTTAAGTTCNAACCGAAGTGAATCGGGTGCCTCCCCTTCCACGGTAAAGACCACAGAGGCCGAATCACCNCCCATGAGGTAAATGTCACCACTATTACTCAAGATCTTGAAAGGGTGGGGCGGCGAGTAACTCGTCTGAGGATTTAACCAGTGACGCCCAGCTACGATGAACTCCGGCAGGAAGGTGAAGGTGGCGATAACCAAAAAAATCAGAGTAATAACAGCGATGCGTCGGAATCTGTCGGTGCCACCGTTAAATAAAACTTCTTTGGGTGCTAGGGTTGAAAGTTTTGATTTGATCAACTGGAGAAATTGTCCGGTGAGTTCCTTTGAATAGTTGCTGTCACTTTCTATTGCTTGTTCAAGCTGCACTGCATTCAGAACATCATCTTTTCGCGGGAAAGCTGCTTTGCCAACTTCCGCCGCACACGATTCCGGTCTGTATCTGGTAATCCGACCTTTTTTTACCAGAGCCAGGATCACCCCACCGCCGATAAGAGCCAAGATAAGCGTAATTAATCCTACCCACCAGGCGCCGTAGCGAAGCAACGGTGACAGCCAGAAGAGAGCTTCGGCTGACAACAGTGCCACGAGAGAAACCATCACAACAATGGTCAGGGCCCAACCGGCCGTGGTAAGGTCGTTGCGAATTTTCTGTATCCGGAAACGTTTGAGTGCGGCAGTGACTTTCATCTACTGAATGAGAGAATAGATAAAAATGTTGGCGCCCATTTTCAGAGCTGACAGACGCTTCCCTTCGGGATCATTGTGGACAGATGCATCTTCCCAGCCGTCACCCAGATCAGATTCGTAGCTGTAAAAGACAATGAGGCGCTCACCATCGAACAGGCCGAAACCCTGAGGTGGTTTATTGTCATGTTCGTGGATCTTTGGCAGTCCGCCACTAAAGTCGAAATAAGTGTGGTAGAGAGAATGATCGAAAGGGAGTTCAACCCAATCCTTGTTGGGAAAGACACGCTTCATTTCGCGCCTGAAAGATTTATCCAGACCGTAGTTATCATCAGCATGCAGAAAACCGCCAGAGTGAAGATGACGACGGAGATTTTCAATTTCACTTTCGCTGAAGCGGACATTCCCATGGCCCGTAAGATAAAGATACGGGTAGTTAAAAATTTCATTATCCTCCAGAGAAATCCTTGCCTCAACAGTGGCCAGTTGAACGTTAGTATTTTCATTGATGAATTTCAGCAAGTTGGGTAGAGAACTGGGATCGCTGTACCAGTCGCCGCCGCCAGAATATTTCACGCGGCAGATTGTGGGCGCCCAGGAGTTCTGTGCTGACAGGGTCGGAATAACCGGCCAGAGGGCCAGAAACAGAGTTATCACCTTTAGTAAGGACATCTTCAGTGTTATAGAAGTTACAAATCCTCTTTGTTCCCGAGAGGTGAAAAGTCTGATTGGGACGAAACTCTTTGAATTGGTCAGATGATGCGGTTATTTTCATAGGCTTATGATAATCCGAGGTATCAATAAAGCATTATGGATCTCTGTTATCCTCTGCCTGGGGACAGTGGTGCCCCTCTATTCTCAAGAGGAAGAAGTACCTGAGGAAGAACCAGCTGTAGAGGAAGAGAGTTTGGAAGCACCGTCCATCAAACCGCGCCGAAAGCGGTTTAAGCTAAAACTGCCTCCGGAAGCTCAAGAGATCCTCCATGCTCTTATGCGAGGTGAAAAAAAGGTCGTGGAGGCTGTTTTCAGGCCCATGGAATTCAGAGAACCTATAGCTACTATCCCAGCCGAAGGTCGTTTTGGTGTAGGTTTCTACGGTTGGAAAGGACTGAACCCTTTTAAGATCCATCCAACATCGATCAGTTATGCTGAAGACACTGATGATAAATTGACAGAAATTAGTTTTTCCGGAAGGATGGGATCATTTCTCGAAATAGAAGGAGGGCAAACCAATCTCTCCTACGCACTTTTTGGAAAGAGTTATACCGATATTCTAGCGGGACTTGGCGTCAGATATTCCTCCATATTCCCTTTTCCGCGCATGGAGATCAGGGATGATCTCATCATAACCGGGCCACCCGATGTTCCAGAGTCTTGGGGTGTTGAACGACAGTTTTCCCCATCGGTTCTTGAGCTGAATATTGGCTCATCTTACATCATGCGTTGGCATCCGAAATGGTTTATTCATCTCAAGTATTCCTATGGTGTCAATTATACTCGCTTTTATAAAGATGAACGGATGGACAGTTCACCTTACGGGACGGGAACATCATCGGCATACTCTGTGGGGTTGAAAATGATCACAGAATCTCCTACGGAGGCCCGCTACGCCTGGGGTCTTGAAGTAAGACACATCTATCACAGGATTAATACAATCCATGATGACTTGGAGATTACACCCATCACCGGCATGCGCCTGCCCAATCTTGGTGTTTTTTTCACGTTTAGTGCCTTTTACGGTGGCAGGAAGACAGCAGGAGATGAAGCCAAGAAACTTTTTCTCAATGAAGACTATGTGGCAGCCCGACCGAAATTCAGGGAATTCATAAATACTTATCCAAATCACGGCAGAATGCGCCGGGCCAAAAAACTTCTGGATATAACCAACAAACGGATACCGTACCAGCTTTACTCTGAAGGAGGTGATCTACAAGGTAGAAAAAAGATGGACAACGCTGTGGAAAAATATGTTGAAGCGTTGACTGTTGCGGAAGACACATTGAAGGACCGCCTCATGGAAAGACTCGATGAATTGGTTGAACATTACGTTGCAAGGGGAAACGAATTTTTTGAGTTGCGTCAGTATGAAGAGGCGCTGAGCAACCTCGGGAAAGCAGCCGCCCTCACCGAAGAAGGAAAGAGAGCACAAAACACGCTCCGGGCCAAGATCCTTATGGCACAAGGAAACGATCTGGCCACTGCTGGCCTTTATAGTCTCGCTATCAGAAAGTATGATGCCGTTCCTGATCTGGATAGAAAACTGACGATGAAAGCCAGACGTGCCAGTATGAAGGCGGCAGTAGGGATGGTGGGTGATGTTAATGAAGCGAAGGATGTGGTCACACTGCGGTTAGCCTTAAAGTCGCTAAAAACAGCTCGGGACATGTTCGCCCCGGCGGAGTTCAAGTACAACAATTACATCACTGTTCTTGAGAAACAGTTAGCCGCTACAGATTCCCTTCAAGTACGTAAGGAAATGGATAACTCTCTTGAAGAGGCTCGCGAATTTATTGCCCAGCGGCACATGCCTCGCTTGGAGGCGGGTATGCTTGTGTCAGAGGTTCAGGATTTATTAGGAGAGCCGGATGAGGTGGTAGAGTCAACGAAAGGAAAGAACAGGAACTACCAGATGTGGATCTACAACTTGCCTGATAGAGAAAAGAGACTTCTTTACTTCGAGAATTATGTTCTCTTTAAGATCGAGGCGGGATAGGATAGCCTCAGAGCAGGTGGGCATTTCGCCTGACGAAGGCNATTTCCTGACCAATCACCTTTAAAACACCTGTTGCAGGTACCGCAAACAGCATTCCCAGTGGACCGAGAATTGTGCCACCAATGATGAGTGCGATCATGACGATCATTGGATGGAGTCCCACACTCTTGCCCACAAGNGTGGGTGTAATCAGGTTTCCTTCAATCTGCTGTACAATGATGAACATNANAATGATATCGAGGATGAAAAAAGGTGAAGGAACNGCACCAAAGAGCAAATGAGAAAGAGCAACCTCNTTTCCGATATTGTTCATGAATGCAATGAGTATGGCCGGTACCATTCCCACGAAGGGTCCCACAAGAGGGATGAGGTTAGCCAAGCCTGCAATGATTCCGATAAAGACAATAAGTGTAAGATTGGCGCCGCTCAGGTTGAGAATACCCAGACCGATGACCGACATNAGAGCAACGCTGGCTGCTGAGAGAAACTGTCCCCTGAGGTAACTTGAGACAGATTTCTCGATATTNAAGATCAGCCTCAGGCCGATTTCAAAATACTTATTGGATATATAACCCACGAGGNTCTTTCTGAATCCGTGATATTCCGCCAGGAGGATAATTGTGAATATNAGTATCATGGCAGCATTCAGNACAAAATTNCCAACGGCTCCTGCAAGTGAAGCTAGATTGTTTATAACNGTTTCAACGAAACCACTGAGTGTTGAGGCAAAATCNCCNCCNNNGGGTATCATATTNGCNGCAAAACCTGGCAATGCAGTTATAAATCTNTCGCCGANATTCTTGAATTCAGNGGTGAGGGTNGTGGGGTCTACACGAGAAGAAAAANCTGAGGCCTGAGCCGAAAGNTGTGAAATAAAGCTCCCGATGAAAATTCCAATTCCNGCCANTACACCTATTGTGACAANNAANACACTNAGTCCTCTGCTANGGATTCTTTTCTCCAGNGCATCCACAGAGGAAAGAAGAACTGTGGTAAATAGGAAAGCGAANACCAANATCANNACAACATTTGATATATAGGGCCAGATNNTCCAAAGGAATCCTGCTGAAATAAGACCCAGAAAGAGACGATCCCATCGTTGAAAGAGACGATAAATCAGTTGAANGTAATCAGTCTGNTGTGNTGGNTTCATCGTTNNATTTTGNNTGAGCTTCAAANAGCAGATNATTNGTATTNCGTAATCTCTCACCCAGCATACCCCCCAGATTCATTAGAATCTTATTTGTCATNTGAGGATTCCTGTCCTGAAGTGAAAGCAGGTCAGCTGTAAAAAAACCAATCAATTCCGAATCGGCTANANCAAGAGCGTTTGCNGATCTAGGTTCATTATCAAAAAGGGCAAGTTCACCAAAAAAGTCACCTTCCTCGAGTTCCGNTAATACCTGCTCGTTTCCAGACCTTGTTCCTATGGTAATTTTTATAGTGCCTTTCATAATGATATACATTCCCTCACCGGGGGCACGATTTTTAAACACAAAGTCGCCACTGGCATATGTTCGGTGATGAACCAGCTTTTCCAGCTCNGTGAATTCCTTTTTACTGAAGTCTTTAAATACTGGCACCTGTTTGAGAGTATAGACNGTTTCACTNTCAGTACGGTTCCAGCCTCGAAAGAGATTTGGCCACAGTGCGTTTTTCAATTATCTCTCCCCTTTTGTAATAACATTGTATAGACTTCAAAGTAGCTACGGGTATTAGTTTTGACAAGGAGTTTGAAGAAAGGATTTCTTGGACAACAAACGTAATTTTGTATCTTGACCGTGCCCATGAAATTTCCTTTAACTTTTTCACTGTTCATCTTGCTCTCAGTTATTTCCGGGCAAACGGAAAAAATTGAAAAAGATATCCAGTTTCACAATAGCGAGCTGGACCTTCTCAGAAAAGAGATTGCCGATTATGAGAGAAAGATCAAAAATACATCCGACCGTGAGAAAAGTGAGATTGAAAGGCTCAACGAAATTGATGAAGAGATATCTCTTGTGAGAAATCTGATTTACCGTCTCCGTAGGGAAGAGAAAATAAAAGAAAAATCTATTACTCAGGCCGAAGTCACCATTGAAAAGAAGGAGTCAGAGCACANTTCTTTAATTAACCGCTATGCCAAACGGGTCACTCACACCTACAAAAAGGGGCGTCTTTCCGATCTAGAAAAACTGCTAGACGCTAAATCGTGGCGGCAGGCGGTCTATCGAGCCAAGTANATCAAAATCATTTCCGAGCACGACAGATCACTGGCGGATGATATAAGAAGAAATCTCGTCGAAATAGATGCAAAACGAACTGTTTTGGAAAGGGAGTTGACTGATATAAGAAAGATTGACAAAGAAAAGTTGTCTCGGAAGAAGTGGCTGGAGCAGCGCCGGCGGGTGAGAAACAAGGAGTTGGGCAATCTGAAACGAGATCGTCAGAAAATGTCTGTAGCACTCAACCAGCGGAAGAAAGCAGCGCAACAGATGGAGAGTATCATCTCCCGCCTGGAGAGAGAGCGTGTCGCTCGCATCGCCGAACTAGAACGGAAGCGTAAAGAAATGGAACTGCTAGGATCAGTGCCATTCAAGGAATTGAAAGGAAAACTTCCGTGGCCTATTGAAGGGAAAGTCATTTCACGCTTCGGTACCTACCAAAATCCCAATCTAAAAACGGTCACGGAGAATACAGGCATCGATATCCACGGTTCAGAGGGGACTGCAGTGAAGTCCATCTATGACGGAATTGTGACAACGGTAACGTACATCAGGGGGTACGGCAACACGGTGATTTTGGATCATGGTGACGGCTTTTATTCTGTCTACACTCACGTAACGGATGTTGAGGTAGAAGAGAACAGCTACGTGAATGCCAGGGATATCATCGCCCACGTTGGCGATTCAGGCTCGTTGGAAGGTACGAAACTCCATTTTGAAATCTGGGGGAACAAAGACAAACTAAATCCTGAACTTTGGTTGCAGAAACGTTGATGAATACTAATATCATTGGACAGGATGCTGTGTGGAACCGTTTGGCTTCCATCAGCCGGGGAGATCGTGTAGGGAACGCTTACCTTTTCCACGGTCCTGCCGGTGTGGGAAAGGAAGGGATGGCAATTCAGTTCGCATCTCTNCTTAACTGCCAAAACCCGACGGACGAGCCGTGCCTTAANTGTCCCTCCTGNGCCAAGTTCAAATCTCTTCAGCACCCCAACATCCACATTGTGGTACCTTTCCCNAGGNACAAAGATATCAATAAGGACGANCCTCCCCTCAAAGCGCTCTCGCCGAAAACGCTTGAGATGCTAATAGAACTGATGAAACAGAAAGGCTGTGATCCTTATATAAAGCTGGAACTACCTCGGGCAAAAACTATCCTCATCAACTCNGTCAGGGAAATCCGTGAAAAGGTTTATCTGAAGGCTGTTGAGGCGGGGCAGAAGATGGTCCTCATTTTTGANGCGGAAAAGCTTATGTCACAACAGGGTGAATCNGCCAANGCTCTCCTCAANATCNTGGAAGAGCCACCGGACGNCACAACTCTCATTCTTTGNACNGAGTACCAGGAAAGGCTTTCNGAAACGATCCGCTCCCGATGCCAGTCCATCTTTTTTCCAGCGGTACCGGAGTCTGTCATCGCCCNTTTCCTGGAAGAGAACTTTCAGGTGTCTTCTGAGGAAGCAGTACTTGTTGCNCACCTTTCTCAAGGTAACGTTAGGATGGGNAAAAGTTTGGCNGAGTCTGATNTAACNGATGTTACCGCCACCTTGCAATCCCTGTTGTCTTGGGCGGTGTCAGGGACGGAAAGNGGCTGGCGGAAGTTTATTGCTCACGGCGTCGCCACCTATCGATCCAGTCCGCCTGANCTGATGTTTCAGTTGCAGCTTCTGAGCTACTGGTTTCGGGATGCNTTCCATGCTCAAAAACTGAACGGTGAATCAAGTTTCATCCTTTCCATGCTNGAGGANGAAGTTCGTAAGTTCAGCCATCGGTTCCCGGAGGCAGACTANACAAGAATCATCACAGCGGTGGAGAAATGCGCCNATTCACTTGCCCGNAATTTTCAGCTAAATTTGGTGCTTATGGATCTGCTGATGGAAGTCCGTGACGGATTGAAAGGTGCTACCCGGTGAGCAAGTTCTACATTACGACNCCTATATACTATGTGAATGATAAGCCCCATATCGGCCATGCGTATACTACGATTCTGGCCGACGTGCTTTCCCGGTATCATCGTGCCNGAGGCGAAGAGGTCTTTTTCCTTACTGGGNTGGATGAACATGGNCAAAAAGTGCAGCAGGCTGCGNAAAAAAGGGGTGTGGCCCCTAAACAGCACTGCGATGAAATGGCGNCTCGGTTTCTTGAACTTTGGGAGAAACTCCATATATCCAATGATGATTTCATCCGAACTACGGAAGACCGCCATGCAAAAGTTGTGCAAGANATATTGCAAATGGTTCATGATAATGGCGATGTGTACGAAGATGAGTATGAAGGACTCTATTCCGTCTCGGAAGAACGGTTTATCACCGAGAAAGAATCNGAGACTGGAGAGTTTCGTGACATCAANAAACTAAAGGAGAAGAACTATTTNTTCAGGATGTCCAANTACCAGCGGGCACTCATTGACCATATCAATGACAACCCCGACTTCATNCAGCCGAAGCACCGGAAAAATGAAGTCCTCGGTTTTCTAAAGCAGCCTCTCGGGGATCTGTGCATTTCCCGGCCTAAATCTCGCCTGAATTGGGGGATTGATCTTCCCTTTGACACCGACTANGTNACCTATGTCTGGTTTGATGCACTGATCAATTATGTGACGGCTACCGGTTTTGGNACGGATNATGAATCNTATAACAAATGGTGGCCCTGTGAATATCATCTTATCGGAAAAGATATTCTGACAACCCACACTGTCTACTGGCCCACCATGCTCATGTCCGCAAANTTGCCACTGCCCAAGTCCATCTTCGCCCACGGCTGGTGGCTTTCGGGNGAATCCAAAATGAGTAAATCGTTAGGTAATGTGGTAAATCCNCTTGATCTGATCGAAGAATACGGTGTGGACCCTGTCCGCTACTATCTCATGCGGGAGATGGTTCTTGGCCAAGATGCCAGCTTCACCATGGAATCATTTATCAGGCGCTACAATAGTGATCTGGCCAACGANCTGGGCAATTTGGTGGGGAGGNTCAGCACGCTTATTGACAGACACTTTGATGGTGTGNTTCCNCCGAAAGGCGATCTGACTGATGCCGAGGCTGAATTGAGTNAGAAAGCTGACAGTATCTCCGATCTTGTGACGGATAATATTTCGAANATGCGTTTGAGTGAAGCGGTGGAAGAAACGTTGCANTTTGTCCGGGCTATCAATCGTTATATGGAACANATGGCGCCGTGGAAGCTGGTTAAGAGTGANACCGGCCGGGCCGGAACAGTCTTATACACCGCTACCGACTGTCTCCGGCAAGCTGTTGCTCTTTTGCAACCCATTATGCCGGCACGGTGTNAGAAAATTTTGCATATGCTTGGCCTGAGCATGGCATCAGCCAAAGAGTGCCTTGAAGCAGGNANACCGCTGGGAGATTTTGAAATTCCTTTCCCAAAAATTGAATTGCCGGATAAGGACCTCGATAAAGTTAAAGATGAAAAGGAGAACGTGATGTCTGACGGAAAGATTTCTATTNACGATTTTGCTAAAGTAGACNTGCGGACCGCTGTTGTTACCGCNGCTGAAAAGGTTGAAGGTGCCGATAAGCTTCTTAAGCTTCAACTGGAGGTGGGCGGAGAAACGCGGCAGATTGTAGCCGGNATNGCNGAACATTATGCGNCGGAGGATCTGGTGGGAAAAACAATTGTTGTTGTGGCCAATCTTGAACCTGCAGTTATAAGAGGAGTGGAATCGAACGGTATGCTTCTGGCGGCAAGCAGTGACGATTCAGTTGTGGTTGTTACAGTAGACGATACAAAGGTCGGTTCCGGNATCCGTATTTCATAAAGCTGAATTTGTNTCACATCTGATCACTTGTATATNGATACCCACGCTCATCTTTATTATGACGATCTAAAAAATCAGCTCGGTGATGTTGTGAAACGGGCAGAGGCTGCCGGAGTGACACAGATCATCTGCGTTGGCACCGATCTTCCGTCTTCGAAAACGTCCATTTCAATCGCCGAAAAGTACAATGCCGTTTTTGCCACTGTTGGCGTCCACCCTCACGATGCCAAAGATACGCCTGACGATTATCTCCATCAACTGAGGGATCTGGCATCCCATTCCAAAGTTGTGGCGATGGGAGAGATGGGTCTTGATTATTTTAGAGACTTTTCTCCCCGAAACGTTCAGAAAGAAGTTTTCCAATCTCAACTTGCGCTCGCGCGGGAACTGGATCTGCCGGCGGTGATTCACAACCGTGACGCCGATGAAGATATATTAAAAATTCTAGAAGAGGTCCGGTATGAAAGGTCTGTTCTCCACTGTTTTTCCAGCGATACAGAGATGGCCGGGAGAGTAGTTTCCCTTGGGTGTTTTCTATCTTTCACAGGGAATGTCACTTTTGGTAAGAACCACACCGAGGCCGTTCTCTTAGCCATTCCCATGGATCGAATCATGCTTGAAACGGACTGCCCTTTTATGGCACCAAGACCCAATCGCGGGAAGCTGAATGAGCCGGCAAACATCCCCTACATTGCTGAGCGGATTTCGGAAACGAAGGGAGTAGATGTTTCAGAAGTGGCAGATTCGACAACGGAAACGGCTCAATCCTTCTTCAACCTGCCCCGGGCTACTTGAAGGCTCAAGAAGTGATTATTCATGCAGAATGACAAGGACCTTTTCATCATCGGGATTTGCCTGAAATACGATACTTCCGGTGGAACCCTCTCTTAGGGAAAAATTTACTACCTATAGTTCCTAAGGCCGGTGATGGTTAGAAACCCCGAATGTGACCCTGGTCACAGTTCCTGCCAGTGATGAAGAATATCCTTGTGGACTTTTTGACAAAGGCATACATTTATTCTAAAATAAGACCGTTACCGTTTTTATGTTTAAGATATTTATAAAATAATCAAAGAGGGTCCCATGAATAGACAATCATTCCAAGTCATTATTTTTCTAATTGTTGCATTCTCCATGTCTGTTGCAAAAACTGATGTATTCGCTGATAAGAACAAAAAACGAGGAGAGTTAGAAAAAGGTCTATCCAGGCTCCCCACGGCTGAGCAATTGAAGCAAAACCGACAGGAGCGGCTTATGCATCAGAAACTGGAACCGTTGTCCGAACGCCTAAGGCAGGCAGGGCAGGCGAAGTTTGAGCGGGATAAGATGGAGGAATCGAAAGGAAAGAGCAGACCCAAGTCTCTGGAGTCTAAAAATTTCAAGGTTCGTCGACAAATTCAACGATATTCTAAATGGCAACGGTTTGCCCAACCGGGGAAATTGACAAAAAACATGGATGGTCGTG